>CAZDWA010000038.1:0-21031 GCA_964509065.1 uncultured Lentimicrobiaceae bacterium
GAAAATGGGATGATTAGAAAGAAAATTGTAGGTTTGTGAATTAAACAGGTTAAATCTTTACTTACGTATAGTGGATACCAATTTTTGGGACGATTTTGTCTTGACCAAACAGTTCTTGCGCGTATAAATGGTTCATATCGAAATTTACCTTTCTTGTCTTCTAAGTTAAAGCTGGCTAAAACATTTTCATCTATAGCTACATTATTAAAATTAGCTTGATGAATATCTTTTGAATAGACTAAAAGGTATTCACTGTTTTCTGAAAAGAATTTAGCTTGATTTCTTCCTTTGGGATTGTGAACTACTGTAACTATTGCAATTCTATTTTCACGACCAAATACTTCATCTGCTAATGCTCCCAAATAGTAGAGTTCATTGTGGTCTATGGCTATCGTTATAAATCCATCATTTTTCAAAAAAATACGAGCTTCAACAAGTCTATTTTTCATAAAAGTCAACCAAGTAGAATGGTTGAACGTATTATTATATGAGAAAATATTATTATCGCCTCCTGTATTATACGGCGGATCTATGTAAATCAGTTTTACTTTTCCGGCAAATTCTTTTTTTAAAGAATGTAAGGCTAAAAGATTGTTTCCTTTTAAAATCAAATTGTCTGTAATGGTTCCTTCTTCGTTACGGTTAAACTGTTTAAAAGCATGTTCGCCATCTTTATCATAAACCTTGGCATTGGTCAAAACCTTAGGCTCTAAAAGTTGGGTAATTTCGTCCTGTGCAAGTATTTCATTAAAGAAAATTTCTTCCCGTTTGTCTTCTTCACGGCTTTGTCCGCCTTCTAAAATACAGTCTTTAAAGGGCCATACCAAAGCTACTTCGTTACGTTGTTTCAGATATTTGCCGTCAATGGTTAAACCTATTTTATTTTTGTATTGGGTGTAACTGTCATTCAGGTAGTTTTTCTGTTCCAAAAATTGTATAAACAAATTTTGGTTAAACACTGTAACTCCTGCAATTTCTTTAAAAAATATTTCTTTAATAGTAGGTTCTTTTAACAGTAATTCGATAAGTTCCTCATCAAAATTCTGTGCTTTGTTCAGCACCACCCATTTTTTAAGTTCTCCGTTATCTGTTACAAAGTTGGGCTCTTTTTTGAGTTGTTGCTCTAATATTGTGTATAGTTTCATTTTTCTTCTTGCAATTTATTCAACTTTCAAAGTTAGTTTTTTATGCCGGATTATCTGTCTGTACCTTGCTAAAAAATGTTTCTTTCGTTTTTTTAGGCCTTGGCTCCAGTGTAACCAAAATCAAATATGCCTTTTATTAAATGGGTTTTGTTTTAATAGCTAATGGCTGATACACTTGCCTTTCGCTAGGGAATTATAATATAAACCCCGCATCAATTC
Organism: uncultured Lentimicrobiaceae bacterium; assembly: GCA_964509065.1. Lineage (GTDB taxonomy): Bacteria > Bacteroidota > Bacteroidia > Bacteroidales > F082 > JALNZU01. Next base: position 1,365 of record CAZDWA010000038.1, read on the forward strand.
ACTGCGCAGGCCGCTGTAGCCACACTTAGTTTGATATTAGGAATTTGCATCAGCACTTCTGCACAGGCTTCGATGGTACTGCCGGTGGTAATCACATCATCGACAAGCAGTATGTGTTTGCCTTCAAATTGTTTGGATCGCTTTATTTCAAAAATATTTTTCACGTTTTCCCAGCGTTCATCACGTGTTTTGCGGGTTTGGCTTGAAGAAGCAATCACCCTCACCAAATTATCCGATACCACAGGAATTTGAAGCACTTCCGCCATTCCCTGAGCTAAAATATCACTTTGATTATAACCTCTAGCGCGAAGTTTTTTGGGGTGTAAAGGAACCGGGACCAAAAAATGAACGCCATCCGATAAGCCTGCCTTTTGGATGTCAGCGGCTAACTGACGCCCTAAAAACAAGCCTGCTTCCCTGTTCGATTTATACTTCAACTCATGTATTAATGCCTGAATACGCCCGCCTTTGGCAAAAAAGTAAGAAGAACTGACAAACTGAAAGGGTATTCTTCCCCAAAAAATACGGGCAACAGGATTATCCGCTATGCGTTCATAAGCTGTTTTTGACATCATAAAATTGCATGTCAAACAAATGACATCTTCATCCTTATTAAGCAATGAACCACAAGCCGGACACAGCTTAGGATAAAAAAGTCCGATGAGGTTTTGTAGAAGTTCCACAAAAGCGAATGTTTGTTATTTTTTCACAAATTAATGAGTAATTCGAATAAAAGTCAAGTGCTTTAAACAAAATACTATATTTGTTTCTGACTTTTACTGATTTATGATGCGATTTACCGGAATAACTTTACTGCTTTTACTTGGGCTGTCACTTTTTAGTCAAGATACACTTACGGTCATGCAATATAATTTGTTGTATTATGGTGAAATTACCAGCTTTTGTAACAACAGCAACAACAGCTTGGAAATGAAAGACCCTCATTTACAACTCATATTAAATGAAGTGCAACCCGATATATTTACGGTTAATGAGTTATCAAAAAACCATGTGATTCATGATCATTTATTGAATAAAGTACAAGAAGTAATGCCATCCAAGCAATTTCAACGGGCTGCTTCAAGTAATTTGAGTAATTCCAATATCGTAAATATGCTGTATTATAATTCTAACAAGCTGAAACTCAAGGCACAATATACAGCTCAAACCTATATTCGTGACATTGATGTGTATGAATTATACTATAAATCAGACGATTTAGCCGATGGTGATACCGCATTTTTAGTGTGTGTGGTGGGGCATTTGAAAGCCGGAAACAGCAGTAGTGAGGAAAACACGCGTAAGATAATGGTTGAAAACACATTGCGTTTTTTAGAAACTCGATATGCGCATACGAATGTGCTGTTTATGGGAGATTTTAACTTCTATACCGGCTTAGGAGTCGGTTTTCAGTTGTTGTTAAATTATGAAAATCCGCAAATGCGCTTTTTTGATCCAATCGGACAAATAGGAAATTGGCATAATAATCCTTTTTATTCCGGCATACACACCCAAGCAACGCATACGGCATCCGGAGGATGTAAAGTTGGCGGAGGAATGGACGACCGTTTTGACTTTATCATGATTTCGGATGAAATTCGTTTCGGAACAAAATCAATGCGCTATATCATGGATAGTTATAAAGCATTTGGGCAGGACGGACAGCGATACAAAGGCACTATTAACGGTTCGCCGCAAAATGAAATTGTTTCTCAACAAATTGCGGATGCTTTATATATGGTATCTGACCACCTTCCGGTTACCATGAATATTTACGTTGATAAATATCTTGGTGAGCAAGAACGTTTTATACAAGGTTTTTATGCTTCGGTATTTCCAAATCCGGTTAAAGACAATGCACAACTTGAATGTTCAATACCCAAATCGGGAATGATGAATTTGAAGTTTTATGATATTGCCGGAAATTTGGTTTCGGCTCAAGTAAACTATGTGGATATGGGGCAACAGCTGATTCAGCTTGATACCCAAGCTCTTAAATCCGGATTTTATCTATTACAACTAAGTATTGATAATACGATTCGTCAAGCAGTAAAATTGATTAAGCTATAAGCTTCTATTTCCAATGTACCAATTCACCTCTCGATGCATCCAACATGGAAGGATGTATTGCGGCTTTAATTTCTTCTTCCAGCAAATTCAATAAGTTTTGTTTTAAATAATTTCGCGAATAGCATAAACTCACTTCCCGCAGAGGCTTAATGCCTTCGAAACGCACTACATTATCCAATTCGTCACCGCTTAAATCATCTACTGCCAGTTCGGGAATTACCGTAAACCCTCCTTCGCGGCGAATAATACGCATTAAAGTTTCCAAGGAGCCGCCTTCCAGCTGAAATGGCAACTCCTGACGACTGTCAGGCTGTATATCACATAGGTTAACTACCTGACTACGAAAACAATGCCCGTCATTCAACAGCCAGATATCAGGGAGTTGTAAATCCGGAACTTTAATGGTGTTTTTTCGCAATACCGGATGTGATTCATGGGCATAAACAAGCATTTCCTCATAAAACAAAGGACGTTCAATAATTGCCGCATCTTCATAAGGTGTCACAAAAATACCGGCATCGAGTAAACCGTTTTTTAACTTTTCAGCAATTTGTTCGGTCACAAGCTCTTCGATAAATAAATCTACTTTTGCGTATTTCTTTTTCAGGTTTCCGGCAAATAATGGCAACAAATACGGACCCAAAGTGGGAATTATACCTAAATTTAACTGACCTGCCACTTCGCCGCGTGCATGAGTAACCATTTCTTTAATACGTCCTGCCTCGGCTAAAACTTTACGCGCTTGGGAAATAATTTCCACACCAAGCTCAGTAGGTAAAACAGGTTGTTTGCTTCGGTCAAATATTTTTATGCCCAAATCATCTTCCAATTTCTTCAACTGCATACTCAGAGTAGGTTGAGTTACAAAACAATGTGCTGCAGCCTTACCGAAACTTCGATAGGTGTCAATTGCGACTATATATTCAAGCTGTATTAAAGTTAACATCGTAGTTATAGATAAAATTTATGGTACTTTAAGAATTATTGATTTGACAAATATAATATCTAATGTATCTTTGCAAAACAGATTAACTAATATTTAACAATTTAAACCTTTTAAAAATATGGAACAAGAAATGAATGTAATGCCCAGAATCGGAGATATGGCTCCTGATTTTTCGGCGATGACCACTCAAGGACAACTCCAGTTTTCAGAATTTATCAAAGGAAGCTGGACAATTTTATTCTCACATCCGGCAGACTTTACTCCGGTTTGTACAACCGAAATGACCGGTTTTGCAGAACTGGAAGATGATTTTGCCAAGATGGATACCAAATTAATCGGACTCAGTATCGACAGCATCCACTCACATATTGCTTGGGTAGCCAATGTAAAGGAAAAAATGGGTATTTTAATGAAATTCCCCATTATTGCCGACATTGATATGAAAGTATCCAAGTTGTATGGTATGTTGCAACCGGGTGAAAGTGAAACAGCAGCTGTACGCGCCGTATTCTTCATCGATCCCAACGGTAAAATCCGTTTGATTATGTACTACCCGCTAGATGTTGGTCGTAATATGGATGAGATTGTTCGTGCACTCCAAGCATTACAAGCAGCTGATAAGCACAAAGTTGCTTTACCGCTGAACTGGAGACCGGGAGACAAAGCAATTGTACCCCCACCAAAAACAGTTCCCGAAATGGAAGAGCGTATCAAATCAGATTACGAAATGATCGACTTCTATCTGGCAAAGAAAAATATCTAATTTCGGATTAAAAAATTTAAAGGCAGTTGTTCTTTGCAACTGCCTTTTTTAAACACATTTTAAATTTGTAAATCATGTCAAAAAATTCAGTTGGTTTAGACAAAGCCAAATCACAAAAAACTATTGAAAAATTAAACGAACTATTGGCAAACTTCTCAGTTTTCTATATGAATCTGCGCGGATTTCATTGGAATATTAAAGGCGAAGGCTTTTTTGTTCTGCATGAAAAATTCGAAGATATTTATGATGAGTTAGCCGATCAGATTGATGAGATTGCTGAGCGTGTACTTATGTTGGATCAGTTTCCCACTCATGCATATAGCGATTATTTGAAAGTAAGCACAATCAAAGAAGTAAAGGATGTAACCAAAGCCCGCCCTGCCATAGAGCATTTGGTAGAAGGATTACAAACTTTAATCGCTTTTGAACGTGAAATCATTGAGATTGCCGGTGATGCCGACGATGAAGGCACAGTGGCACTGATGAGCGATTATATTGGTTCACAAGAAAAAACCTTGTGGATGTACAATTCTTGGCTTGGAAAATAAATTCAAGCTATAAAAGCAAAAAAAACCGTTTTGTGAATTGCAAAACGGTTTTTTTATGCTCAAATCAGTCAAATCAATCATTTGCTGGCCTCATCAAAAGCTCTTTCAGTTTGATATCCAATCCCGGAAGTCCAATCAAATTAATCCCAAAAACATCGGTCAAAACATTCCGCATTTCATTTAGATTGAGCAGCTCACGCTTTTCTGTTTCGCTACCCGGGATATACGTATATAATATATTGTTAACCAATGTATAACGGCGGTCATCCGCTTTAATGGAAACCAGTAAATCTGTACGAAAATGCACACTCGGATGTGTGGAGGTATACCAATTTCCAACCTCAAAATCTTCATGCTGTTGCTCCACCAAATCAAAACAATATAAACTGCGCCATTTTCCGTTGAAGTCGTCCTGCAATATATAACCGCATTTTTCATCCGTTAAAAAGCGATAGTTTCCTGCTGGTGTTTTCTGTTCAATTTCCGTCTCCAAAAGAAGCGGTACACAAGCTGCATCACTGCCAAAACCCACATCTGAAATATAAAAACGCTCATCAATTTCAATTAAAACAAGCATATGGGTACGCCGCAAAAAGCCTTTTTGTTTCTCATTCACCCTTCCCATTAAACCGCGTGCCTTATATCCCAGCGCTTTCAATACTGCGAGAAACAATACATTTTGTTCATAACAATAACCTCCCCGCTTTTCTATTACCATTTTATTGTAAAGTGTATCGGTATCCAATAAAACCGGTAAATCCAGCAAGGGATTCAGATTCTCGAATGGAATACTTCGTGCATGTTGCTCTTGAATTAATGCAAGCGCTTGCAAATTGATTTCCAGCGGAAATTTGATTTTTATACGCTTAAAATAGTGTTGAAGTTGTATGGAATTCATTTGTATTTCATTTTAGATTGCATAATTAAATTGCCACTTTGACTTTAATAACTAGCCTTTAAAAACATATTCATTATGCCAATTTATATAGTTGGAATCAGGCTTATGAATCAAAAACCTAAGGCAACGACAGCTCGCTTAATTTTTTGCGATAGGTAGCAAACACATTGGCACGAGATATATATCCCATATATTTTCCGTTTTCTAATACTACAATATTGTATTTCCCCGAATCTTGAAATTTTTCGGCCACCATATCCATCGGGTCATCAGGATGAATGACATCATCCGGAAATACCATGATATTTTCCAATGACTTGGAATACAAGGATGTATCAAACATTATAGTTCGAATATCATCAAGCAATATATGACCTTTAAAAATACCTTCTTCATTTACCACAGGGAATATATTTCGCTTCGATTGGCTAATAACCTGAACTAATTCAGCCAAAGTTTGGCGTGGTAATACCCTATGGAAATCATTTTCTATCAGGTGATTTACCTCCATCATATCCAATACGCTTTGGTCTTTGTTGTGGGTCACCAATTCGCGACGATTTGCCAACTGATGTGTATAAATCGAGTTGGGAGTGAACACTTTAACCGTTGCAAATGAAATAGTGGAAACAATCATCAGAGGAATAAATAAGCTATAACCTCCGGTAATTTCTGCAATCAAAAATATTCCGGTGAGTGGTGCATGCAATATTCCTGCAATCATACCCGACATACCTACCACCACAAACTTACTTGTATGTAGGCTGGCTATGCCAAATTCATTTATTGAGCTGGCATAAAACAGTCCTAAAAACGCACCCATAAATAAAGCCGGAGCAAAAACCCCTCCTACTCCTCCTGCAGTAAAGGTGAAAGAGGTAGCAAAGACCTTCATCAGCAGCACCGCAACGAAAAGAGCAAAAATCACCCATATATTATCTTTAAAAGCAAAGAAAATACTGTGGTTGTATAAAGGACTTAAATCGCCGCGAAGACTTTGGTTAATTGCCTCATAACCTTCACCATAAAGTGAGGGAAACAAAAAGATGAGCACGCCCAACAACAATACGCTAATGCCAAATCGCTTCACCCAATTTGTATACTTCTTTTCAAAATACGACTCTATGCTAATAAATACCTTTGTAAAATAGGCTGAAAGCAATCCGGCCAACAGCCCGAGTCCAATATAAAAAACGGTGTTGGCGGGGTCAAAAGATGCAGGCATGGTTACCGGATACATCACCGCTTGCCCGAGAACAAAATAGGATGTTAAAACAGCTGTTACGGTAGCAATAAGCAATGGGACCAATGATGCAGCCGTTAAATCAATCATGATTACTTCGAGTGCAAACACAATTGCTGCAATAGGTGCCTGAAAGATAGAGGCTACTGCTGCTGCACTTGCCAGTCCAATCATGAGCACAATCTGTCGATGATTAAGGCGCAAAAACTGACCAATATTTGAGCCCACCGCAGCGCCGGTAGAAACAGTAGGACCTTCCAGCCCCACCGAGCCGCCAAAACCAACAGTTAATGCACTGGTAATAATGGCAGAAAATGTATTATGAAATTCAATTAATCCTTTTTTTCGGCTGATGGCATAAAGTACGCCGGGAATACCGTGACCGGGCTCTTGCTTAATGATGTATCGCATAAATAACACCGCAAGTAAGATGCCCACAGCAGGATATAAAAAATATAAATAGTTTACATAATAACTTGTAAAACTTTGAGTTAGTAGTTGCTGAATAAAATGAGCCGAGTTTTTAATAATAATGGCAGATATACCCGCAGCAATACCAACGATCACACTAAGTATATAAATATACTGTCTGTCAGATATATAGCGAATGCGCCAAGCAAAAAACTTTTCGAGTAAACGATTAAAATTCATTATTATAAATTAGGCATCGAATCATTTTGAAGCGAATATATAAAAAGGCTTTGTAATGGACAGTTTTAAGCCAAATCAAAATTCATACATCCCGGTATTTACACAAAAAACGCAAGCCGAGTCAGATGGATTTTACTGTGGTACAACTCATCCGGCAACTTTAAAAACCAATGCATTTTCTTTTAAAGCACGTTCGTGAATTTCAGATAAATAGTGGGTAGATACCATCACTTTATCAAGAATCTCCACACATTTGGCAAACTTGCCTTTTTCACGATAAAGTTCAGCTATAAACGCGATATTGGCTGCCTTGTCTTCATCTATACGTAACAGCTCGATGAGCCTGCTGATATTTGCCACATATTCTTGGCGATAAGCTTTAAACTCTTTGAAGTTTTTTCGTCTTTTACGCTTTTCGGATAAATAAGATAAGGGCTGCTTAAAGAATGAAGGCGCATATTCTTCGTCAATACGAACCAAATCATTATATGCCCATAGCAATAATTTACGCAGATACAGCTCCTGCTCATTGGTATAAGGTTTCAAAATATTTACTAACATCTGTAAGCGTGTTATCATCGCCCTTATACCTTCCGTTTTATTTCTGTCAAGACCGAATAAATACCAAGTTTGAAAAGGATACACCAAATAATCAGCCACTTCCGTGTCCTGAAGTTCGGTTTTTTTGTTTTCCAACCAAAATGCATGGGCACAAGACGGGCACACAACTGCTTGAAAATCCGTAAAAACAATGCCTTCACTTATCATCTTACCATCAGAATACAATTCGGTAAAATATGCAGCATCCGTTTTCAGGCGTTTGCCGCATAGCTGCGCAGAACATTGTGGACAATTAAATATAAATCGATTAAAAGCAGTCATTAATGTTCCAAATTATCTAGAAGTTTAATTCCTTACTAATTGCACTTGCAGCATTTACAAAGTCTTCCACATCATCGGCTGTAGTGTCGAAGGAGCACATCAGTCGCACTTCGTGTTTGGATTCATCCCAAACATGGAAAAAATATTGTTTTTGAAGTTTTGCAATCATTTGTTCAGGCAAAATAGCAAAAACCCCGTTTGCCTGTACCGAATGACTGAGTTTAATACCCGGAACTTTTGCAAGTTTTTCGCCTAATAACACAGCCATAGAATTTGCTTTTTCGGCATTTTTCTTCCATACTTCTTGTTCTAAATACACTTGAAACTGTGCCAATATAAAACGCAGTTTACTAGCGAGTTGCATGCCTTGTTTTCGATTATACTCAAATCCTTTGGCTAATTCAGCATGTAAAAAGACGACTGCTTCGCCAAACATCAAGCCATTTTTTGTGCCTCCAAATGATAATACATCCACTCCGCTATCGGTTACCATTTGCTTGAAACTGCAATTTAAAGCCACGGCAGCATTTGCAATACGCGCTCCATCCATATGCAAATACATATCATTGGCATGCGCAAAATCTGCTAATGCTTTAATTTCCTCAAGGCTGTAAAGTGTTCCTTTTTCCGACACTTGTGAAATGCTGATTATCTTCGGCTGCACATGATGCTGAAAGCCAAAACTTTGCAAAAACGGCTCTACTTGTTCGGGGCGTATTTTTCCATCGGCACATTCTACTGTAAGCAGCTTGCTGCCGGTAAACTTTTCGGGAGCTCCGCCTTCATCTTCGTTCATATGTGCCGAGCGTGGCGTCACCACCGCCTGCCAAGAACGCAATAATTGCTGAACTCCCAATACATTGGCGCCGGTACCATTGTAAACAAAAAATGTTTGGCTATCCTCGCCAAAATGTCTTTTAAATACTTGCTGCACATAGGCTTCCAGCTCATCATTTTCGCCATAAGAAGGGTGATGTGCTTGATTAATTGCTATCAGCGCATCCATTATTTCAGGGGCAACGCCTGACCAATTGTCGCTGGCAAAACTTTTTGTAAAATTAGGTTTATAGCTCACTTTATATTTGTTTGAATGGTTTTATTAAAAATCAGGAGCCTGCATTTTCACCAATTCTTTGGTTGAAAGAAGTCCGCAGGCAGCATAAATATCTTCACCTCTTGAAGCCCTTACCGTGGTTCGTATCCCTTTCTTAAGCAAGGCTTCCCTAAATTGTTGAATCGTTTCTTCCGAAGAGCTTTCAAGCGGAGTGTCCGGTATGGGATGAAATCGGATTAAATTCATCCTGCATCGCAATCCATGAAGTAAGCGAGAAATCTCTTTCACATGTGCAGGCGTATCGTTGAGCCCTTTGAACATAATATATTCAAATGAGATACGGCGCTGTCTTCCAATAGTATAGCTTCGCAACAAGTCAATGACCGATGCAATGGGATACACATTTTCGATGGGCATTAATTTTTTCCGTTCTTCGTGAAACGGATTGTGCATGCTGATTGCCAAATGGCAGGATGAGTTTTCCAAAAATTCACGGATTGCCGGAATAATTCCAATCGTGGAAACAGTAATTCTTTTGGGGCTCCAAGCATATCCCCAATCTGCGGTAAAAATTTCACAGCTTTTCATTACGGCATCCAAATTATCGAAAGGCTCACCCATTCCCATATACACGATATTTGTCAGCTTTTCACGCTCGGGCAAGCTACGCACTTGATTAATGATTTCTCCGGCTGTCAAATGCCCTTGAAAGCCTTGTTTTCCGGTCATACAAAACAAACAGCCCATTTTACAGCCTACCTGTGAAGAAACACATAAGGTTGCTCTTTCGCCTTCAGGGATATAGGCTGCTTCGATGAATTTATGTCCGCCGGCAGGAAACAAATATTTTTTCGTTCCGTCAACAGATGTTTGCACATTAGTGGATTCAACCACATCCAAGCAATAGTTTTCGGCTAATAATTCACGTAGATGCAAAGACAAATTTGTCATTTCTTCAAAACTTGTACTATGTTTTTTATATAGCCAATCTGCTAACTGCTTTGCAATATATTGAGGCTGCCCCAACTCGCTTACGATTTGCTGCAGCTCACTCAATGTTTTTCCAAATAAAGACGGTTTTTTCATGATTTTACAATTCAAAAGTAAATCTCGGACATGATTTTGTCAATAGATATCCCTTTATTTATCAATATATCTCTTACTTCTACCACCATTTCGGCACTTCCACACAAGAAATAGTAAATGTCTTGTGGGATATTTTGCTGTTCCTTCAACCATTGGGTCAATCTCCCCGAATATATGCTTTCCATCTTTTCTTGAGAGCTGCATCGAATATAATTATCTCCAAAGGCAGGGATAAATTCTTCAGCAAAATAAAAGCTATCTGCTTTTCTTCCTCCATGAATCAGCTTTTTATTTTGTCCTAATCCGGAGCGCCACATCGAACGGTAGGGTGCAATACCTGTTCCGGCTGCAATCCACCATGCCGCTTGTTCGTCACCTAAAAATGCTCCAAAAGCCGATGACACAAAGAATGTATCTCCGACCTTGAGTTTTGCGAGTTCGGGCGTAAGCAGCCCATCCGATTTAAGGGTAAAAAGTATGCTGATTTCCTCATCATCCGTTCCACTGCAAATACTGTACAAGCGCGGCGGAATTGCCAAATTAGTCGTTACAGCCACCACTTGACCGGGCAAAAATTCAAAATCTCGTGTAAAACTAAGTACAAAAGTGTTTTTTGCCGGCTCATCAACAGCTGTCAGACAACGTGCCTCAAGTTTGATGTTTTCGAGAAAACCTTGTAATCCTGCATCCATAAGTTGCACTTTTATGCAAAAGTAAGGTTTTCTGCGCGCCTTGATACAAAATCAGCCGCTGTTTAAAATCCTCTGCCAAACATTTCCCAAAAACGGTGTTCCAGCTTTTTCCAACGAAGCACGGTAGCACCATAAAAGCTGTTTGTATATTCATTCAATTTTCGTTGTGCTTCTTTGTTGTTTCCGGCTTTTAAAAGCTCTTGAATTTCACGCTCCAGCTTAGGTAATTCGTCAAATGCTTTTGTTTCAAAATGCTGTACATTTTCTTGAATTATTTCACTGGTTTTTCCCCAGCTTACTGTTGCCAACTTATTGGCTTTTCGATAATTCCAAATGGCTGCATCTTCTCTGTATCGTTTTTGACCGCAGTATTCAAATCCTTCGGGAAGCTCGGTGGCACCCATAAAAATTGGGATACGCGGGCTTTCGGCAGGATTATCGAAAGAAAACCACGACAATCCGCCAATTTCATCAGGCAGCCAATCCCTTAACTGCATGATGTGTGAATAAGAACACCAAGCCACTGCAACGGTACGCTGAAACTCAACTGTGCCATCGGCAATAAAGTTCAAGGTGTTTCGCATATCATGCGTCAACCAAGGATTTGCCACCGGGCTGATTAATGTATCGCTTCCAATGGGTTTACGGTTTTCGTCAAGCCTTGGCTTTACATAACGCACATTTTGGGTCATATCATATTGTGTTCCCTCATAGGTTTCGCGATACAGCTCCATTACTCTTTGCGGGCTTACTTTTTCATCCGGCTTCACTGAAAATGGAAGTTCTTCCATATCCATTGTCAAGCCCAAGGAAGGTGCAAGGGCGTTCAAAACAAAAAACTCTCTGATTTTATATGGTTTTTCTTGATTTGCATAGGCTTTCCAAAATTTAAACGGTTCCTTTCCATCCCAAAGACCTAATTCCAAAGCAACTTCTTCCACATTGTCGGATGCCATAAAATAATCCGGTTTTGAACGATCTATTTGAGCAATGCGTGCAATATTTGCCGAGATTCCCACATGATTATCCGGTATGCGTTGTGCAGCCCATACCCCTCCGACACGTGCAGGTCCTTCGCCTAATATCTCCATCTGCCAAACTTCATGTTTATCGGCAATGGTAAGGCATTCACCCCAATCGCCATACCCGTATTCTTTAATCAAATCCCCGATAAGCCGAATGGCATCACGTGCATTGTCGCATCGCTGCAGCGCAAGACGCTGTAATTCTTCAATCAGGAACATCCCATTCTTATTCACCAAGGTATCCGGTCCTACAAAAGTGGTTTCTCCAATCGCCAACTGCTTTTCATTCATGCTGGGGTAGGAAGTATTTAAGTATGCATAGGTTTGTTTCACTTGAGGAATACTTCCGGCATATTTAAGGCTGCGAGTATCCCAAGGAGTTTCGGTATGCATGCTTCCCTTATACACCTTATGAGTCGCTGTATCATCATAAATTGCTGCCGGTTCAATACGCAACCATGTACGATAATTTCCGTCACAAGTGTGCGAGGTAATCACTGAGCCATCCGTAGAAGCTTTTTTTCCAACTAATATACTGGTGCAGCTTTCGCCAAACCATGGATCGCCCTTTTCTACTTGAGAAAAGCCGACTTTTCCTAAAATAAAGAAGAATAAAATGTAGATTGAAGTTCTTTTCATGCCATAATAAGTTTAATTACGGCACTAAAATTAAACAAAGCCGCGAATTAAGACCAAAGAAAACAGTAAAAGGTGGGCAAAATCCTTTAAAAGGAGTTTTCATGTGATGAGATGAAAAAAAATTTAATGTTCGCAAGTCGCTTATACCCTTACATAAGCTTTTGGAAAAACTGCCACCATCTATCCGGTATTTCATCGCTCAGAGCAAGCTCATAATCTTTACGCGAGCATGGCACAAAATGGTGACGTTCAAACTTTTTACGATCATCTTTGCCAAAACTTAAGTCAATCCACCAGCGAGCTGTTTTCTTGCTTTTTAGAAACACCAAATCTTCTTCTTGCCCTTCAATTTGTACGATATAGCGTGTAAAGCCGTTTTCGGCATGTGTAGGTATATCATATGCTCGTTTTGCCACCCCTTCGATAAAATACCATATAATTTGCGCAGCCAAGTCGGCGGTGATATTATTTCTGTCGTATGAGGGATTAAACTCAAACAAACCGAAGCAACTTACTTTATCACTTAATCCGGCATAACGGGCAAGCCTGCAAGCTTCATCACCGGTAAAACCATTTGGTCCTGCATTTCCGTTTCCGGGAGCATCCGCAGCGCGTATCGCTCCTATATCGAATGATACAATATCGGCATTGCGCAATGCAGGCTCACTCTCTTCCATATTTGAGCGCACAAGCCCTAAGCGCCATGCATCAAACAAGAGGTTTTTCATCAAATCTACAGCCATATGATCCACATAATGTGTTTGATAGCCTAAATTTGTGAAATTAAATAAATAGTTTGGCTGATGCATTATCATCCGGCTTAAATATGCTTGAGAATGAAAATCATCTTCGTGTTCACCCAAATCAAAAATCGAATCTATTGATAAGATATTTACCAGTTGACCTGTGTTTTCGTATGCCTGATATAATGCATAGGTCAAATCTTGACTGCCACCCATCACTATTGGGATAATACGCTGTTGGATTAGGGCTTCAACTACTTGTGATAACGCAAAATAGGTATCATTTATGGCATGTCCGGGACGAATATCACCCAGGTCTGCGATTTTTAAATCGGGCCAATGCGAAAAAAGCGTATAAAATGATTTGCGAATATATTTAGGTCCAAGCATGCAGCCTTCATTTCTGATGGCATTCCGTTCTTCGGCAACACCTAACAAGGCAATCCGCACCCCATCCAGTGAGGGGAATTTTTCTTTTTCGGTATATATTAACATGCTGTCAAGCATTCTTTGCTGCCCGGGTCGTCCAAACAGCTCAAGGCTTTTTACAGCAACAGGTTCTAGAAATAAACTAATCTCTACCATCAGAAAAAAGCAGTTGAAAACGCGAAATTAATCAAAACTTATCTGCTAGCCGGATTTTTTTCGCACGAATCGCTTTTTGGGGGTGTTTTCAGGGTCTGCAATAATCGCCATACAGTCTTCCAAACTCAGTGTGGACGGATCTTTATCTTTAGGAATTTTATAATTCTTTTTCTTATAACTGATATAAGGTCCGTAACGTCCGTTCAAGACTTTTAAGTCCGGTTCGGCATCAAATTCTTGAATCAGATTGTTTGCTTCGCGTGTGCGCTTTGCTACAATAAGTTCAATAGCCCGATCAAGTTCTATGCTGTTGGGGTCATCTGTTTTTTGAAGGCTGTAAAACTTGTTGTCACATTTTACATATGGTCCAAAGCGTCCGATGGCAACACTTACTTCATGGCTTTCGTATTCGCCCAGCACACGTGGAAACTCAAATAATTTTAAGGCTTCTTCAAGGCTAATCGTTTCCATGCTTTGGTCTTTTCTTAAACCGGCAAAGCGAGGTTTTTCAGTAGATTCTGTATCTCCGATTTGCACCATAGGACCGTAACGACCTACTTTTACAAATACATTTTTACCGCTTGCAGGTTCAACACCCAAAAGTTTTTCACCGGAAAACTTACCGGCATTCTCAGTGGTATCGACGATGGTTTGATGAAAAGATTCGTAAAATTCTCCAATCATTTTATTCCATACCTTTTTACCGTCTGCTATTTCATCAAATTCTTTTTCAACATTGGCAGTAAAGTGATAATCAATGATATTTTCAAAATGCTGCAATAAGAATCTATTTACCAAGGTACCGATATCGGTAGGGAAAAGCTTTGCTTTTTCATAGCCTACGGTTTCGCTTAATGTTTTGTCTTTGACTTGTTTTCCATTAAATTTCAGCTGACGATACGCACGTTTTTCGCCCGAGCGATTTTCTTTTACAACATATTCTCGTTTTAGAATAGTTGAAATGGTAGGTGCATAGGTGGAGGGGCGTCCAATACCAAGCTCTTCCATTTTCTTTACCAAGCTGGCTTCGGAATATCTTGGCGGCATACGTGTAAAGCGTTCGGTTGCAGCCATTTCTTTAAGTGCAAGTTGCTGATTCTGCTTCAAGGGTGGAAGCAGTTTTTTGTTTTCATCGATTTGCTCATCATCGCTTCCTTCAAAATAAACCTTTAAAAATCCGTCAAACAAAACAACTTCACCATTCGCTTCAAACTGACTGTTATTTGTTGAAACATCAATTGTTACAGTGGTTCGCTCCAGCTGTGCTTCTGCCATTTGTGAAGCAATTGTACGTTTCCAAATCAGCTCATACAATCGCTTTTCATCCGCAGTGCCATTAATCTCTGCCTGATTCATATAGGTAGGTCGAATGGCTTCGTGTGCCTCTTGAGCCCCCTTCGCTTTGGTAACAAAACGTCTGGTTTTTACATAATTTTTACCGTATCTTTCAGTAATTTCCAGCTTTGCCATATTGAGTGCGAGCTCGGAAAGATTTACTGAGTCGGTACGCATATAGGTTATTTTACCCGATTCATAGAGCTGTTGTGCCACGCGCATGGTGTTTGCAACCGAAAAACCGAGTTTTCTACTTGCCTCTTGCTGTAAGGTAGAGGTAATAAATGGTGGTGCAGGTGATTTTTTTGCGGGCTTTTTCTCAATCGCACTGACATTATAATCAGCTCCTACACAGGATTGCAAATAATGTAGTGCCTCTTCCTCTTTGGCAAATCGTTGCGGCAGCTCAGCCTCCACAATATGTTGTCCGGAAGAAGTTTCGGCAATAAATTCTGCTGTAACTCTAAATGAAGAAACCGCGTTAAACTCACGTATTTCGTCTTCACGCTCCACAATTAAACGCACGGCGACTGATTGAACACGACCGGCAGATAAGGATGGCTTTACCTTTTTCCATAAAAGCGGTGAAAGCTCATAACCTACCAAACGATCGAGTACGCGGCGTGCCTGTTGGGCCGACACCAAATTAAGATCTATAGAACGTGGGTTTTCAATTGCCTTGGTAATGGCAGACTTTGTTATCTCGTGAAAAACAATACGCTTGGTGTTTTCTTCTTTTAAATCGAGGGCGTTGAATAAATGCCAAGAGATAGCCTCTCCTTCACGGTCTTCATCGGAAGCTAACCAAATGGTTTCCGCAGTTTTTGCAGCCTTTTTTAATTCGGCAACAAGTTTCTTTTTATCGGGAGATACTTCGTATTCAGGTTTAAAACCGTTTTCAATGTCAACCCCCAATTGTGTTTTGTTCAAATCCATTACATGACCGTAACTCGATTTGACAACAAATTCTTTTCCTAAAAACCCTTCAATGGTTTTGGCTTTGGCTGGGGATTCTACAATGACTAAATTTTTGGACATGGATATAATTTAATTAAATTTACTCTTATTTTTAGGTGATGAAAAACGCAGCAAAATTAGTTTTTTTCAAATACATCGCTAAAAACTCACAAAAAGAGATGAGTTTTATGTTGTTTTTTAAATGAATACCTTCATAAATAAAGAAGAAAAATACCTGCCTTTCGTTGCATCATCGCTATATAAAAAACATAAAACATTCAAAAAAGTTGAAAAGTATAACGAAAAAAAACTACTTTTGATTGCAATTATCAAAATTAATCGTGCTTTGAAGGAATATTTCCATCAGTATGCGTGTCTTTCTTTACGGAGTTGTAGTTCTTTATAAAAACAATGTTCATTGTATCAATTTATTGTGTGATTCGGCATAAATTACATATATCCAGTTGATTACATAACAATTTATCAATCGATAATAAAAAACTTAAACTATGTTGAAATCATTTTTTTATACATTTCTCTTCATTTGCTTTTCTGTGTTTTTTGCCAATCCAGTCATGGGACAAAAAATATTCATTGAACAGCAAAACGGCAGTACACATAATGAGCAATTAAGTTCAGTTCAAAATTTACATTTTCAATCCGACAATTTAATTTTAAAATTAGTTGATGGAGCTAATTTAACCTACGGCATAAGTGAAATAAAGAAGATTTATTTTGACGAAAGCATAGGTGTGAATGAAAAACATGCAAATGACCTCAAGACGTTTCCAAATCCCGTGAAAGAAAAACTTAAAATTACCGGGATTGAATTAAGCAATAATTTACTTCAAATTTATCGTGCTGACGGGCTATTGGTGCTCACAGTAACCATAAATTCCGATGCCGATATGTATATTGATGTTACGCAACTCAAGCCCGGCTTATACATTATACGTTCCGGAAGTTTCACTTCTAAATTTATCAAACAATGAAACAATTTTTACTTAGCATAATCTTGATAACAGGCTGGTTTTCACTTCAGGCAGACGAAGATTTGATGTTTCTTCATCTAAAAAACAAATCCAGTTTGGGTGCAAAAGTGAATGCTGTTGACAGCTTATATTTTACGGAAAATAACAGTTTACTGAATCTTCGGATTGGAGAAAATACCTTTTCTTATGCCGTGAGTGATGTGGACAGCATTACGTTTGGTCCTTATTCCGAAACCATTCAAATTGTTTATGAAGGCGAAACGGCTCGTTTGGTAAATCCGTTGGCATTTCAAGGCGTAGAAGTGCAAACTGAAGGTGGTTTTGTGACAGTAAATGCCACAACTGAAACAAAAGACATAAATTACCACCTAAAAGGAGAAACCGATAACGGAACTTTTAAAATTTATTCGGAAAAAAAGTATAATGTAATTTTAGATGGGGTTTCCATTACAAATCCTGAAGGACCGGCTATTAATGCACAATCAAAAAAGAAGATTACAATTATTTTAGCCACTGCTACAATAAATACATTAAGTGATGGGGAGCTTTATGCCGAATCTCCTAATGAGGAAGACCAAAAAGGCGCATTATTCAGTGAGGCAAGCATGGTATTTGAAGGAGAAGGCAGCTTGGTGATTAACGGGATAGGGCTTGATAAACATGCCATTTGCAGTGATGACGATATTGAAATTAAAGGAGGAATTATTACCGTATCATCCGCTAATAAAGACGGAATCCATGGAAAAGACGGTGTTCGAATTTACGGTGGAGATATTACTGTCACTGCTTTAAGTGATGGAATAGATGCCGATAACGGTCCGTTAGAAATATTTGACGGGCTATTAGCTGTCACACTAAACGAAGATGGTTCAGACGGTTTATGCAGCAATGACAGCATACTTATAGCAGGTGGAACGATTCACATCAACATGAATGGTAACGAATCGAAAGGCATTAAAAATAAAGCGCCACTCATCTTGAGTGGTGGGGATATTTCAATCATCACTACGGGAGATGCGGTACTTAAACCATCCGGAAGCGGATACAGCCCAAGTTATTGTACAGCAATAAAATCATCAGATAATATTTACGTGAATGGTGCAAATCTGACAATCCAAAGCTCCGGTTTAGCCGGAAAAGGTATTTCTTCCGATGCAGATGTAATCATATCCGACGGAGATATTTCAATTACCACTACCGGAAATGGAGCAGTATATACCGATGAGCAAGGAAAGCTGTCATCTTATAAAGCAAATTGCATTTCAACGGATAATGATTTGTACATCTTAGGCGGGACATTGACTACCCATAGCTCGGGTACAGCAGGACGAGGTATCGTACCGGATAATGACTTAATAATCGGTGATGATGAAAGCTCACCAATTGTTAGTATTACCACTACCGGAGATAAACTTTATATTAGTGGTTCATGGTATAATGCAAAATATGCGGAAGCAAAAGCCATTAAAGCCAAAAACAATATCACTATTAATGGTGGAGATATTACAATCAGTTCTTCCGATGATGGCTTAAAAGCTCAAAATGAAATTAACATTAACGATGGCAAGCTTAATATCCTTAACTCATACGAAGGTATTGAAGCTCCATTTATTACCTTTAACGGAGGCGTTACGCATATCAAATCCAGTGACGACTGCCTCAATTCTACTTTTGGTCTCGGTGGTGAAGCAAATGACGGAAGTTTGCTCACAATTAATGCCGGATATATAGTAACCAATTCAACCGGTGGCGACGGCATTGACAGTAACGGGGATGTGCTGATAACAGGCGGTGAATTAATCATTCACGGACCACCTTATATGCCTGAAGTAGGTCTGGATTTTAATGGACATTGTAATATGCATGGAGGTTTTATGATTATTTCCGCTCCCAACTCATTCTTGATACAAACACCCGATTTAACTTCAGAACAAAACAGTTTAAAAGTTACTTCAGGACAAACATTATCATCAAGTACATTATTTCATTTGCAACATTCTTCCGGAGCTGAAATTGTAACTTTCAAACCCATTCGTAATTATTCTTCCATCATTTTTTCATCGGAAGATTTACAAAGCGGAGAAACATATTCTGTGTATACAGGCGGAAGCAGCACGGGCACCGAAATTGACGGAGTATATCATGGAGGAGAATATTCGGGTGGTACGCTGCGCAAAACCTTTACTGTTACAGGAAAAGTTACAAGCGTAAGTTTTTAAACCACTTCCTTTAATAACACATTGTTCCGCTGAATATCAATATAATAAGCTTTAATAATGCAAGTTTTAGACCACAAAGAGATTAAAACCTGTATTTGTTTATGGTACCTAGGCCTAACCTGAATTATTCATGAGTTAATTTTATAATAAATACTTTTGAAACTTACTAATAAAATCTCCTAATAGAATGATCATTAGTCTATTACACTAAAATAAGATTGATTCATAGGTTAATATAAATTACAATCTCACACACAAAACATATAAGTCTTTCGTCCTTTTTTTTGATAAAAAGGACGCAAAAATCAAGCATGAATGAATGGGACCTCCGCACAATCA
>CAZDWA010000039.1:0-20785 GCA_964509065.1 uncultured Lentimicrobiaceae bacterium
TAAACTATAACTTAAAATTATCAGCTTGAACAAGATTCATTCATGCTTGATTTTTCCGTCCTTTTTATCAAGAAAAAGGACGAAAGATGAAAGTCAAGCAATGGTTTTTAGGCTTAATCCATAAGTCTAAAAAAAGCATGATATCTCTGGCGGGCCTTTATCCTGCGAACAGAATATTTTTATAAATGCAATGTGTTCAAGAACCCCATATATTTAAAACCAGCTATAATGCTTGTTTTGTATATAGGAAAATCGTGGATTTAATTGGGAGTTTAAAACTCTTCTTTAATGATATAGGAATCCTCAACTCCCATTTCTTTCAAGAAACCAAGTGTCGCTTTCATCATCGGGCGCGGACCGCATACGTAAAAGTACTGATCAGTACGATCTGAATTTTGTTTTAAAAAGTCCAAGCTGATAAAGCCTTCACCATAGCCTTCACGCTGCTCATCAGATAAGATATTTACAAAGTTTGCACCTAGCAAGCTTTGGAGCTCGTCGCGATTGATGATGTCGGCTAAGGTTTTGTTTGCGAAGATTAACTTATTTTCAGCGAGATTCCCTTCAGCTTGCAGCTCACGAAATATCGAAATAAAAGGAGTGATTCCTGCACCACCGGCAATGAATATACCTTTTCCTTTATATCCAATGGTACCCCATGCATCGCCAACAATCAACTCATCATTTGCTTTAAGATTTAGCAATTCATTGGTCACACCTGCATGTGAAGGATATGTTTTGATAACAAATTCCAAAAAATTATCTTTAGGCAAGGAGGTAAAAGTAAATGGTCTGAATTCATTTTTCCATTCTGCTTTATTTATGGCTACCTCAGTAGCTTGCCCGGGTTTAAATTGAAAATCAAGTGGTTTTTCAGTACGAATACGTAATACATCATGCGTTATCTTATCGGATGCCGTAACTTTCAAAATGTGTTTTGCCATTTAATTTAAATTTTATTTTGTAAAAATGCTTGAATTTTTTTGATAATATCGTTCACTTCAAAGCCTCCAATTTGACTTACCATTTCCAAAGTCGCTACTTTTCGCATCGTATTAAAAACAGCAGGATTGTTCAAATTGTCGTAAGCAGGTGAAAGTGTAAGCATATAATGCTTTAAGTCGGGGTTTTGTTCAATCAAGTCTCCTAATAAAGTATCTTTTGTAATTTGGAGCATGCTTGTTGCTGCATGCTCGGTTTGCGTGGTCTTCACAAGCGGATTATCCCAGCTAAGTAGGCGCTGTGAGCCTTTCAGGCTACGGATATGTGCTACTTCCTGCATCGATTCGAGTGTGCCTCTGTAATTTCCATCCTCATCACGGATTGCAGTAAATAAAATATATATGAACTTATCGCCTTTATCAAGCCAAAATTCTGCTTTATCTTGCTCTCCACTTCTAAAGGCATTGATAACGCCTTCAACTTTATCGAGGCTTTCACGTGGATGACAGTTTTCTACTTTACGACCGATGACACCGGCACTACGCGGAAAAATGCGATGCTTGGTATCTGTGTAAAATCGCACTTCATTGTTTTCATCCACATACGACAAGTCAATTGGTAAATGCTTATAAATCAGATTGATTTGTTCCAGCGTCATGCGTCCCGTTGCCACATCCAAAATAGCTTCATCCTTGGATTTATCTTGGATTCCGTGCTTCCGCAATACTGCTTTAAGGTCGTTGAGTAAATCAAGCTCTTTATCCGAATGTGTTTGCTCAGCTTCCTTAGCTCCAAGCTTACTTCCTTTATAAACAGGAGGATTTTCAATTAAGCAATATCCAATTTCATCATCGCTGATACGCATCTCCACAAATTCGGCATCGCTAATTAACTTCAAAGAAGTTGGATACAAGACTTCACGTTCTTTCTTTAAAATATCACGTACCAAGAAGATAACATTTGGTTGGGCTTCAATAAATGTCAAATCTTTATCGTTCTGCAGCAGTTCATAAGATGCTTTTATGGCATCACGCACGCGGTCGTCAAAGGTCCACATGATTTTTGAAGGTCGGTCAAATCCTTTGCGCTCGAGTGCAGAAAACAACTGATGCTGTTTACGACTAAAATGCACATTAATTTGATTTAATAGGGCATAAATTTCCAGCCATTCATTTTTGATGAATTTATTTTTCAGCTTATGCTCCATCTTAAGGACGAGGGCAGACAAGGCATTTGCTTCTTCTGCATAAGTTCGAATAGGGTGACCTGCAGGCAAATCTAACTTTTGCTCCACAAGCACATCTTGAAACACATCCAATACATCATCCATTCCGTCAAGCATGACATCGTCAGTGATGCCTGCATCCAACAAATGCTGCTCGCCAAAAGCAAATTCCTCGGCTGTAACATTCTCAAAACTGGCATTTACAAGCTTACGGGCTTCTTCTTTGCTCAATTCACCGTTAAAAATTCGAAGCTTTATATCAAGTATTGCCTTTACACGAGTTTCATCAAGGCTAAGGTATTTCTTCATTTCCGGATTTGATGTTCCTGAAATAGCATAAGGTTTTGTAGTCATGATAGTTATATTTAATTAGTACGTTTTAAAAATGACAATCCTTTCTCAATATCCTGAGAAAGAGCAAGTAAAGTAGTATTTTCCAACATGTTTTTTAATTCCTCACGAATCTGGACATATTGATGATGAATCATACAAGGCTGTGTTTCATCACATTCGGAATAACCTAATCCGCAAGCTTCGTAAATATCTTCATCGTCAATGGCATTCACCACATCACTAAGTGTAAGCAGTTCAATGCGAGACGGATGCACCGAAAAACCGCCTGTAGGACCTTTTTCCGACATAATGATATCCGCACGAACCAATTGCTGTAAAATCTTTGATGTATAGGCCTCCGGGCTGTCGATAGAAGACGCAATTGATACCAAACTCGATTTCTTTTGCATGCGCGACTGCCCTATCAAATAAGCCACTGCCCTGATTCCGTATTCACAAGCCTTTGAAAACATATTGAATAATTTGATGCAAATCTAATAGTAAATTAGAATAGTGGACAATCTTATCCATTAATATTTCTTAAAATTATTTTTTGTCAGAAAAGAAAATGATTCGGTAAGTAATTTGACAACTCATTTTCGATAAATCAAAAGAAAGCTGTATCAAAATCAAGCAAATCGGGTGTATAAGTTAGCCGGCAGTTGTATTTTTAGGTGAATTTTGGGATAGTATCTTTTTATCCTGTCTTGTCATTAAAGTTTTTCTCAACAAATTCCGTGTCTGTGCTCTGTTGGGCAAGATGTAGTTGACCGGTGGCTTACATTATTGCTGCTTTTAACTATTATTCTATCAGATACTTTAACTCATCTAATGGTTGCCAATTCTTCTCTTGAAACAGCCGGTCTTTTTTATAAGTATTCAAAATGCGCTCCCTTTCTTTAGCTATATTTTTGTATTCTGATTCAATCGGATCGTTTATAAAAATAATAGAATTAATGTTTGACTTATCAGGCAAATATTTCACCT
This sequence comes from uncultured Lentimicrobiaceae bacterium, assembly GCA_964509065.1. Classification (GTDB taxonomy): domain Bacteria; phylum Bacteroidota; class Bacteroidia; order Bacteroidales; family F082; genus JALNZU01. Next base: position 3,488 of record CAZDWA010000039.1, read on the forward strand.
TGTATTTCATCCCTACAAAAGCACTCTCATATTCTGCCTTTCCTTTTAACCGTTGATGAGCCGTGATTAATTTCCCATCTATATAAAAATCAAAATGAACGTTAAAAATGGTAATTCCTCCATCTTCAATACCTGATCCTCGACCTACGACTGTTCCAATTGTTGCCAAACCATTATCTTGTATCAGTTTTTCTGAATGCCTATTCCTTTGTCCTATAAAATAAAGCAATATAAAGCCAATTATTACCAACAAAGCAATATACAACAAGGTTTTCATCGTTTTCATTTTCATGTTTATCAGCTTAAAAGCATCCATATGAACCTGGCCTGTATACCCGAGGCTCTTTTGCTATTTTATAATAAGATTAAATTTATTTATCATTTCCTGTACCTTTATTAGTTCATCATCTTTTCCTTTAACATATTCTGTTAAGATCTCACAAATATATATTAGTTCGCCTAAAGGAGAGGATTTGTTTGGTGACCATGTTTCTCCACATTTAACTTCATTTTTTGACTTGCGTATGAATATATAAGAAGTGTCATCTTCGCCAATGCCAAGTGCATTTCCATCGGACAATGAGTCGGTATACACATTAAACAAAGCATCTATCTTCAATGCTAATTTCTTATTTATATTCCGGTTTCGCATTTCGACTATCACAGAATCAATACTTTGGGTATTCCATAGGGTAGTCCATAAATTTTCCTGAAAAAAAACAGCTGTTATTTCAAAGTTTGCGGTGTCTATTTCACTGATTTGAAATGCATACTCAGGATTGCTTGTTGGTTTTGCAATAAATCGTAAAATGTAATCATCTTTGAAGTTGTTCATTAAAACTTCCTCTAAATGACTATTGTACTTTTTAATTTGATTCATTTCATCACCAAAATCAACACAAAAAAACAAGCGATTTTCTTGTCCAAATGAGTTTAATGACCCCATTAATATTATTATACAGCTAATCTTTCTAAGAATCTTCTTTATTTCCAATATCCAAACCCTCCATAATTATATATTACACCAACATCCCTGCCAAATAAACGCACAAAAGCTTTATCTATCATAAGAAGTATGGTAATTTACCACCAATCATAAAGTCATGTGCAAATATCAGCATTTTACACTATTTATTTCACTTTATATAATTATTTGTGCTGTCAGGTTTAGGGCTAAATGCCTTAAAGTGATATAATTCATTTATATCTTTTACATTTGAGCCATCAATACGCATTGATTTGGTAATTTGAAATGTACTATCGTTTAAAATTATCCCTGAACGACGAAGCACCTTTAATGGCGGCTGAGAAGGATACCATCGTTCAAATGCAATCTTATCTTCTTCTATCTGAAATACACCCCAACAATATTTTAATCCTTTTGAAAAATGATAGTGTCCACCATTTCTATATTCTTCTTCCCGGCTTTGTAATTCATTGATTGGAAAAGAACTACCATACAATACAGTTCCATCCCTAAAAAAAAAGTAAACAGTCAGATAGCCGGGGGTATATTCATTGTAATAATATCCATCGGTTCTTAACTCAGATCCTGAATAAAGCGTTTTTTGAAATGAAAGTATATCATCCATTTCCTTTTTGCAGGAGCTAACTGAAAATAGCAAGCATAACAATAAAACTGCAATCCTTATCATATTATTTTGTTTATATAAATGAAGCATCAAATTTGGAGGATGAAAGTAAAACTTTTACTAATAAATAATTGCCGGCAGCTTGTGTATATCGTCCTATTGCACGTGAAAACCAAGCAGTGATCGTTGTGCCATCACATTCCACACATTGTCTGTAGCCCGGATAAAGGTCTATAAAAAACAACAGACAACCAACAACAGTTTTTAGCATGCGGTGGCTGAAATGATGTTGAATGAAACGTCTCATTGTTTTATGATTTTAAAATTTTCGATATGCTTGCTTTCATGACACCAACTGCAACGGCTTCCTAAAAATCATCTCTTATTAAACCTACACCAACATCCCTGCCAAACAAACGCACAAAGGTATCTTCTGCCCTATGATAGTCTTCAATTATTTTAGATGTAAACAATCGGATCATGTGTTTTCTATAAGGTATTACCTGATTTAATAGTGTAAAGATAGGTATTTTTGGGGTGTGCAAATTACTTGGCAGTTGTTTTTAATTTGAGATTAGCAGACAAATTATTCTTAAATTGCAAGCTTAATGAAAAAACATATAGGCAATAAAGATTGCGGCAATTACTCCTGCTAAGTCGGCAATCAATCCGGCTGTAATGGCATAGCGTGTTTTCTTGATACCCACCGAGCCAAAATAAACAGCTACAATATAAAAAGTTGTATCAGCTGCTCCTTGAAATATGCATGACAAGCGTCCGGCGAAAGAGTCGGCACCAAACTGTTTCATGGTATCCACCATCATACCACGGGCACCGGAGCCACTAAGCGGTTTCATAAATGCGGTGGGAAGTGCTTCCACAAAATCAGTATTAAATCCCAAAGCAGCAACCGACATACGTATGCCATCCGTAAGGAAATCCATTGCGCCACAAGCTCTAAAAACACCGATACCGACAAGTATAGCTACCAAATAGGGAATAATTCGCACGCTGATACTAAAACCATCTTTGGCTCCTTCGATAAAAGCTTCGTACACATTAATGCGTTTCACAAGCCCAAGCATGATAAATGAAAATATGATGCTGAAAAGTATCAAATTACCTGCCACCGAAGAAATAAGCGCCACTTTTTCCTGCGGTATGGTACTAAAATACCAAATAATCACTGAAATAAATAAGGTAAAACCGCCTAAATAGAACAAAATCACCTTATTAAACAAGTTAATACGCTGAAAAATAGCCACTGTTATGATTCCTGCCAAGGTAGAACAAAAAGTAGCCAATAAAATAGGGATAAACACATCCGAAGGGTCGGCGGCTCCAAGCTGTGCCCGAAATACCATGATACTCACCGGAATAATTGTAAGTCCGGACGCATTTAATACCAAGAACATAATCATGGCATTGGAGGCAGTATCCTTATCTTTATTTAATTCTTGCAGCTGCGTCATTGCTTTTAAGCCCAAAGGAGTTGCGGCATTATCCAAACCCAACATATTGGCAGCCAGATTCATCATAATGGATCCATTGGCAGGGTGTCCTTTTGGAATTTCGGGAAACAGCTTACTGAAAAGAGGGTCAACTGCTCGCGACATCATATTTACAATACCGCCTTTCTCCCCTACTTTCATTAAACCCATCCAAAGCGTCATCACACCGGTTAAACCCAAAGAGATTTCAAATCCGGTTTTGGCCATATCAAAGGTACTGTTCATCATTACCGAAAATATCTCGGTGTCACCCATGAAAATAAGGCGTATAAGCCCAACAACAAAGGCGATGATGAAAAATGATACCCAAATGTAATTTAATACCATAAGCGGAATTGATACAATGGCAGATTGAGTTCAAAAGTACTATTTAATTGGAGTTTTTGAAAATATTTTCATTTTAAAGCAAGATTATTTATCAAAACCCATGAAGCCCAAAAAAGAAACAGGCTGAAGCAAATTTGCAACAGCCTGTTTCACAACATCATATCAACAATTTATCAACAGTTGGATTTTTGAATCTTAAGCATTTTTATTGCAATCATTTCAGCTGCTTTCACTAACGGATATGCTGCCGGTGAAGCTGTTAAACAAGGATGTGTTCCAATTTGCATACCAAGCAGATTGTTTACGGTCATCCTGTTTTGAATTGCCAATCCGATTACATTCGTCAATTCTCCGGCTTCAAGCCCGCCAATTACTTCACCTCCGATAATTACACCCGAATAGCGTGCAGTAATAAGTTTCACAATTTGTTTATGTGCATCTGGCAGGCTTCCGGGATGACGGTTTACGCCAACAAACATAGCCGACATTGTTTCAATACCTTCTTGCTTAGCGCGCTGTTCAGTAATTCCAGCAGTACCAAATCCGGTTTGACCTATTGCAGTGGAATAAATTGCAATGGTGCCGGAGAATGTTTTGACAACGTGTAAGTTATATAAGTTCATACCTGCAATACGTGCTTCGGCACAAGCGGTAGAAGCCAGCATGGTGGGTACTCTCTTTCTGGTGACAAAGTCACGCTTTTGCGCACAGTCGCCCACAGCAAACACATCCGGTATACGCGTACGCATATATTCGTCTACAATGATGAAATTATTTTCATCAACCGGAATACCTGAAGCTTTAGCTAAGTCAGTATTTGGTCTATAACCCATTGAAAGAATCACTGCATCCATTTCCAGAATGGTTCCATCTTCAAGCTGAATTTGTTCAACCTTGTCATTACCAAGCACTTTGGTAATACCAACACCGGTCCTTACTTTCACGCCACGCTCAGTAAGCATGCTAGTAATCTCATCCGACAATTCAACATCAAAAGCCAGATTTAATATATGGGGCAGTCGCTCAATTAAAGTAACTTCAAAGCCACTTTTGTTTAATTCGTCCGACACTTCCACACCAATAAAACCGGCACCAATTACGGCAACTTTTTTACGCTCTTTAAGTTTTTCGTGCATTAAGTCTAAATAAGTCTTGTCTTTGGGAATTACAAATACACCCTCCAAGTCAGCACCATCGAGCCAAGATGGTTTTATGGGGGTTGAGCCTGTTGCGATTACAAGCTTCTCATATCCAATGGATTCACCACTCTCAAACTTAACTACTTTTTCCTTGTAGTCAATATCTACAGCCTTATCGAAGATGGAAGTTACATTTGCTTTTTCCATCATGGCATCAACAGGCATCACATTTTTATTACTGGTTTCAAGCACCCCAAAAATATAAGGTATGCCGCAAGGGACCATTACATCCTTTTGCTTTTTAACCATTGTAAATTCTTTTTCAGGCCAATGGGCTTTTCCGGTTAAGGCTGTTACCATACCTCCGGCACTGCCTCCCAAAATTAAAACATCCGTTTGTTTCATTCTAAAGTGATTTAATTAATGTATTGTATTAATATTCAATTCCCTCACGGGCTTCAATTCCTTTTTGATAATAGTGTTTAATTTCTCGCATCTCGGTAACCAAATCAGCAACTTCATATAATTCGCGTGGAGCATATCTGCCGGTTAAAACGACTTCGATATGTGGAGGAATATGTTGCAGAAAGCGGATTAATGCATCAAGATTGATTAAATTATAATAGAGTGCAATACATATTTCATCCAATATCAACACGTCTACATCTGACTCGTTAACAAGATGTTGCACTTCCTCAAATCCTTTTTGAGCTGCTTCTACATCCTCCTGCTCAGGCTCTTTGTAAATAAAACAATCTCTGCCATATTGTTGCGTACGTATTCCGGGTATTTTGGCTAATATTTCATTTTCTGAATAAGGCTTCCCTTTTACAAAATAGGCAATAAATACCTTTTTGCCGGCAGCTGCGGCACGAAGCGCCAATCCTATTGCAGCCGTGGTTTTTCCTTTTCCGTTACCCGTATATAAGTGAATCATTTTATAGCTGTTTGATGGATGAAATATCTACCGATAAACACGAAAAATAAACTGCGTTAAACTTGTTCTTTATATTGTTTATATGCTTGTTTAATGCTGATATCGTATACACCGCTAACAATTTTCAGCTTCAATTTTTCCAAAGCTTTTTGTGCACTTTCTCCCGGTCCGTTACCGGTTATCAGCACATCTGCTTTTGTTTCAAAAAGCTTTTGTGCCATAGCGACTCCGGCACCATGGGCAGCATCACGAAGCTCACTGTTGTCAATAATTTCGGTATGATCTGTTTCTTCATCATACACCAGCAAATAAGCCGCTCTTCCAAAACGGGGATCAATAATGGCATCCCATTCGGGTGCACTGGCTGTAAAGGCAATTTTCATTTTTATTTTAGTTTAGATTTAATATTTGTCCAAATTTTTTCAAGTTCATGCTTTAGGTTTTCATCTGTTTCAACTACAGATTTCCCTATAGCAATAGCATTTGGGAAGGCTTTATTAAAAGCCAACTCACCCAATAAATCAACTTGTTCTGCTTGAGCTACCTTCTTTATCTCTTCTACAAGTTCCGGATTCAAATCAGATTTATTGATGATACATCCTGCTTTTAGCTTAAACTTTGAAAGCAAGCTGATAAGTCGTTTCATATCATGTAGGGCAGCAGGTGAGGGCTCGGTAACGATTACTACATAGGAAGCTCCTGCTAATGAAGAGATTACAGGGCAACCAATTCCGGGTGAGCCGTCCACAATAACCAAAGATTTCTTTTGCTCCTTGGCAAGTTTTTTTGCTCTTTCCTTTACGGCAGCAACCAATTTACCGGAATTATCGGCTGCAGGCAATAGGCGTGCATGTGCCATCGGATTTCCAAGACGTGTGATGGATTCAAACAATAGTCCGGCCTCCGCATCTTGCATTTCAATAGTTTCCGTAGGGCAAACGCGGGCACAATATCCACATCCTTCGCACAAAAACGGGTCAATCGTATACACATTATTATCTACAAGCACAGCATCAAACTCACAAACTTCATAGCATTTACCGCAAGATGTACATGCTTCCTGATGAATGACAGCAAAATACCCACTATAAAACTGCTCTTGTGTACGAGGCTCGGGGCTGAATAATAAATGCATATTGGCGGCATCCACATCGCAGTCGGCAATAACCGCATTTTGTTGTTCCAATACACTAAACGCAGCTGCCACCGAAGTTTTTCCCGTGCCTCCTTTACCTGATAATATTACAATTTCACGCATGAGCTTTCATTTTTTCGTTAACAAACTGTTTTACTGTGTCCAAGGCCTGTTTTAAATTTTCATTAGTGTCCCACGAAAGCTTTCCTCGTGCATAGTTGTACGCAATTTCTTTGTCGTATGGTATGGACGCAATGATTGGTATACCCGATTCCACGCACCAGTTTCTGAGCTTATCATCCCCTATTCCATCCCGATTTATGACAACACCAATCTCTTTTCCAAGACTTTGCATGGTTTCTACAGCGAGTTTTAAATCATGAAAGCCAAAAGCAGTAGGTTCGGTCAGCAGGAGTACAAAATCGGCTGTTTGTACAGCATTTATAACTGGGCATGAAGTACCCGGTGGGCAATCAAAAATTTGAAGTTGAGGTGGATTATCAAGTGCATCAATGCTTTTAACGGTTTTAACAATCATTGGTACCGGCATTTCTTCACCTACATTCAGGCGGCTTTCAACAAATTGCAGCTTTTCAGCCTTTCCGATATTCGTTATCCCCATCGGACGAGGTTTCATGGGAAGTGCTTCTTCCGGGCATAAGCCCGAACAGGCATAACAGCTGTGACACAATTCTTCAAATACTACAATATAGTCAGCTAAACGGGCAATCGCATTGAAATTACATACCTCGGTGCAAATTCCGCATAGCGTACAGCGTTCTTCAATCCATTCGTGTATCATTTTAAACTGTTGCAGCTCCTGCTGAGGCTGAATAGGCAAAAACAATGCATCATTGGGCTCTTCCGTATCCAAGTCAACCAAAAGCACATCCTTTTCGGCTGCAAACATCGCCGCAAGATTTGTGGCAAGCATGGTTTTTCCGGTCCCGCCTTTTCCACTTGCAATGGCTAATCGAAATGCTTTTTTATTCAATTTATTACTCCTTATCTTTCAAAATATTATCAAATGGTATGCAGGTTTTATATTGATATCATGTTCTAATGATGCGCCACGAAGGCATAAATCAACGCAACTCCTGCCAAGACCAAAACAAATTGTGTAGCTGACTCTTTCAAACTGGTTTTACGGTGCATTTCGGGAATTAAATCTGCAAGGGCGATATAAATAAAGCTCGCTGCCGAGAATGCCAAAGCCCATGGTATGAGGTTTTGCAATGACTCGAGCATAAAATAAGCCAATATACCTGCTATCAATGCAGTCAATCCTGATAGCATATTCATTAACAAGGCTTTACGACGTGATAGTCCGCCTTTAATCAAAATGCCGAAATCGCCCAGCTCCTGTGGAATTTCATGCATCATCACCGAGATGGTAACAAATACTCCAAGCTCCACAGAATTTAAAAAAGAAGCTGCAATCACTATGCCATCAATGGCATTATGGGCGGCATCGCCAATTAAAATAATAGGTACAGCAGCATTTTTATGGCGCTCACAGCCTGCGTTGCCACAGCTTCGCCATAAAATCAGCTTTTCCAATATGAAAAAGAATAAAATGCCGATTATTACCGCCAGAAACACTTGATCTGACGACTTTAATGCAATTGCTTTTGGAATCATGCCTAAAAAAGCAGCACCCAATAAGGTCCCTCCGGCTAAATACATCAGCCAGCCGGCATAACGATCCAACTGTTTATCCGGCAAAAGCAACATTAATGCAGCTAAGGCAATACTCCCCACACTTCCTGCCAGCAAGGCGACAATGACATAAATCAGTTCCATAGTTTCTTTGAGTGAGCAACAACAAAACTTCCTTTAGGCACTTGCAATAATTCTGCAATCACCTCACATTTAGTCATTAGGAGATAAAATATCTTTGGATTCTTTTCATAATACAAGCCTTCCAAGTTTCCCATCCCTTTTGAAATAATCAAATCGGCTTTGTGATATTCCTGCAAAAATTCCGTGCTGCAATCCGATAAAATGGTGGAAGGTGCATTACTTCCATTACTTATCAGCTTGCCAAATTGCTGCAGTTCAGCTTCCAGCGCATCTTCCATTAGCGCATCATTTAAAATCGGAGCTCCCCGCACAGCAATGCGAATATCTTTTAATTCCAATACTTCCATTAGCAAACGGTCGAAATAAATCTCACCCGCATTATCGCATAAATACAATAGCTTATCTGCATTTTGTATCGCCTGCATCAGTTCTTGCGAATGATCGATGGCAAAATCAGTTTTTAATACATTTTCAATTGCCGCATCAACATCAATCGTATGATTTGCAGCACCATAGTCAATGGTATTGGCAGCAACTGCCAGGCGAAGTGCCGTCATCTCAGGATTTTTCACGGTTTTAAGCTTCATCTTCCACTGCTCATAAAGCCGTTTCCCAATTTGATTGCTTAGTTTCTTTTCTTCGGCAAATAAATCCCCTGCCTCAGTAAGCTTTGAAAATACATCAGCCAACTGTTGCTGCAGCTGCGGGCTGCTCAAATCCGGATTTGCCAATAATGAATCTACATGCTTTGCAATGGAATCATTATCTGCTTGAGAAAAGCGATTCAATAGTTTTTCAGCACTGCTTCGAAAGCAAAAATCACATCGTATGTCCCGTATTTTATCAGTTGCCATGATGGTGATGATGTCCATGACCGTGTCCGTCTCTGGGATGGTGACACAAATTGACATTCAGCTCAAGTTTATTTTGCAGAAAGTCTGTCACCAGCTCACGAATCGGCATTGATGGCGCACCAATATATACATTGACACCGTATTGTTCAAAAAGCTGCACGGCACTTGGTCCAATTCCTCCGGCTATCACGTCGGTGGCACCTTGTGCGGCAACCCATTTCGGGAACGAACCGGGCTGATGCTCCGGAGCTTCCAACTCAATTACTTCTTTAATTTGATTGTCTTCCACATTGAAAAAAGCAAAAGTTTCACAATGTCCGAAATGGGATGATAAGTTTCCGTTTAAAACCGGCACAGCAATTTTTTTCATGAGTTAAAAATTAGATTATTAATTTGAATTATGTAAAAATATCGTCAATTACCAAGCTCTATCCTGATGATAACGCTTGCGTCTTCCTCTACCCGGACCTGCGCCTCCGCGATGATTCCGAAATCCGCGACCTCTTCCAAGTCCTTCAAATAATTGAGTGTTTTCAGGATTGGCACATCTGCCCAACCCTCTTCCTGTTTGTGGACCTCTTCCTTCAGGTCCTGTTCGATCTAAACGTGGCATAGCTAAGAATTTTTAGTTTTTATTAAGTGAATTATATCCTCCACCTTCGCACCCGGCTTATTAAATACAATCAGCTGAAGTGCTTTAGCGGAAATTAAAGGCATTATTTTTGGTCCGAAAGAAGCTGAAACAATGGTTTGAACCCCTTTCTCAACAAGCAGCTCAATCAGTTGCCTACCAGACTGTTGCTGTTGAAATGCATAAGGATTTTCAATAAATTGAAGTTTATCCTCCACCACATCAAATATGGCTACAAATGGAGCATGCCCAAATTGCTTTGCAATTGTGTTTTGAACAGTGTTTCCGGTACTTACAACAGCATATTTCATAGTTATCGATTTAACGGTTTCTTCGTCCTCTTCCTCTTTGACGGATACGTGAACGGCATTTAGGACAGTAATTTCCTTGCATACCTTCAAAAGCCACCGGAGCTATTTCTGTTTCACAAATTCCGCAATATGCAAGATCCTGCTGATGGGAGTTAGTATCAGGATTATAAATAATCGGGTTTTCAGCACCGCACAAGGGGCATGAATCGGGATCGGCATCGCGTAAGGCATGATGAAATTTGCAACTGCAATGCGAACATGCATACCATTGATGCTCAAAAAACACCATACCCCCCTCCACAACAATTGGACGCGCCTCAGCAAATGCTTTGGCAATCTTCCTGCGGACAGAAGCATAAATTCGTGTCAAGGTAGGGCGAGAAACACCCATAAAATGAGCCGCCTCCTGATGGCTGTAATTCAAATAATCACATAATCGGAATGCTTCATACTCCTCAAAATGCACAACCACCGCCTCCGAAGCAGTGTCTATCTCCGGACCATAAGGCTGAAAGCCTTTTACAGCCGGCATTTGACTCATTTTACGAAAATTCTTTCTCCTTGACATAATTTTAATTTCTCTGCAAAGATAATGAACATATGTTCATAATAGCAAGAAAAAAGCACTTTATTTTTAGATTATTTTTCAAAATACAGATATACTTGCCATCAATCATTGAACAGATATGCTCCGAAAATGAATGATATTCCTAAAAAAATGCTGTATTTGTAATTTAAGATGATGAAATCAAGCAATAAATCACATTTTTTCGGTTATTTTGTAGGCTCAAAAATTCGTATCATGCAGCAGGAAACTATTTTAATCATCGATTTCGGTTCACCTTATATACAAGCTATTGCTAAGCGCATACGTGCTTTGAACATCTATTGCGAAATACATCCATTTACCAAAATCCCTAAGCTTTCACCTCAAATCAGCGGTATTATATTAGCCGGAGATACGAGTGATATCGGAAATTTTGCGGCAAATTTGCCTGATTTAACTGCCATCCGCAAAAATATACCGGTCTTGGCTTTAGGTTCTGCTGCCAGGCTGCTTGCCCTGCAAGAAGGAACTGAAGTCAACCAAGTTTCAGAAGAGGAATCCAATATAAATAAGCTTCAAAAAATCCAATCGGAGCATCCATTATTTAAGAATATAGTCCCGGAGGCATTTGATACGGAATTTGAAACCGCTTTCTGCCTCACGAAAGAAGAGAAGTTTGAGTTTTTAGCAACAAACGCAAAGGCTGAAGGTCTTGCATTTCAGCTAAAAGGCGAACAAAGCTTCGGATTGTTTGCGCTTCCAAAGCCGAATAATCCGGGAGGAGGGCTACAGCTGTTTAGCAATTTCGCATTGAATATTTGCAATTGTCGTCAGCTGTGGACAACCGAAAACTTCATTTCCTCAAGCATTCAATCATTAAAAGAGCAAATTGGAGAGGATAAAGTTGTATTGGGCCTCAGCGGTGGCGTTGATTCGTCCGTTGCTGCTGTACTCCTGCATCGTGCCATTGGCAAGCAGTTACATTGTATTTTTGTAGATAACGGACTTCTACGCAAAAACGAATTTGAAAAAGTCATTCATTCCTATCTTGATTTTGGATTAAATGTACAAGCTGTTGATGCTTCCAAACAGTTTTTAGCCGCCTTAAAAGGCATTACCGATCCCGAACAAAAGCGGAAAGCAATCGGTTCAACTTTTATTGAAGTATTTGATCAACAAGCACATCTAATCCAAGATGTGAAATGGTTGGGGCAAGGAACCATTTATCCGGATGTAATTGAATCGGCTTCGGTAGACGGCTCAAAGGTAAAAGTCAAATCGCATCATAATGTGGGCGGATTACCTGATTATATGAAGTTGAAGATTGTGGAACCACTACGGCTTTTATTTAAAGATGAGGTTCGGGTTGTGGGCAGGGCTTTGGGCATACCGTCATTCATCATTGACCGCCATCCATTCCCCGGTCCAGGACTTGGAGTACGCATCTTGGGAGAAGTAACGGAAGAGCGAGTAAAAATACTGCAAGAAGTGGATGAAGTGTTTATAAGCGGACTGCATCGACATAATCTTTATGAAAAAGTTTGGCAAGCAGCCGCAATATTACTCCCGATACAATCGGTGGGCGTAAAAGACGACCAAAGAACCTATGAAAATGTTGTAGCTTTGCGTGCGGTAAATTCAACTGACGGCATGGAAGCCTCATGGTCGAAATTGCCTTACGAGTTTTTGGAAACTATTTCCAATGAAATTATTTATAATGTACAGGGTGTCAACCGAGTAGTATATGATATTAGCTCAAAGCCACCGGCCACCATCGAGTGGGAATAATTCATTTATGCGTTGTCACATGAAACAGAAATCAGCTTTCACATTTTATAACAGGCTAATAATCATTGCAGTTATATTCTTTTTAGCGCTTCCCGGTATGGCACAAGTAAGTGTGCGCATATCCGAGACAAAGATTAGTCAAGAGGGACAAGAATATTATTTGCACACGGTAGAGCCACAGCAAACCTTGTATGGCATTTCGCAAGCCTACAATATCTCAATTGAAGCTATTAAGCAGGCAAATCCGGATGCTGAAAGCGGTATTCAGGTGCATCAGGTACTTCGCATTCCTGCTTCTGCAACTACGTCCACACCATCGAGTCCGGCTCCGAAGGCGTCTGTCGTTACCACCAAAGCAGATGAGATTGAATACAAATATCATGTAGCACAAAAAGGAGAAAGTTTTGCAGCTGTAGCAGCAATATTCAAAGTGGATGAACAAGTTGTGCGCACGGCAAATCCCAGTCGTGGAGAACCTTTCCAAGAAGGCGATTATATTTTGATTCCGCTTGTAAAACAACAAGATGAGGGCATTAAAAGCAATATTGAGCCTATTGAACAAGCAATACAAACTGAAACTGCTCCCAAACTAAGCCTTGAAACAACAGCAAAGCCCGAAAGCTCCATTACAGTGGAAGAAATCAAAGAAGCTGAGCCTAAAACCGCTAAAGCACAAGTGGTTACACAATCAGGAACTCTAATCGATGCATCATTTGCCGCTGACTCTCTAAAATACCATATCATTGAAAAAGGGCAAACAGTTTATTATTTATCACGAACTTATGGTGTAAGTATTGCCGAGATAAAACGCGTAAACCCCGAGCTGACCGAAAGCCTAAGTACTGGTCAGCGCGTACTTATTCCTTCGCCCAAGCAGTATGAAGAAGGATTTATCTATCATACAGTTGAAAAGGAACAGCGAAGCAAACAGCTGGCTCAAGATTTTGATATACGCATCGAGGAGCTGCAGCAAGCCAATCCGGCAATGGGTAAATTTGTATTCCCAAATCAATTAATCAAAATACCAATTAAAGAAACTGAAGTTCAGAAAAGCAGTGCACAGCTTGTAAAGGCGGAACCAGAAGAACAGCAAAAAGAAATAAAAGCTAGTGTCGTCTTGGAAGAAACTCCTCAAAAAACGGAAGAGCCCGAACCAAAAATTGAGTTGGAAGAATCCGAAGAGCTTTTGCTGCAATCCGAATGCAATCCGGATGAAAATGCAAGCGAAAAGACCTACAATATCGCTATTATGCTTCCCTTATATCTTGATCAGTTTAAAGGAATCAGCGATGTCGCCGAGGGCAGAAACAAAGCATCTACTTATAAAAACCTGTCATTTGTTCCATTTTACAGGGGATTTATCATGGCTGCCGATTCGCTTACCACGCATCATGGCTTGAAGCTCGACATCAGCGTGTACGATATCGATCAAAACAACCAAAAGTTGCAAAATGCCATCAACGACCCCAAGCTTAAAGAAGCAGACCTTATCATCGGACCATTTTTCAGTCAAGCTTTTGATAAAATGGCATCATTTGCAAAAGAAAATCGCATTCCCATTGTAAATCCCATGTCGCAACGCAGTGAATTTTTGTCCGGAAATCCGTATGTCATCAAGGTAAAGCCAAATATGGAAAGCATGTTCGAGCAAATGGCACAAACCATTGCATATCAATATCCGGATGCGAAAGTGTTTTTGTATCAGGCAAATAACATAAAAGATCAACGAGAAACCGCTGCCATCGAACAGGCGTTAATCAAACATATTCCACAACAAGTCAATTTGTCAAACCATTCGGTGTACAACTATTTCAAGCAGCATTCGGCGGGGCGCTCCAACAAAAGCCGTTCGATACGCTCCGAAGGCGGATATATCAATATCAACGATTATGAACTCAGCCCCTCGGCTTACTCCAGCTTTGATAATACTATTGTAAAGCTGAGCTTTGACAAGGATGATGTCCGAAGCTTCAGCCGTGCTGCCTCCGCAATACGGGATAATGTAGTTGTAATTTATTCGGAAGACCGCGTTTTTGCCATGGATTTTGTAAATAAACTAAATCAAATTGCCGATACCATCCCCATTAAACTGGTTACGCTACCCGATTGGTCACGCTTTGATAATCTGTTCATTGAAAACCTGATGCGACTGAATGCACATTATATTGCGCCTTCACATATCGATTATTCAAATTATAAAACCGAATATTTTATTCACAATTACCGCATCAGGTACAGCACGGAGCCTGACAATTTTGCATTTGAAGGCTTCGATATCGGTTGGTACTTTTTATCTGCCTTGCAAAAATTTGGCGACGGCTTCAAAGACTGCCTTCCCTCCTATCCCAAGAAGATGCTTCAAGCCTGTTACCGTTTAAATGTTGACAAAGAAGGAGACGGTATCGAAAATCAACAATGGAGCGTGTATAAACACGATAATTACCGACTTATATCCGTATTTGACGATTAATTTCCAGCCTTCTCCATGATGAAAAACTTGAGACTATTATCCATTGTTATACTGATTCTTGTATTTGCCGGCTGCACAAAAAACGAAAAGAAAAGCTTTCACGAGAACGGCAAACTGTCATCTGTGTTACGTTATGATGATGAGGGCAGGCTGCATGGCTTGTGCGAATGGTATTATCCAAACGGAAACAAGCAAATGTTTTCCAATTATTTGCATAACGAACTGCATGGTGAACAAATCAGCTATCATGAAAACGGACAAATACAAGCCCTATCCTATTATCGCTTTAATCTTTTAGACAGCAGCTTTTTACATTATAATACACATGGCAAGCTAATTGCAATAGAAAATTATGTGGAAGACATCATTCATGGTCCCTATCAACGCTTTTTTGAATCGGGGCAACTTATGATTGAAGGCAGCTACGAGCAAGGCATGATGCACGGCAGCTGGCTTTTTTATGATGGAGCGGGAACAGTGGTAGGCACAGCCGAGTTTGATATGGGAAGCGGCTTGCAGAAAGGCTATGCCGCCAACGGCAATTTACTCCGTATCATTCATTATGCAGACAACCTCAAGCACGGACCCGAAGAATACTATGACGGTAACGGCAATCACCTCAAAACCATAGTATATGATTATGGGGAAATTGTAGAGGAAATACTTCTATCACAGGAATAAAAAAAACGCCCCGGGAAGAGGCGTTTTTAAACTATTTATGAAAGAATAATTCCTATTCCACCATTAATTTCTTGGTAATCACTTGTCCATCCACGATGATATTTACCATATACAAGCCATTCATCAGATTGCTTAAATCCAAGCTAACAGTTTGCATTCCGGCATCTAATGAGTGGGTGGTTTTCAACAACTCTCTACCTTGTAAATCAGTAAGTTGCACCAAAGCTTGTGCCGCTGAAGGCATATTCAGCTGCAGGCGCACCACTTCGCTAGCCGGGTTGGGGAGCAGGGCTACTTCCAGGCTTTCTGCCTGATTTTCCAATCCTACATAACCAAAGTAAAACTCATTTGTTTCGCTGCTTCCAAAGTTTTGTCCGGTAAACATCGGATCGGTTCCACTGCCCATTACGGCATAATAACCTACACCGTTTGAACAGCAAAGGCCATCTCCACCGGCATCATAAACCGTAAAGGTATAGCAGTCAACATTTGATACCTGCAGCTGCTGACTAATAACCGTGCCGGCTGCGGTATACGGTCCACCGGAATCAACAATATTCCCACCGCTATCGCGTACTTCCCAAGTAACTTCTTCCGGATTGTTATCTAACAAAATAAACAAAACCGGAGGCTGTGGGTTGTCTTCACTAATTACGAAAGGCATAATAAATGAATTATTCTTGGGGTATTCGTCTTGTACACCATTTACGGAAGAAATCTCTATTTCGAGTTCATTTTCATCTTGTACTTCAAACACCAGCAAATCTGCATCTACGGTAGCACTTTCGAGGAAGCCTAAGTTGCCGCTCCATTCGATGGTTTGCAATACTTCGCCATTTACTTTAAAGTTTACTACGGCAGATGTCATTGTTTCGCTTCCATAGTTTACTATTTGGGCTGAAGGCTCCATAGTACCGCTGCAGTTCATCTGCATGCCGTTTATAATATTTTTCACGGCTCCGTCATTGCCAAAGAAGGGCTGAAGTGGTTCTGCCGAACTATTTGCTGCCTGATGCACCGCCTTGGTAGAATTGTTTTGCACAAAACCTACGGCAGCAATCTGATCGATATTATACACATTTTGCAACTCCCATGAAGCTTCGATAATTACATATTCATCTGCTTCAAAAGGATCAAGTGAAGTACCTGACCTTGTGGGCAGCAAAGCTTTCATCACATTGTAAAAATCCTTTTCGCCATTTGTACCCGGAGCTGAAGTAAAGTGAATTGCTTTCTCAATCACAGCAATATGAGCTACCAAGTTACCGCTCACCGCTTCGTTTGCCTTAATCAACATCACAATATGCACACTGTCCATATTGTCTGATATACGATGTTGCATCACAATATCAAAGGGAGATGGAACAGATGCCCAGCTATCGATTTTAGCTTGATTGACAGTTGAAGGTGAGCCACTTTGCACATTACCACCAATAACAACATGAGGCACAGCATTCACATTATAATAAGTACGGCGCGCGTTATTATCTACCGTATTATGAAGATACATCGGGTCATTACCGGGAGAAGGCCAACTCATATGGTATTTAATGGATGTAATTTTATCCGTGT
>CAZDWA010000040.1:0-13827 GCA_964509065.1 uncultured Lentimicrobiaceae bacterium
GATATATCAGTATATTTACCCGCATTTATTTTTATTTTATGAATTATTCAGGTTATAAGCTTTTTTAGTTATTTCAATAAATATTCAGCGGATTATCAGCCCGAAGATTAGCAGCTAATCAAATTTCGGTGACTGAATTAGTAATTTCATGGTTTTAACTGTATGGAACAGCTCGAGTTTACAGGCATTTTTGGTTTTCCCTTTCTTTGCCGAAAATAAGTTGTAATTTTATCCTGCAAATCTTTTCCGGTGTATTCGTATTCTATTTTTAGCGTTCTATTAAAACGAAGATTATCATAAACAGTTAAACATGAAGAATTTATATTTGGCATCAAAGCTTGTAATCGCTTTTACAATCTCTTTTATTTTCACGCCTTTTTTGTCCTTGGCGCAGGAAGTCAACCGCATTGAGCCTCCCTTTTGGTGGGCAGGAATGAAAAACCCTGAGTTACAGCTCATGGTTTATGGAAAAAACATTGGGAATACACAGCCCAAAATAAACTATCCCGGCATTCAAATAAAAGAGGTGATACATCCCGAGAATTCAAATTATCTTTTCATTAATTTGGAAATAAGCCCGCATATTTTACCCGGGAAGTTCAAGATAAATTTTGAAACCGGTAAGCGAAAGCATCCTTCCGTGGAATACGAATTAAAAAAACGAACAGAATCTTCAGCTTTACGACAAGGTTTTGATAATACTGATGTGATTTACCTGCTTATGCCTGACCGTTTTGCCAACGGCAATACGCAAAACGACAATATTACCGGCATGCTCGAAAAAGCCGACCGTTCAAATCCTGACGGCAGGCACGGAGGAGACCTAGAAGGAATACGCAAAAACCTCGATTACTTCAACTCATTAGGAGTTACAGCATTATGGCTAAATCCGGTTTTGGAAAACAATATGCCGACATATTCATATCACGGATATGCCATAACTGATTTCTACAAGGTTGATCCGCGCTTTGGCGACAATCAATCTTATGTGAATCTGATTAAAGAAGCCCATCAAAAGGAACTAAAAATCATTAAAGACATGGTATTCAACCATTTTGGCACAAACCATTGGTGGATGAATGATTTACCCATGAAAGATTGGATTAACCAATGGCCCGAGTTTACGCGGTCTAATTATCGCGGAGGCACTTTGCTTGACCCTCATGCTGCTACTGCCGATAAAGAACAGATGCTTCGCGGCTGGTTTGATAAAACGATGGCAGATTTGAATCAAGACAATCAATTTGTAGTCAATTATTTAACTCAAAATAGTATTTGGTGGATAGAATATGCCAATCTTGACGGCTTTAGGGTGGACACCTACCCCTATTCGGGTAAAAAGTTTATGCAAGAATGGATTCAAAGTATATACAAGGAGTACCCAAATTTTTCAATTGTCGGCGAGGTATGGCTCAACAATACGCCGCAGCTGGCATATTGGATGGAAGGTGCTAAAAATCAAGACGGCTTTGATTCAGGATTAAAGTATGTGTTCGATTTTCCGTTAAAATATGCCATTACAAATGCATTTAATGAAGCAAACGGCTGGGATAGCGGTATTTCACGGCTTTATGAATCACTAAGCCAAGACTTTATGTACAAAAACCCACAGCATATCATCAATTTTGCTGACAACCATGATGCAGATAGAATTTATACAGCTTTAAATGAGAATTTACCACAGTTTAAAATGGCAATGGCCTTCCTTTTAACTGTAAGAGGTATCCCTCAAATTTACTATGGAAGCGAGATATTAATGAGCGGTCGTGAGCATGAAGGACATGGCTATATTCGACAAGATTTTCCGGGAGGCTGGGATAATGACAAAACAAATGTGTTTTCACGTACAAATCTCAGCTATGAACAAGAAGAAGCTTTGAGTTTCGTTCAATCCATTTTACATTGGCGCAAAAACAAGGATGTAATCCATAATGGCAAAATGACACATTATGTGCCGGAGGATGGCATATATGTATATTTCAGGCATACGAAGGATGAATCGGTGATGGTTATTTTAAACAATAACAAGGAAAGCAGGACGTTTACCACGGAACGTTTTGCGGAAAACCTCAAGGGATACACTACAGGAACAGATATAATATATCGCACATTTTTTGATCAATTGCGTATGATATCCATTCCGGCTATGTCGGCTCGCATTATCGATTTAAAGAAATAATAAATTTGCCTCATCCATGCTTCACTCACTTAATTTTTATCCGCGACTTAGCAAACTGCTGCTATATTTCTCAGCAATATTTTCTGCTTTTTCGATACAAGCTCAAGAGCTTATTATTCGACCGATTTCGCCGAAAATCACTGATACAGTGACAATTACTTATGATGCCACCAAAGGCAACGGCGCTTTGGCTGATTGTAACGAAAAGCTGTATTTCCATGCCGGACTTATCACAGACCGCAGCTTAGACGAACGCGATTGGAAGTTTGTGGTAGGAAATTGGGGCACGGCAGACAAGGCGGTGGAAATGAAAAAAGCAGGAGATAATTTATATGTAACAAGCTTTGTTCCCAAGACATTTTTTAAGATTTCGGAAGATATAAATGTCCGGCAGATGGCGTTTGTCTTTCGTAATGAAGATGGTTCTAAAGTAGGAAAAACAAAGGATGAGACAGACATTTATGCTCCCATGTTTGGCTATGTTGAAGCCGCTAAATCAAAAAATAATTATCTCTTTGACGAGCTGATATTTAAAAAAATCGAGCAAAAGGACAGCTACCTACGAATTTTGACGGAACAAGGGGATATTGTCCTAAGACCGTTTAGCGACAGCATCATCGAAACTTCTTGGCATCCGGATGGGTTCTCGGATTTTCAAATTTCACATGCCGTGGCGGCACAACCCAAAAAGGTAAATGCCTTTGTTGCCGAAACCGAACATCAGCTGATTTATGATTTACCCGGGCTTCAAGTGCTTGTACAAAAGCAGCCATTTAAAATCAGTTATCTCAATAATGGCAAGCCAATTTTGGAGGAAGAAAAAGGATTTTTCAGCAGTTCGGATGCAAGCGGAATTCGTTTTAGAATGCAGCCTGAGGAGCGCTTTTACGGTAGTGGCAGCAGAGCAAGTGGACTTGATTTGCGCGGGCATCATCTGGAGCTTTATAACAGACCGGATTACGGATATGAGTTTGGCGCCAATAATCTGAACTATACAATTCCGCTGTTAATATCAAGCAATAAGTACAGCTTATTAGTGGACAATCCGCAAAAGGCATGGTTTGACATAGGTGCAAAAACACATGATATATTGGAGTTTGGAACTTTATCAGGACCACTTCATTACTATATCATCACCTCAGACGAATATCCGGCATTGATTGAACAATATAGTTGGCTTACGGGCAAGCAGCCCATGCTTCCGCGTTGGGCATTTGGCAATTTGCAATCACGCATGGCATATCGCACACAAGAAGAAACCACGGAAATTGTAGAGCAAATGATTCGCGAAGATTTCCCGATTGACGCGGTCATTATCGACTTTTACTGGTTTGGCGACAGCATTTTGGGGCATCTCGGTCGTTTCGACTGGTGGCAACAAAGCTGGCCCAATCCCGAAGAAATGATTGCAAGTTTCAAATCAAAAGGAGTGCGTACCATAACTATTTCAGAACCATATATTATTGACAGCTTAAAAAACTGGAAAATCGCTGATTCTTTGGGTATTTTAGCTACCAACAAAATGGGAAAATCCTATATTGACAAGCAGTTTTATTTTGGCAACGGCAGCTTAATCGATATTTACAAGCCCGAAGCTTCCCAATGGTTATGGAAGCAGTATCGGAAACAGTTTGATATAGGTGTTGAGGGCTTGTGGGGCGACTTGGGCGAGCCTGAAAGTCATCCGGCCGACTTGATGCATATTTGGGGTTCAGCCAATGAAGTGCATAATATTTACGGACATTATTGGGCAAAAAGTATTTTCGATAATTTCCGAAAAGACTTTCCGGAGCGGCGTTTATTTTTCCTTGCCAGGAGCGGTTTTGCCGGCACCCAACGATATGGGATTGTGCCTTGGAGCGGTGATGTAAGCCGTAGCTGGGGAGGCTTACAGGCACAGCTGCCATCCATGCTTAATATGAGCCTTTCGGGGATAGCATATATGCACTCCGATGCCGGAGGATTTGCCCTTGGAACAAAAGATGAAGAGCTTTATACGCGCTGGCTACAGTTTGCCGTCTTCACCCCTATCTTGCGCCCGCATGGCTCAGATATTCCGTCAGAACCGATATTTTTTAATGATACCACCAAGCGTATCGTGCGCCATTTCATGAAGTTACGATATGAGCTGCTGCCATATATTTATACCGCTGCTTGGGAAAACAGCACAAAAGCGACACCTATTGTAAGCCCGCTATTTATATATCATCCTGAAGAGGAACGACTAAGCAGTTACTTCTCAACATATTATTTTGGGCGAAACCTGCTTATAGCTCCGGTAACTGAACCAAAGCAAAGCCGTATGGATATCGAGTTACCGCAAGGAATGTGGTATCACTTCTGGACAGGGCATAAAATTATGGGAGGAAATAAAGTTCAGGTGCAAACTGCTTTGGAAAGTATTCCGATTTTCGTGAAATCCGGAAGCATCATTCCACGAATTAAACCAATTGGAAACACTAGCGAGTACAGCTCTCAACACCTTGATTTACACATATATATGCCTAATTATGACAGCGAATTTTCTGAGCATATGTATGAAGACAATGGCGAATTGTTTGGCAGTTATGAAAAAGGGGCATATGAGCTTTTACATTTTAAAGGCAAGACCAATCATGGTCAATTCAGCTTGGAGCTAAGCAAAGAAGGAGAAGGTTATCCCGGCATGCCGGAAAGCCGAATGATTGAATGTGTGCTATACGGATTAGAACGAAATATTCGCCAAGTGAAACTGGATGGGACGGAATTGGAGGAATTAGTCGATGATGCCCAAAAACATCGCCAGGGTTATTGGAAAGATTCCAACAATAAATGGCATATCCGTTTTGTTTGGTTCGGGCAAGCACAACAACTTGAAATTAGATAGTTTTGCAAACAAATAAACACAAGATTATGAATAGGTCAACAATAAAATTTTCAAGCTTTTTTATCGCATTGATTTTATCAATCGGATTCTTTTCGGCTTGTAATAACACAAGACAATCCGCTGAAGAGCAAACTCCAAAAAATGTAATTTTTTCAAATGTAGTAAGCCCTGCTTGGGCAAAAAATGCGACTATTTACGAAGTCAATATCAGGCAATTCAGTGAAGAGGGCAGCTTTAACGCGTTTAGCGAGCATTTGGATCGCTTGCACGAGCTGGGAGTAGATATTTTATGGATTATGCCCATACATCCCATAGGCGAAATCAAGCGCAAAGGGAGCTTAGGCAGCTATTATTCCGTAAAAGATTATACAGCCATTAATCCAGAATTTGGAACATTGGACGATTTCAAAAACCTTGTTAGCAAGGCACATGAAAAAGGATTTAAGGTGATAATCGACTGGGTTGCCAATCACACGGCATTTGATCATGCGTGGACAAGCACGAATCCGGAATGGTATAAGCGTGATGAGCACAATGAAATTATATCGCCTTTTGACTGGACGGATGTGGCTGCCTTGGAATATGAGTCGAATCCCGATTTGTGGGACACCATGATAGGCGAAATGAAATTTTGGCTTAATGAAACAAATATTGACGGTTTTCGCTGTGATGTAGCCGGCATGGTTCCTACAGCATTTTGGGATCAAGCCCGTATGGAATTGGATGCCATAAAACCGGTTTTTATGCTTGCCGAAGATGAGGCACAAGTGGATTTAACTCAAAAAGCTTTTGATGCCAACTACGGATGGGAGATGCATCATATCATGAATTCCGTTGCCAAAGGCACAAAAGACGTAAACGATATTTGGAATTATTTCCGCAAAGAAGACACAGTATTTGCGCCTTCTGTATTTCGTATGATGTTTACTTCAAATCATGACGAAAACTCATGGAATGGAACGGTATTCGAGCGTTTGGGTGCTGCTGTGAAAACATTTGCAGTGATGAGCTATGCCATTCCCGGCTTTCCTTTGATATACAACGGGCAAGAAGTAGGTTTGAGTCATCGATTGGAGTTTTTTGAAAAAGATCAAATCATCTGGGATGACACAGGCGGATATACTGAATTTTATACACGCTTAAACCAAATCAAGAAGTCTAATGAAAGCTTATGGAATGCGGATTCGGGCGGGAAGCTGATTCCGGTAGAAACAAATTGTCCCGAATCAGTGTTGTCGTTCATCCGTAAAAAGGGGAACAATCAAGTGCTTGTGTTGCTGAATCTTTCTAGCAGTGTGCAGCAGCTACGCATTGAAAATACCGAAATTTCAGGCACTTATACCGATTTGCTTTCGGAGGAGCAGCTTACAATTGAAAGCGGGCAAGCTCTGCAGATGGAGGCTTGGAGTTATTATATTTTACAGTAATTCAATAGAATTTCTTACCAGCCCGCTGCCAGTATATCGACTATATGAATAATCTGCAAGGGTAATTTTTGCTTTTTGATATAACTTTCAAGGTGCATGAGGCAAGATAAATCGGTTGAAACGATATATTCTGCTCCGGTATCCATGGCATTTTGCACCTTTTGCTCAGCCATAGAAACAGATATTGCTTCGTTGGTCAAGGAAAAAGTGCCTCCAAAACCACAGCATTGATCGGTATCTTTCATTTCAATCAGCTCCAAACCTTGTACTTTTGAAAGCAGCAGCCTGCCTTCGTTTGTCAAGCCATACTCGCGAAGCCCGGAGCAGCTGTCGTAGTAGGTAACTTTGTGTGGAAACACAGCACCGAAGTTGGTGTAGTTCAAATGATTCACCAGAAAATCAGTCAACTCAACGATATGCTTTATGATTCGTTTATATTGAAGGTGATTTGCGGTATTATGAAAAAGTTCATGAAATGAATTACGAATATATCCGGTACATGAGGCGGTAGGTCCCACAATGGGACGTTCATTTGGAAAGTCGTGAATAAATTTTTCGCCCAATCGTTTGGCTTCATCCCAAAACCCGCTGTTAAATGCCATTTGTCCACAGCAGGTTTGATCCGCATTGTACACAATCTCCACCCCGGTTTTACGCATTACTTTCACCATGTTCATAGCTGTTTCCGGGTAAAACTGGTCAATGAAGCATGGTATAAATAATTCAACAATCATATCTGCAGAATAAGTATGCAAATATAAGCAGTTTATCAGGCAAGCTAAATGATTGCATGGAAAACTTATACACATTTTTTAAAAATGTGCAAAAGCTCATAAAAATAATGTAGTGAAACAGCCTTTTTCCTTTATTTTCGACGACTTTTCTTGAGTTCAGTTTCGATAAACTCATCGATTGCCATTGTCATTGAAGGGCTGGCTTTTGTAGGCGCTTCGATATGCACCGTAAATCCGGCTTGACGGATTGCATCACATGTTGATTCACCAAAACCGGCAAAATAAGTATCTCCTTGTTTATATTTAGGAAAGTTTTTTTGCAGGGATGCAATCCCGGCAGGGCTAAAAAACACGACCATATCGTAGTCTTCAATCTTAACTGTTTTCAAGCTTGAAGCCACTGTTTTATAAAGTACAGCCTTGGAATACTCAATTTCGTTCTCATCAAGTATGTCGGTCATAGTATCTTTATGGATATCGGAACAAGGCAATAAATAACGGTCATCTTTATGCTTCCTCATGGAATCTATCAAGTCCTCAAAGCCTTGTTTTCCAAAGAATATTTTTCTTTTTCTGTATTGAACATATTTTTGCAGATAATATGCTGTTGACTCTGCCAAGCAAAAATATTTCATTGATTCCGGCACTTCGAAACGCATTTCTTTTGCCATTCTAAAGTAATGGTCAACCGCATTTCGTCCACTAAAAATCACTGCGCTATAATCAGCTAAATTGATACGCTCTTTTCTAAATTCACGAGCGGCAACACCTTCAATTTGAATAAATTTATGGAAATCTATATTCAAATTATGATTCTTGGCAAGCTCGCCATAAGGTGATTTCTCTAGATCAGCAGGCTGGGGTTGTGAAACAAGAATTGATTTTAGCTTCATTTTAATTTAGTTTTTTCCGTTAGTTCATCACCTGATGCCATATTATCACAAATAAAATCAATCAAACAAGTTTTTAGAAAAAAACTGACAAACAGTTGAAACGACTGATTATCAATGAAATTCCACTCCTGTTGTAAGTAAAACAATCGCTTTTATCAGTAATAAAGGCGGCACTATTTCAAGGGCGCAAAGATATAAAAATAAATAATGCAAAGGAATACCCCGTATTAATCCGGCAAAACGAATTGTTCGAAAAATTCTGAAAGTCTGCACCAGACCATATAAGACAAAGCTGAAGTATAATAGTGGGTAAGAAAATGAATATTGAAGAATAAAGAGGATTGGCAACAATACCAAAACAGACACGAAGTTAAAAGCTACTTGATTTGTAAAATGAAGAAATCCCGCTGCTGCGCTGTTAAACAGCCATGCCATCAGCAGTATGAGAATATATTTGAATAAAATAAGTGCCGAAAATGACAAAAAAACATATAAATATTCGTTAAACTCGCGATTACTAAAAATTGAATTTTCACTATACGAACCAATTGTCGTAGTAATCAACTGGGTTAATGACAAGCCATATAAAATGATAAAAACCAAGGAAATAAAACTTTTAGTCGGATTCCAGTCTCGATTTAATTGCTGCAATGAAGTATTGTTCCATGATGCCTGCAATAGCATCAAAAAGCGTCTTGGATATAAATATTTACTTAAAACTACTACCGCAAATATGCCAAACAATATAAATCCCTGCCAAGCTTCATTTCCACTTTTCAAAAAGCGCTCTTGCATACTTACAAGTGTTTCTCCTTTCTTGTCTTTGCTGATAAATCGCTCAGACTGCATGCGGGCAGGAAAAAAATAAAACACAGTATCTTGTTGATTTGAAATGTCAAACGCCTGCGAAAGACTGTCCGGAATAACTGACTGTTGTAATTCTTTATCTAGCTTATGCAAAGCAATAATATTTGACATTTTTGACGCCTTTATTTTTATGGAAAGGCAAAATTAGTAATTTAAAATCAATATAAAGAAGAAAAACATACTAATATACTGATAATGTGCATATAAGACCTTGTTGTGAATATTTGTGAAACTTCTAACAGAATTCAATTTTACCAAAAATTATCGATATTTTTGCAATTTGAAACACAAAATAAATTATTCTAAACTAAAATATGAATCTTATTGATCAAATCAGACTTCGTGCTCAGGGTACAGGCAAAAGAATTGTGTTGCCCGAGGGTACGGAAGAGCGCATTTTACGTGCTGCTGACGTTATTTTACAAAATGACTATGCGAAATTAATTTTGTTGGGAAACAAAGATGAAATTTGCGCCAGCGCTTCCCATTGGGACTTGCAGCATATCCACAAAGCCGAAATTATTGACCCCAAGCAGCATGAGCGCAAAGATTATTTCGCCAATATGCTGTACGAATTGCGTAAACACAGGGGTTTAAGCATTGAAAAAGCAATGGAATTGGTTGAAGACCCCTTATATTTGGCAGTGTTACTTATCAAAAACGGTGACGCAGACGGAGAGGTGGCCGGTACCAATAATGCAACAGGCGATGTATTACGTCCTGCGTTTCAAATTGTAAAGACACAGGAAGGCTTCTCAGCCGTTTCGGGGGCTTTCATCATGATAGTACCTGACAAAGAATATGGAGATGACGGCATCCTAGTTTTTGCCGATTGTGCCGTAAATCCTGACCCAAGCGTACAAGAGCTTGCCGAGATTGCAGTAGCTTCTGCACAAACTGCAAAAGATATTGTCGGACTTGAGCCTCGCGTTGCCATGCTCAGCTTTTCCACCAAAGGAAGTGCCACACATGAGCGTGCCGACAAGGTAATTGAAGCAACCGCTTTAGCGAAGAAAATGGCTCCAAACTTGAAAATCGATGGCGAGCTTCAAGCAGATGCAGCTATTGTAAGTGCCATTGGGCAAAAGAAATCTCCGGGCTCGGAAATAGCAGGACGTGCCAATGTGTTGGTGTTTCCATCATTGGAAACAGGAAACATTTCATACAAATTGGTTCAGCGTTTGGCAGGAGCCGAAGCAATTGGACCCGTTTTGCAGGGAATGGCTGCCCCAATAAATGATTTGTCGCGTGGTTGTTCGGTTGAAGATATTATCAATCTGGTAGCAATCACCGTAAATCAAGCAAACGGCACAAAATAATAATCAAGTTTTTTTATAACGAAAATTCAAGATAAATTTTAAATAATTATGAGTGAAACATTAGCAGACTTTAGCTTGGGTAAGCGACCACAAACTAAAGGGATGATTCAAAAAGTCGGCGTTGTCGGCTGTGGATCTGTAGGGCAGGAAATTGTTCGATACATCAGCCAATATGGTATTGATGTGGTTTTCCTTGACCTGGATCGTGAAACTGTTGACAAAGCTTTTGAGCAAATAGGTCAACAACTGGATGATATTATTAACCACTGGGGGCTTACTCCCAGCGAAAAACGCGCTATTTTAAGCCGTATCAAAGGAACTACCTCCTACGATGATTTAGCAGATTGCGATATTGTTATTGAAGCCATTAGTTCACGTAAAAAAGGTACCAGCTTGGAGCCAAGACGTGAAATTTTCCAACATATTGAAGCGGTAGTTCGTGAAGACGCCATTATTTCATCCAATTTGGCAACCTTAATGATTTCGGATTTGGCAACCGTGCTAGAACGGCCTGAACGTGCCATAGGCGTCAACTTTGTATTGCCCATCAATACAGCTACCATTATTGAAGTTGTTAAAGGACTTAACTCTTCGGAAGAAGCATTGGATCAGGTAATAAAATTTGCCGGCATGCTTAATAAAAAGGTTATTAAGCTCAATGAATCACCCGGAAATATCATCACCAGAATGATGGTAATCACCATTAACGAAGCTTGTGATATACTTATGGAGGGCGTTGCCTCGGTGCAAGACATAGACAAAGCATTAAAAGCCAGCATGGGCTATTTATTTGGACCGTTTGAAATGGCTGACAGAATAGGCTTGGATAAGATATTGAGAAATATGGAAAACTTATACCAAGAGTTTGGCGACAAAAAATACAAGCCTTCACCAATTATCAAGCGCCTTGTACGCGCCAATTATTTGGGACGAATTACCGGAAAAGGATTTTATAACTATTCAGCAGGAAAACCGGTTGACCAAACCGTTACATGCGCTGTGATTAAATAATTTAAGCAGATTGAAACAATGAAGATTATAGTATTAAACTGCGGAAGCTCTTCCATTAAATACCAATTATTTGAAATGCCTTCACAAAATGTGCTGGCAAAAGGTTTGGTTGATAAGATAGGTCTTAAGGGAGCCGCAATAAAACATAGTAGAAACGACGGCAAAGAAGTAGTTCTTGAAGGTGAAATTTTGGATCATCAATCAGGTATTGAATTTTTGCTGGGCATATTGGTTAGTGATAAGTACGGCAGCCTGAAGAATATCAATGAGCTGGATGCTGTAGGGCATCGTGTAGTACATGCGGGTGAAAAGTTTAGCGGTAGCGTTTACATCAATGATGAAGTAATTGCTGCGCTTGAAGAATGTGTGGACCTCGCTCCTCTTCATAACCCGCCAAACTTAAAAGGAATTTATGCCATGAAAGACCTGCTGCCCGATATCCCGCAAGTGGGAGTATTTGACACGGCTTTCCACCAAACCATGGATCCAAAAGCATATTTGTACGGCATCCCGTATACCTTATATGAGAAATATAAGATAAGAAGATATGGTTTTCACGGTACAAGCCATAAATATGTTTCAGCACGTGCATGTGAAGTGCTGGGTCTTGATATCAACGAACAAAAGATTATCACCTGTCACTTGGGCAATGGCGCATCAATCGCAGCTATTGACGGTGGAAAATCGATAGATACCAGCATGGGCATGACGCCTATCGAAGGACTTATGATGGGTACACGCTGTGGCGACCTGGATGTGGGTGCATTGCTTTATATTGCCGACAAGGAAGAAACAAGCATTCCTTACACTAGCACGCTGGTAAATAAATTCTCCGGCATGCTGGGCGTTTCAGGTATCTCTTCAGATATGCGCGATATTGCAGCCGCAGCAGAAGAAGGGAATGAACGCGCTGCCATCGCACTTGAAATGTATCATTACCGTGTGCGTAAATATATTGGCGCATACGCAGCTGCCATGGGAGGCTTGGATATGATTGTGTTTACCGGAGGTATTGGTGAAAACGATACCCAAACGCGTACAAAGTCTGTTCAAAACCTTGAATTCCTTGGCGTTCAGGTAGATGTGGAAAAGTCACTTAGTTCGCGAGGAAAAGAAGAGCTTGTAAGCCTGCCGGATTCCAAAGTTAAAGTTATAGTGATACCTACGGATGAAGAGCTGATGATTGCAAGCGATACCTATGATATTTGTGAAGCTATTGCAAGCGATACGGATTACTAATATTTTAACCTGCATAATTCACTTAAAAAAATAAAAGGATGCCCGAAATTCGAGCATCCTTTTTTTGTTTTTGGATATATTGTTTATTTCACCAATATCTTTTCTGTTCTTATGCCATCTGTATTGGAAAGCTTAAACAGATATAAGCCGGGCTTATAAGCGGAAATATCCAATGTCTTTTCAATGCCATCAAGCATGAAAGAATCAAGCAGACGACCGTGAATATCGTAAATGGTAATCTCAGATTTTTTATCATTTGTGCTTATTTGAACCTTGTCGTTGGCAGGATTGGGATAAATCCAACTGCTTTCCTGCATTTCTTCATCTATACCTACCATAAAGTCAGCCTTTTGTGCCTGATGAATCGCACCGGTAACTTTATCTTGGATAAATACCACCATTTCTAAATTAGGCATCACATATTCTGCAGGAATATCAAACTCTATTTCTACTGATTGTATGTTCGAAGATGAAAAATCCAATGCTGTTCCATCTGAATTGGGAATCATTGTACGGCACACAAAGTTCACTTCAGTTTGATTAAACCATGTTTGAGGTATATGTGATTCTGTTAATGCGGCATGCAATACCAGATTATCGCTTTCAAATTCATACACCATTTCAGCATCTACCTTAAGTTTCCAAGCTGTAGCAGAGGTGCTGACACTTTCCACTTTAGCTTCTATTTCAAAGTATGCAACTTTTTCGATATGTGTATTGTAATATTCCAAGTAAGTTGGATATATACTTGTATTGGCATTACCTCCTGATTTTTTCGAAGTACCGTCAAAAACCGAGGTAGGATATCCTTCTACATCATAATAATCAATACGTGCTTTGGAATCATTATTTTCATATACATCACCCGAGTGGTATTCTATAACCACCACATCATGACCGTTCTCCACTAAATCATCGGCTCCCATAGCTGCTCCGGGGCAGTATACACACCAAGTACCTGTTGCAATTTCCAATACCACAAAATTACGGTCTGTTCCTCCCGGAATTATTACTTCCAGAGGTCCTGCACCACCTGATAAGCCTTCGTCATAAATTGCTTTTACATCAAACATATATGAGCCCGGGAATAAACCCACATCCGTATAGCTTGTTTCGGTGATTTCTTGTGCAATAATCACATTATCACGATATACATTGTATGCAATTACCGGACCAGCGGGTGCATCCCAGCTTAAGAGCACATCCGAATCATTTATTACTTCAGCAGTAAAGTTCGATGGAGGTGTTAAAGGTGTTGCAAGCTCGATACGGAAGTCGTCAAAATAAAACAG
>CAZDWA010000040.1:13837-20449 GCA_964509065.1 uncultured Lentimicrobiaceae bacterium
GTCCAGCCGTAAAAGTCGATACCGCCAAGCTGATTCAAATTACCGCTTCCGTTAGCTCCGAGGCTCCATTGCCAGCCGTGAATCAAATTGTTGTTATAGTAATATTCAGCCCAGTTGGCATTTAAGTCAACTTGTAAGCGAATATCGAGCCAAGTATCATAGCTAAAGCTGTAAGTGGCTGCATTCGCACCGCCTGCGCTGATATTTGCTGTTCCTCCCGGAGGGAAATAGCCCTCAAAGCCCCATTCGCTGCTGCTGCCGTTAAACACTTGTAAGCTATTGAAATAAGCATAGTTACCCGATGGGATATAGAGTTTGAAGCTGATATTAAACAAGCCTTCTGTATGGTTATCCAATACTTTTACTAAGTCTACATCATTAATAACTTTCACGGAATTACTGCCACTATAGGAAACATCATCACTCACCCAAGCATCTTCATCACTACAGGGTGCATTGCTCCAGGTTGTCCAAGCTTCCGGATTTTGACAAGCAAGCTGTTCGCCGGCTGTGTAAGAATCAAAATCATCGAAGAAGAAAGAAGGTGAAGCATCACCAAAAGTAAGAATCACTTCATCGAAATAGAAATATGAGAAGCCGGCATTGGTCATTGCCCAAGCAAGATAGGTATCACCTTGTCCGCCGTTGATTTCTGATACGTCAATAGTAGCAGTATTCCACGATGAACCCGGATCATATGTTTCAATAATTTCAAATGTGGATGGATCGTTTGGATTCGTGACAGTACCAAAAGCCAACACAGGATTATCAAATCTTTCTCCATAATTAAACATCAATTCACCTGCAGGGGTCATATCAATCATGGGTGAAATAAGAAGTATTGGATTATCTGCAGTATTTGCTTGTCGGAAGAACAGTACGGTACCTTCAGAAGGCATTAGGAAGTCAGGTGATGTGACGTGTACTGTCCAGTCGGATGGAATTCCTTCATCAAAATCTTCATAGAAGTAGTAGGAAGTCGAAGGCAGTACAACACTTTCAGTTATATTTCCGTCAATTACCGTAACTTCACCGGTCACGCTGCTATATCCGCTTGCAAATACAGTATAGCTGTATGTACCGGGATCAACTTCCGTAAACACGGTATTACCGCTGCTATTCGTAGATTGATTATCAAAACCTTCTAAACTAACCAGCGCCCCCGGAATTGCTGTCCCTGAGCTGTTGGTTACATTAAATGCCACATTATAGGTGGCTGGAGCATCATTCCATGTCATTTTCACATTGTCTAAGGAGACATAGCTCATATTATTTTCAGCTCCATGACCCCATGCAAGATGTACTTCTCCCTGACCACCGTTAATATCCGCTACATCAATAGTGATGGTTTCCATTACAGTTCCAGGTGTATACGTATAGAGTTCTACAAAGGTTGAAGCGTCACTTGGGTCAGTCATTGTTCCAAATTTCAAACCTGGGTTAAAGGATGCAGCGCCAACATCAAACATCAATTCACCGGCCGGTGCAAGGTCAATAAGCGGTGAGACAAGCATAAGCGGATCATTACCCGCACTTTGTTTGAACAATGTTATTACACCTTGATACGTATATACCATATCCGTGCCACTCATGATACGGAACCAATCAGCGGGAACTTCATAATTTGCTGCGCCATTAAAGTCTTCGAAGAAGTAGTAGTCTGATGGCTCGAGTGTTACATTGATAGTCATATCGCTGTCATAAACTGTGAAAGTTGACTCAACAGAGGTCAATCCACTAGCAGTCACCTTATAATAATAGGTTTCTGGTTCCAAGTTCAGGAAAACTACTTTTCCATCTGCTCCTGTTGTTTTTACTCCATGTCCGGTTACAGTAACCAATGCACCTTCTATAGCTGCGCCGTCAGCGTCTTTCACATTGAAGGTTACATCAAATTCTGTTTTGTCTTTTCTTGTCATTCTGACATTGTCAAAGCTAAAATAGCTCATTGATACGTTCGTAACGTGAGACCAAGCAAGATGTACCTCACCCTGACCGCCATTAATATCAGCTACATCAACTGTTACGGTTTCCATTTCCACTCCCGGGAAAAAGCTAAAGAGCTCCACAAAGGTGGATGGATCAGTAGGATCGGCAATTGTTCCAAGTTTTAATTCAGGGTTGTTTTGAATTCCACCAATATCAAACATCAGCTGCCCTGCCGGTGCAAGGTCGATAAGCGGGGAGACCAGCAAAATCGGATTATTGGCTTGATTTTGCCTGACAAAGGTTACAACACCTTGATAAGTATATACATTATCCGGTGAAGTCATTATTCTGAACCAATCAGCAGGAATATCAAAGTTTGCTGCATCTGTGAAATCCTCATAGAAGTAGTAAGGGGGGATTTCCAGTTCTACCTGAACTGTCAGGTCACTGTTAACAACAGTGAAACTAGCTTCTACAGGAAGCAATCCACTGGCAGTCACCTTATAATCATAGGTATTGGCAATCAAATTTTGGAAAACAGCTGTACCGTTGGGACCCGTTGCTTTTATACCAACTCCGGGAACAGTCACCAATGCACCTTCTACAACAACTCCATCAGAGTCTTTCACGTTGAATGTCACATTGAACTTTTCAACATTACCGGCATCCACATCAGCCATTTCACTTTGAAGAACTTCTTTATTTGCCTTTTGTACAAAAGCAACTACTGCTAAGTCATGGTCTTCTTCCATAAAGGTTAAATCCATATCGTAACTTTCAGTGAGTGTGAAAGGAGTTCCGGGATTAAGGGCCGGCAGCGTAGTTCCATTGCTGTTGGGCAACATTTTCAGCATTACATTATGAAATTCTGTTTCGCCATTGTTGCCCACATTACCGGTTGTGAGTTTTTCTATTACTGCAATATGTAATTTTGCGCCGGCTGCTATGGCAATATCGGACTCGAGAGAAACACTTACAGTTACAATATGATCATCGTTAATATTAGCTTGGGTAATAAAAATATCCATATCAGCAGGCAAGCCAATAAAATCATTATATACCGCCTGACTGATTGCAATAGGAGGAACATTTAAAGTACCATTGATAAATAAATCCGGCACACCACTAACTCCATAATATGTTCTGCGTGCACCACCTTCAAGGGTATAATAGGGGTCGCCTGCACCGGGCCAGTTCATCTGATATTTAATTAAGCTGTGTGTGCCGGGATTTGCTTCCATGGTTTGATTAAAAATCAGATTTGCAGCATAACATGGACCACAGGTTGAGCTGGTAAATTCTTCAAAAAGTGGCTTTTTGGTTGCTCTGCCGTTTTTGACCAGTAAATCTTTTACATCAAGTACTTGGCCTTGCGAACCAATTATTGAGACCGAATAATTACCTTCAGTCTGAATCGCTACTCCCTTTGCGAGCCCACTCAATAAGGAGGACACGGTTTCGGGCTGCATGGTGATGGCTTTATTCACTACTACCTCATCATTGGCGTTGCGTATAACAAGATTTACACTTTCGCCGGCCTGAAGCAGTGTGGTTTCGGCCAAAAATCCGATTGAAACAGCTTGTTCGCTTCCAATGCGATCAGGTAAAAGAAGTTCGCATTGTTTGTCGTTTAATTCGCCCGCCTGACGCACTTGCTGTGCCTGAATCGGGCTGAATATCAAAAGCTGAATCGCTACAAGAAATGATAAAATTGCTTTCATAATAGATTAATTTAGTTTAAATATGAATCACTTTTTAATTTGTTGAACAGAATCTAATTTATCCAAAATACGTTTTATAAGCTTGTCCCTAGTTTGCATCTTTTTCAGAAATTCACTGATTTCCTGTTGGTCTTTGTTTGTAGATTCATCGGGAGCTGATGTTGCCTTACTATCTTTCCTCTTCTTCTCTTTGTTGTGTTCCGAATTGATTTTAGTCATGGCTTAAAATATTTTCAACGAAATTGCAACTTATTTCATAGGTAAGCCAAATAAAACACCCATACATTATTCTATTGTTATTCTATTAACACCTATACATTTACATAACATCGTAAATACATACACCTGTTAATTAGGGTGTTATAAAATTTAAGGAGCGGTTTGCTTTTAACAGTCGTTAAATGCTAAAAATGCGACAGATATCCAACCAAAGAAGTTTGAGAATGTGAAATACCTAGTTTTTTGCGCAGACGTGATCGTGCCATTTCAATTGATGCAGTCCTTTGACCGGTTAGTTCCGACACATCTTTTGTGGAAAGGTTAAGCCGCATAAACGCACATAACTTTAATTCGTTAGGTGTAAGGTCAGGATGTTGTTCCAAAAGATTTTGATAAAAATCACTATGCACTTGTTTAAAGCGAGTTTCAAGCTCTTGCCATACTTCTGCCTCTCCGGTTTTCTTAAGCTCGCGAACAATTTTACGAATTACCAACTTAGTTTCTTCTTGCTCAGCCTTTTTCTGTTCCAGCTTTAGCTTGGAAGTGATATTAGTAAGTATCTCATTCTTTTTCATCAAAGACATCACGCTGAGCATCAGCTCCTTTTGATTCATCTCCAACTCATTTGAAAGCTTTTGGCGTAATAAGGCTTCATTTTTAATGGAAATTCTATGCCGTGCCACCAAGACAAAAATGCCTGCCAAAGCCAAAAAAATGATAATCAAAATAATAAGGCTGTAAATAAATCGCTGCTTTTGATTTTGGTATTTCCTTTCTTGATTTTGCTTATCAAAATTATGTAATAACTCAAGCTGGGCAATGCGGGTAATATTATTTTGTGCTCCCAAGCTGTCTTTTATATTATGAAACTGCTTCAAATAATGAAAGGCTTGGATAGTATCGCCAGTAAATAAATAGATCTCGGACAAAGCCTGTGATGCATCTTGTACTAATTCCGGCAGGCCATGCTCTTTTCCATTGTGAAGGGTCTTCATGGCATAATCAGACGCTTGGTGCCAGTCTTCTTGTGCAATGAAATAGCTCGACATGGATAAATAAGTTAGTGCAAGAATGGGAATATTATTTAGATTTTTTAATATTTCTTCTGATTCTCCCAAATAATAGTAGGCGCTATCGTAAATTTCTTGTTTTAAACAAATGTCGCCCAAGTTTAGATAATTAATCGCCTCCCAATACTTCATTCCTATTTCACGATTAATTCGAACTGCTTCCAAAAGCATTAATTTGGTTTCATCATAATTTCCGGTGTTGACATAAGTCATGGCAATATTATTTAGCGCACCTGAAATGCCTACCGGATTATTTCTTCGGCGCGCAATCTCCAATGACTTTCCATAATATTCAGTTGCTTTTTCTACATCATCCTGCGCAGAATATGCATTACCAATACTATTGTATGCTTTTGCCATGCCGTCGGAATCAGATAATTGCTCAAATATTCGTAAGCTCTCAAAGAAATATTCCGCGCTTTTTTGATGTTCGCCCAATGAAGTGAAAATAACTCCAATAGCACGCAAAGCCTTGGCTTTTTCTTCACGCATATGCAATTTATTAGCCATCACCAAAGCTTGATTGGCATAATCCATAGCAGCAGAAAAATCGGAGGTTCCCCAGTTCAAACTTGAAAGACGTAAATACGATCCCAGCTGTCCAATCGAATAATTAAGACTATCGGAGAGTTGCATAGCTTCATCAGCAACCACAAGGGCTTGACCAGGGTCGCTAAATTGAATTTCTTCGGAAAACTGAAGCAGCAAATCCACTTTTCTTTTTGAATCCGGCTCCGTACTTAATTGTGCTTTTAAGCTTATAGCTTCTCCTGTATCAGCAAATATATGAAACGGTATACTACATAAAAGCATAAATAATATAAACGCATGAAGCGTTTCAAAAATCCGCTTATTATTTTTATATATTACACTAATATGTTTATAATCAATCATATGCCGATAAATATTAAGCCCGCTTTTGATAAATACTCACCTTTTTCTACATACAATATTACAAAAAAAACACAAACGAAATATTATTTCTTTTATTCCAAAATTCTTTTTTACAGCTTAACAAACTTATTGCCTTATTGTACAAAACGACAAAACCAACATATTTTAAGTGAAATTTTAGACTTTCAACGCACAAATTGAAAAGAAAAAATGTATGTTTGTGCTGTCTTCTAAAATAAGACTCTCCTTTTTAAATAGTTATGCAGAACGACATCATCATCGACTTACAAAAACTGTCCGTTTTTCAACGTAAGAACTTGGTATTAACCAATGTAAATCTTCAAATTAAATTAGGGGAATTTTATTATATCATCGGCAAAACCGGAAGCGGCAAATCCAGCTTACTTAAAACCTTATATGCCGAATTGCCCGTGCTAGAGGGTGAAGCTAAATTAAGCGGCTTCGACTTGAAGAAGATACATCGTAAAGAAATTCCATTTCTCAGAAGAAAGCTTGGCATTGTTTTTCAGGACTTTCAGCTACTTGACGACCGTACGGTATTTGATAATCTTTCATTTGTGCTGAAAGCTACCGGCTGGAAAGACAAAAGACAAATTGCGGAACGCATTCGTGAGGTTTTGGAAGAGGTGGATATGTATCCCAAACATTACAAGCTTCCGCATCAATTATCGGGAGGCGAACAACAACGTATTGCCATCGCCCGCGCCCTCTTGAATCAGCCGGATATCATACTTGCCGACGAGCCTACCGGCAATACG
>CAZDWA010000041.1:0-20168 GCA_964509065.1 uncultured Lentimicrobiaceae bacterium
GTTTTCAGGCGAGCGCTGCTCCGCATTCATGCGGGCCCACGCGCCCGACCCGGTTATAAAGGCAGGTGTTTTTATTTTTTTTGTTTACTCATCTTTCCCTATTCCTAAAGCATGAAGGATTACACGATGGCTGAGTACCGAAAACTTTTGCGGATGAGGCTTGGTGCAAAAATTGAATTCACATCTATTATTTGTGTTTTTAGACCATATTAGCTTATTTTTGTTTTTCAAACAAAGCTTGTATGAAATTTCTGGGTCGGTTTTTAATGAAAATAATAGGCTGGAAACTTGTTGGCGGTTATCCTCCTGAGATAAAAAAATGTGTCATCTTAGCTGCTCCACATACCAGTAACTGGGATTTTGTGATTGGACGTTTTGCGTATTGGGCATTAGGTGTTCCCGTAAAGTTTTTAATTAAAAAAGAGGCTTTCGACCATCCATTGGGTTGGGCAATAGTAAAGTTGGGAGGTATTCCCGTGGACCGAAACAAAAACAACAATCTTGTCGGATATGTAGCTGAAATTTTCGATGAATATGACGAACTGAATGTCATTGTAACCCCTGAAGGCACTCGTAAGCTGGCGATGGAATGGAAGCGCGGCTATTATTATATCGCCCAAATGGCGGAAGTGCCTATAGTATTGGGTTTTGTCGATTATAAAAAGAAAGAAGGCGGCTTTGGTCCGGTGTTATATCCTACCGGAGACTATGATAAAGATTTTGAGTTTATTAAAAACTTTTATAAAGAAAAGACAGCACGCTATCCTGAAAATTTCAGCCTAAGTCCAATCTACTTAAATAAGGAAATAGAATAGTTGTTTTTTATTTTTAGACAATAAAAAAGGGCTTCGAAAAGCCCTTTGTGAATTATCTTTGTGTAGCCCCAAGGTCGAAGCTGAGCGCAAAGCGTATCGTGTTCTGCAAGGGGTTATGTCGTGTGTCAACAGGTATCAGATATGAGAAGTCGAGACCAAACACATTATAGCGTAGTCCTGCTCCAAGGGTGAAGAACTTCCTGTTTCCTTTTGTTTCATCTTCATAAAATGCTCCTGCACGCAGGGCAAATACTTTATTGTACCAATATTCGGCTCCTATAGAATAATAGAGCTCACGCATCTCTTCGCTAAAACCTCCCGGGGAATCATAAAATGATTGAATCATTCCTGTGACCACGGACACATCGTTTGATCTTCCTGCGGCTATCTCATAGTTTCCTGAGGGGTCAATAATTGGATTTCCGCTGATACTATCACGCGCTAATATTGGAGGAGTGGGCACCAATAACTTATTAATGTCGACCGAGAATGAAAGTTGATTATAATCATCCAATGCCAGGTGCAGGGTAGGCCCGAAGCGCAGATTTGTAGGGATGAAATCCTTTTTAATACTTGCTTCGCTGTAGCCCAGCTTGTTTCCGATATTGGAAATATTAAGTCCCCATGCAAAGCGTGCATCCATATTGCTGAACCATTCTACCTCTTTTTCCCAATAAAGTGCTACGTCTGCCGCTACCGAAATACCTGCTGATGTAGCAGTACCTTGTACGTTTTGACCGAGTGTCAGGTTTGAATAAATAAAACGTCCGGCCACAGCCATCGAAAGATGGTCGCTGAGCATACGTGCGTAAGTTGCATCAAGTGCCCATTCGTTTGGGCGATACGTACCTTGGTCGTGCCCTTCATTATCGGTAAACTGAATGTCGCCAAGCGTAAAGAAGCGCAGCGTAGTAGCAAATGATGAGTATTGTGATAAACGTTTTTGTACGGCAAGATAAGCGAGGTTCATATCCGGTACAAGATTACGCAGCCAAGGGCTGTAAGATAATCCAACTTTAAAGTCATCGCTCATTTTTACGCGGGTTTCAAACTGCTCTACTCCGTCCTTTTCAACCTTTACCTGATATACCGAATCATTGAAAAATACGGCATATTTTGCGGGATTCCAATGCATTGAAAAGACGTCGGGGGAGCTGGAAACACCGGCATCACCCATTGCTCCGGCACGTGAGTCGGGAGCAATCATTAAAAACGGAACTGAAGTAGTAATTACGTTTAGTGCATTTCGCCCTGAAACTTCTTGATAAGTTTGGGCAAATAATAAATTTGTACTTGCTACAAGGAGTGTCAGCAGTAAGACTTTAATTCTCATTCGTAAAAAGTTAAATAATTGCGTATTCAAAAGTGCTAAACGTCTCATTTTTGGCTTTATTGTATTTGTTAATTATTCTAGTGGATGATATATCATTTTTTGAGGCACGGAAATACTATTCCCAAAATCATCTGTAATCGTGAGTTTATAGAAATATATTCCGCTTTGCCTGTTATTCCCCAATAATTTATTCATGTCTAAGGGGATAGGCTCTGACTTTAGCCCGCTACAGTACATGTTATGCGTTAAAACAGCTATGCGTTGACCTATATTGTTAAAGAGCTCAAGCTGTATGTCGAGGTGCTGTCCGGGTTTGTTATGGTCAAATAAAATTGTTGTTTCTCGGCTAAACGGATTTGGTCCATTGCGCAAATTGCTGATATGAATTTGAGCTTTCGGGTTTATTTCAAAACTGATTTCTTTCGTTGTGGAATTATTATGTAAGTCCCATGCTTTCATAATGAGTTTGTGCGTGCCAATCGAATTGTCTTCAAGCCGGATGCTGATTTCCCCTTTCCCAAATGCATTTATTTGAGGCTTGTACAAGCTGTTAACTATATAATGATTTGTTTGCTCAGGCGATTGATGTGTCAAGCTTAAATCGCGTCCGATATCGTTCCCGAGGAAATTAATTCCGTCCTTATCTTGAAGAAGAATAATGGCGGTAGCACCATCCGCAATAATATCACCGTCTTGAAAGTTTAAATCGTTAATAAAAATATCTATCTGAGGTCCTTCGTTGTCCGGTGTGATACTAGCCGCATCTCCGCCAATTAAAAAATTATCGAAATGCCCCACTGCATCAATCTGCTGTATGCTGTCCAGGGCATAAAAGCTAAAGCG
The DNA here is from genome assembly GCA_964509065.1 of uncultured Lentimicrobiaceae bacterium. GTDB lineage: Bacteria > Bacteroidota > Bacteroidia > Bacteroidales > F082 > JALNZU01. The sequence continues at coordinate 2,992 of CAZDWA010000041.1, forward strand.
TGCATAATCAGTCTGATAGGCGATATTACGTGGCAACTTAATTTGCATGCTAAAATATCCGTCAGTGACTGTCAGCTTGCCGCGATACAAGAGCTTATCATAAAACTTAAAGTCTTTCGGATAGCTTAAATCGTCATTGCCAAGCGTTCGATGTTTGGTTTTTTTGTCAAACAGACGTACATCTACAACACCTTGAAATTCAGTGTTATGATTTCCATTTTGATCTAAAATAATACCTTCAAGCTGTATTTCCGACATGGCAGCTAATGTATCGGCAGCCATATCGGCAGGGCGCTCATTGAAGGATGTGATAACAATTTTTTGCTTGGGATAATTCAAGCGCAAAGCCGGATCGCCGAGCAGCACAAAATTATATATCAAGCTGTTTGACGGGGTTTTACTAATGCGTATCAAGTCGCCCAGCCGTAATATTTGATTGTTTGATTTATCAAATAGTGCAGCATATAATTTTTGATTCAGGTTGAAGTTGGAATGTGAAAAAGCCTGGCGTGTCGTAGTCATTAACGAGATACTACCACCTTCGGGATTTAATAACAACTGTTCCCCGGCTGATTCAAGCGATGGATCGTCAAATCGGCTGAACTCACAAGTGGCAGTAATGAAAAAAGGCAGCTTGTTGAAGTTACGCAAGGCATTGATATGACTGATGGAGAATACATTTTCGTTTGTAAGACCATTCACCCCTCCATGCCCTGTATAGTTAAATATGAGTGCTCCTTCTTCGAGATTTTCCATTAATTTATTTGATGCATCGGGGAATCGGTAGCCTCCCGAAACTTTAATGCGCTGAAATGCATCAAGGTATACTTTTGAAACATTTAAATCCGAAAAATGAGTGTCCACATACGTTGCCAGCTGGTCTGCTTGGTTCAGGTGCGTATTGTTGTCGGAATCATCAGCCATAAAAATAATATTGCTTCGCCATTCTCCACTTTGTTGATGCTGGTTTTTAATATATTGTTCCAGCTTGTTGATTAGTGTGTTTGCTTGCTCTATGGTGTTTACCGGAAATCTTCCGATACCAATATCCAATATGCCGCTCATTTCTTCCCCTTCGTTTGTGTCCATCAAGCCGAAATAATCATCGCTGACATAGGAGTATGAATCGGATAATGAATTGGCAGCCTGATAGGTGGGGATGAAATTTGTGTTTGATTCAATCCTGTCTTTATAATCGTAGGATGCATCACCAAACAATAACAAATATTTCAATGTTTTCTCGGATTTGTAGAACATCATTCGTACAAAATCTCTGAGAGCACTAATATCCGGCGAGCCGCTTCCAAACTCGATATAAACATCTTGAATATTCACCACTTGTGAGTTTAATCCATCTTCTTCGAGATGAATTTGTGCTAGTTTGTGGGCTTGTTCCACGAACATCGGATGGGTTACAATAAGCATATCGCAGCTTTCAAGCGCATGCAGATTTTGGTTCTTTACCTCTTTAAAGATAGTTATTGTATGGTGGTCTTCAGCTGAAAACAGCACATATTCATTTGTTTGAACTGCTTCATCCGAAAAGCTGAGCATATTATCAGGCTTGAGCTCAAAATCAATCTGCATAGGCACCAACGGATTGCTGATATCCCATAATATTAAATTTGCAGAGGCATTTTCAATCTGAAAGTTAACTATTGCATTCGTTCCCGATACATCCGGGTTGCGGAAAAATAATTGCTCATCTTGATATTTTAACAGCCGCCAAGCATTGATATTGATATAATTGAGCCAGCCGCGCGAGCTTTCATTTTCGGCAATCATTTTCAGCTGTACCCTAAGTAAATCACTACTATCCTCTATTTTGTGTTGCTGTAGCTTATCACGGGCATAGGTGCTGCTGCTCGGATTGAGCTTGAGCATTAAAATATCTTCAAAAATGTTTTGCCCATTGATGCTGCCTTCAAAAAAAACGTTTTCAGTGATGGAGCGTGCGGCAAAATACGTGCTAAGGAATGCCTCGCGATCTGGGATTCTGTCGGGAAATAAAAAATCAAAGCTGTAAACCGGCTTTGACATGGAAAATACTTCACCAAACCATTCTTTTCCGGACATGATAAGATTTGCCAAATCCACTTCATGGAATTGTCTGTCAATAAATTCCGTAGTGTTGATGGTGGGCAATTGATGTTGACTTTCTTTTTTCTGGATTCGTTTGCCCAATTTATTTTCATGTACTGTGAGAAAATACCAAGTTGTATCGGAATAATAATTGATTTGATGGCTATATATATTTCTGAATCTATCGTAATGCCATTCAATTGGTGAGGCGCCATAAAAATAAAGCATATCGTCTTCATTAAACACGCCATCTTCTTCGCCTGTAACAAGGATTGCATTTTCAAATAAATCGTCATGTCGGAAGCGCAAATTAGATTCCGGCAGCATTTTGCCTCCGTTTCCGTAAACAGCCAGATAGCGTGGGTCGATATGATCCATGTCAAAGCCAATTTGCTGCAGCTGTTGACGATTTATCCCATAAATCCCGTCTTCGGTTACTGCCATACGCACCCATTTGCCGTCTCTAAGTACTGAATTATCGACAAAAGAAGGTGAGCCGTCATTCAGAGGTGGCTCAACGCTTTGAAGCTCATAATGAATTGTTGCACGAATAAGCTTTTCAATGTTTAAATCGCTTTTGCGTAACGGCAATATACAAATATAGTTCTTGAGGCTTCCATTTTCGGTACGAAGCTCGGTTTTTATCTGAAAGCTTGTGGGAATCTCCTCTTCATCAAGATAAATCGAATCTTTTGATAAAGCAATTTGTTGGCTTACGATATCTTTTAGCTCGATATTTTGTATCGAAAAGCCTTCCGGGCTTTCTATGGGCAGTTCAATCCATGGGAGTGCTGCTGTTTCGCTTTTCGCCACGGCATCTTCTGCCCATAGCGTAAAGGCAGTGCCGCCCTTAGGCAGTGTTATTTGTTCCGCTTCAAGCCAACTTACTGTAAATGAATGCATTTGTTCTCCCTGTCTTACTTGCGAAAATGATGTTTGCAAGAAGATTAAAATGCTGAATAGCAGTATTATAGTTCGGGGAAGAAATACTTTCATAACTTAGCGATAGTTCAATAATTTGCCATAAGCTGCTGCCGTGACTCCGTTTTTATTTGTTGCAATCAGGCGGTAAATATATAAACCTTTTGCTAGTCGGCTGCCATTTGAAAGTGAACCGTTCCAATTTATGGGGGTGCTTCGGATGCCGCTGCTGAGATTCTTGTCTTGGATACGATGCATCCAATTTCCGGAAATGTCGTAAATATCAATGGTGATATCCAGCATTTCATTAGACTGATTATGGCTAAACACGAAGTTCGTTCCTTCAGTCATCGGATTTGGGAAGTTAAACAGCTTATCCAGTTTCATTTCACTTCCTGACACCACCTCAAAAGTTATTTCTGCTGTGGCAGAGTTATTTAGGATGTCCCATGCTTTGAGTGTGAGCGTATGTATTCCGGGATTTAAGTTGAAAAACGGAAAAATGATGGTCCCTTCATTGCTTTTGTCGAGTGAAGCTGCATAATAGTCGTTTAGTACTGCAAAACGCTCGCTTGCTCCGCTGATGGTAGCAGTGATATCGTGTCCTATACCTGCTCCGGTTGTATTAATACCGCTTTCATCCGAAATTAAGGCTAGAAGTAAGGGATTTTCGCTCGTAAATCCTCCGTTTACAAAGCTTGTATCACCCATAAATAATTTAATAACCGGACCGTTTGCATCATCCACCACTGTATTAGAGTAGCCGCCAATTAGAAAATCTTCAAATGCACCATGAGCATCAATTTCATAGTTTGTGGCATAGTAGCTGATGCGTCCTAGACCATAGCGATAAGAAATATCTTTGGGCATCATGAACTGGAGTTCAAAAACCCCATCTGTCACGCTGACTAATCCCTTGTAGATAATGCTGTTACGCGTGGCAAAGCTGGTGGGAGAACTTTGATCTCCATAAGTAGTGATTTGTACTTCTTTATCAAAAACGGTAATATGCAGTTCGCCCTTGAAATTATTCAATTTTTGTCCGTTTGCGTCGGCAACAAAGCCATTTATTACCACCCTGTCCAATGCTTTTAAGGTGTCCGGGCTGCTTCCTATCTCTTTTCCGTTGATATGAGTGGTAATGACTTTATTTTTCGGGAATGCAAGCTTTAGTGCAGGGTCACCCAGCAGTACAAATTTACGATCATTATCATCTCCTTTTATCTTTGACTTGCGGATTATATCTCCAAATCGAACATATTCTCCGGCTTCTTTTGAGAACATATTGTTTTGAAATATGGCTTTATTCAGGCGTAAATTTGTTCCTGCAAAGGTAGCGCGTGCGGTAGTAAACATGGCAATTGCTCCTCCTTCCGGGTGCAAATACACCATTTCTCCTGCCGAGCGGCGTGTAGGGTCGTCATAGCGTGAGAATTCACAGGTTGCCGTGATATAAATCGGTAATTTATTTCGATTTCTCCAGCTGAGAATATCAGCGATTTCCAGTATACGTTCCTCGCCGAGTCCTACCTCGCCACCATGACCGGAATAATTGAAAATCAGCGTGCCTTGCTCCATCTTTTTGTTGATTGCCTCATTCACTTCCGGGGCTTTTTGTCCCGAAGGAGTGGCAATTTGCGGATAGGCATCCAAATAAATTTTTGTGATATTAAATTCGTTATTGTTGGTTTGTATGACTGCCGATAACTCTTCGGCATCTGATATATGTTTGTTGGTATCACCATCATCTGCTAAAAAGGTGACTTCGTTGCGCCAAGGACCCATTACCTTTTCGTCTGTTTCTACATAAGAAAATATCTTATCGATCATTGCTGTCGCTTCTTCAAGGCTTTCAACAGGCATGCGCCCGATGCCGATATCCAATAAATCGAGGGTAGAACCGCCTTCATTTTGATCCAAATAGCCGTAATAATCGTCAGTGGCAATGGAATAAGTAAGGTCTAAAGACGATAATGTTTGAAAGGTAGGTACAAAGTTTGTGTTGTTGGCTAATTTGTCTTTATAATCAAAAGAAGCGTCACCAAACAGTAAAAGATAGCGTAATTTCTTTCCGGGGGCAGCCGTTGTGTAAAGCATACGGTTAAAATCCCTTATCGCGGTAATATCTTGTGAGCCGGAAGAAAATTCATTGTAAATCTTATCCGGTGTGGTGATATAAACTGTGAGATTGCTATGATTTCGATGGTATTCTGCCAGTCGTTCGGCTTCCGATAAAAAGTCGGGATGGCTTACGATGAGGTAATCGATATTGCGTATGGCATGCAGGTTTTGATTTGCTACGCTGCCGATTAATTCGGGTGTCCGCAGCTCTTCAGAACGGTTTATCGCAATAAAATTTCGGCGCCGGTCTGCTGCTGCATTAAACGACAAACTGTTACCGGACTGACTTGTTGCCATCCGCTTGATATTGGTAGGCTCGGTGATTTCATATATTTCTACGGATGCATTCGCGTCGGCAAGCAAATACTTAAATACGGTTTGTTCCTTTAATCTGTGATTGGAAAAAAACAGTTGAGAGCCTGTATATTTTAATTTTCGCCAACTATTTATCGAAATATAATTTAGCCAGCCTCGTGCGGTATTTAAGCTTCTGTTGAAATTTAATTTCACATTTATTTGATCCGATGTAGGACTAAATGCAAACTGAGCCCAGTTGGGTTTGGCATATTCGTATCCCCCTGATTGTTGAGTGGCTTCAATGTTTAAATTGCGATGCATTTGTCCGTCAATAAACACTTGAAAAGCAGCTGTTCCGAAATTCCGTCCTGCCACATCGACTTCTATCCATGCCTCTTTTTCGCGTATCAGGTTCGGAAAATGGAAATTGAAGTCGCGACTAAGGCTTGCATCAAATAGCTCGCCGTACCACACCCTTCCGCTATTGCTTAGGTTTACAAGTTCTTGCTCGTGTAGCTGATGATCTAAAAAGTCATCAATTGTTACTACGGTGGCAGAGGGAGTGTCAATTGTTTCTATTCGTTTGCCGGGTCCTTTATCCACTGTGATAAACAAATAGGAGTAATCGTCATAATAATTTGTTTGATGGCGGTAATAGCCTGTGGGATTGTAGAAATACCATGTTAATGCTCCTTCGGCATAAAACATGACATAATCATTTTGATTAAACACCCCATCTTCTTCTCCCACAACAATAATGGGATTTTCTACCAAGTCATCATGGCGGGCGATGTTGTTTGCTTCAGGTAATATACCGCCTCCATTGCCATATATGCGTATGTGGCGCGGGTCAATGGTAGCGGGATTTAATCCCAGATTTTGAAGGTCTGCATAGCCCAATTTATACATTCCGCTTTCGGCTACCCTGATTTTATACCAGTTTCCGCTGGCTAATACCGAATTCTCCGCATATTGTATCTCATCATTTTTTAATCCGTCCGTTTCGTATAAAAACACATCCCGCTCAAAGCTTATCAGCTTTTCTGCTTTATCGCTGCCGGGGATACGCCGTATGCTGTTTACTTGAATGATAAGAAGCGGTTGCTCACGTGTGATGCCTATAGTTGCTTCGGTACGAAAAACCGTATCAAGCTGTGTGATGTCAAGCTGTGGAAATTCCGAAATGTCAAATGCTTCGGTCTTAAGCTCACGCAGCTGTACAATAGCTTCTAACGCATCATCATATACAGCTAATTGTTCTTTGTAAAATGGGAGCATAGTGGATGCTTCACTATAGGCAGCACCATGAAAATAAGGTCGATATTGCGTGATATATCCTGCCTTATGTAAGGAGTCATTTTTGCTCCAAACAAGCTGAACTTCCTTGCTGTCAAATGCTTCTTCAGCGGTAGTGCCGAAGGAAACAGCGGTTAGCAATAAGGAAAACACGACTGTGAAAAGTAATTTGTAAATAGTTTTCATGGTACACACAAAACGAAAATATTAAACAATTCCAAAAGCAGAAAGTTTTAAAGCCCTTTAGAGCTTCTGATTTCAAACGCTTAAAAGTTTTGAATATTGTAAATACTGAAATTGAGTTTCCTAGCGTTCTGTAAATCGAATAATGCGTAATTTCGCGCCATAAAATAAGATTCTCCGGTGAGCTATAATTTTAAAAGGTTTTTATTTTTAACTCTTGTGATGCTATTAGGCTTTTCTTCTGCCTTTTTGAAAGCGCAAGATGCCTCATTTGGACAATTTTATGCCAGTCCGCTATTTCTCAATCCGGCTTTAACCGGAAATGCGGAATGTAGCCGTCTCCAGTTGAATTATCGAAATCAATGGCCCGGTATTTCCAATGCATTTACTACCTATGCAGTGTCTTATGATCAAAATCTTGAATCAATTCGTAGCGGTTTTGGTGTGTTGCTCATGTCGGATCGACAAGCTTCAGGCCTTTATAACCGCAGTCAGGCAGCAGCATATTTTTCTCATCGAATCCAAATTGCTTATGAGACAATGCTTAATTTCGGCATGAAGGCAGGGCTCTATCAGATAAGTGTTGATTGGGGTAAGTTGATTTTTCCGGATATGATAGATCCTTTTACGGGGAATTTATTGGTAGGAAATGAACAACCGCCCGGAAGCAACACCTTTTTGGCTGCTGATTTTGGCGCAGGAATTAATTTTGAATTTGCAGATCGTTTTTTCCTTGGTCTTGCTGCGGATCACCTTTCACGACCTATAATCCGCTCTTATTCAGCCTATGAAGAGCGTTTGGCTATTAAATATGTAGTTCACGGCGGCATGAATTTCAATGCTTCGGCAGGAATTTTTGGCGATGAACGTGATGGGGATTTGATGCTAATGCCAAGTTTATTATTTTTGCACCAAAATAATTTAAATCTAATAGATATAGGTGTATATGCCCGCTTGTCATCCCTCCTTGGCGGAATCCGATTTCGCCATGCCATCGAACAAGCCACAGGAGTCGGTTTCCTGCTTGGTTTGCAATGGGATGGTATCCGCATCGGATATAGCTTCGACTATAGCTTGGGGGCGGTGGGAAAAGACAGCGGACAAGCACATGAAATTTCATTTGGTTGGGATTTTTGTATGAATTATTACAATAGACGCTATAAGCATACAATAAAATCACTCCCTTTTTAGTTATAGAACACAATGAATCAAAGCAGACATCATTTTAAAATGAAAAACAGAGCTTATCTTCTTTTACTTCTGTTGGCAGCTGTTCCTTTTATAGCTTCCAAACAGAAAGCTTCTCGCACTACAGGCTGGAAGTATAATGATTCCAAATATGGTGGTTTTGAGGTGGTTAAAAGCCGCGAACAAAAGGTTGGACCCGGATTGGTAGCCATTGAAGGGGGTACCTTTTTGATGGGAGCCACCAACGAGGACGTACTGTATGAATGGAATAATATGCCCCGCAGGGTCACTGTTTCCTCATTCTATATGGACGAGACAGAAGTCAGTAACCTCGATTATTTGGAGTATGTGTATTGGCTGTCACGCGTGTATGGCGAAGATTATCCACAAGTGGTATACAAAGCATTGCCGGATACCTTGGTATGGCGCGATCGCTTGTCATATAACGAACCCTTGGTGGAGCTGTACTTCCGTCATCCATCCTATCACGATTATCCGGTGGTGGGCGTGTCATGGGTTCAAGCCAATGAGTATGCCAACTGGCGTACCGACAGGGTGAATGAATTATTGCTTATCAAAGCAGGAATTTTGGATTTTGACCCCGATCAAAGCAACGAGAACAACTTTAACACAGAAGCATATCTTGCCGGTCAATATGAAGGATTGGTTCGCAAAGGAAAAGCCGACCTTGATCCTAGCGGAAGCGGTATACGTACCGTACGCTTCGAAGACGGCATACTGCTGCCCAAATATCGCTTACCCACTGAAGCAGAATGGGAATATGCAGCCTTGGGATTGGTAGGAAACACCAAGAACGAACGTATTGCCGAGCGTAGAGTATATCCTTGGAACGGTGACGGACTTCGTACCGACCATAGAAGATATATGGGTAGCTTTGTGGCAAACTTCAAACGTGGATCGGGTGACTATATGGGTGTTGCCGGAAGCCTGAACGACGGTGCCGCAATCCCTGCCCCGGTAGCCTCATACTGGCCAAATGATTATGGACTCTATAATATGGCAGGCAACGTTTCCGAATGGGTGCTTGATGTGTATCGCCCCTTATCATCAGAAGATGTGTCCGACTACAACCCATTCAGAGGGAATATATTTATGAACAAAAAGCGTGACCTAGACGGCAGTCTGGCACAAAAAGACTCACTCGGACGACTTGAATATGTAGAGATTTCTCCGGAAGATGCTGCGAACCGTAAAAATTATAGACGTGGTTACGCCATAAACTATCGCGACGGCGATTACGCTTCCACCATACAATCTGACTGGGTTGATTTAGAAGAAGATCCCGGCTCCACAAATAAAATGTATGATTACGGAAATACTACCTTGATTTCTGATAAAGCAAGAGTATATAAAGGTGGGTCCTGGAACGACAGAGCATATTATTTGAGCCCCGGAACACGCAGATACCTCAATGAAGACGAGGCATCCAGCACAATTGGCTTCCGCTGCGCAATGAATAAAGTAGGAAGTTCGTATTCCGGTAAAAAAAGATAAATAAAAAATCCATAATTTTGAACCCCGTCATAACAACATGATGGGGTTTTTATTTATGAAGCACACGGTCGAATCTGTTTATAGCTATTTTCAAAAGCATCCGGAGGTGTCAACCGATACCCGGAGCCTTAAAGAAGGCGCATTATTCTTCGCATTGAAAGGTCCCAATTTTGATGCCAATAAGTTGGTACTGCAAGCACTTGAGCAAGGTGCTGCATATGCTGTGGCGGATGATGCACAGCTGCCGGATGACCCACGTATTTTGAAGGTGGAAGATAGTCAGCGTATGCTGCAAGAGCTTGGGCAGTATCACCGCAGAAAAATGAAGGCAAAAGTAATCGGGATTACCGGTACAAACGGAAAAACAACTACCAAAGAGTTGATGGCGAGGGTATTGGCAAGTAGTTTTAACATTGTTTTTACTGAAGGCAACCTGAATAATCATTTGGGAGTTCCTTTAAGCTTGTTGCGCATAAATGAAGATACCGATATTGCCGTAATCGAGATGGGAGCCAACCATATGGGCGAAATTATGCAGCTTTGCAGGCTTGCAGAACCTGATTTTGGCATTATTACCAATATCGGAAAAGCACATTTGGAAGGATTTGGCAGCTTTCAGGGGGTTATAAATTCCAAAAGCGAACTTTATGCGTATATAGATGATCATGCAGGAATGCTGTTTGTAAATACAGATAATCAACTGTTGGACAGACTTTCAAAAAATATTAAACGCTTTACTTTTGGCAGTTCAATGCAGGCAGATGTGTATGGTCAACTGATTGAAGCAGACCCCTTTGTACAAATTGATTGGGAGTATGGTAGCAATCAAATGACCGTAGAAAGCCGACTCATAGGGAATTATAACGCAGAAAATATTTTGGCTGCAATTGCTGTCGGTTGCCATTTTAATGTGCCTGCCGAAAAGATAAATCATGCCATATCTTCGTATATTCCTTCCAATAATCGCTCACAGCTTGTGGAAACGAGCAAGAATCGTGTGATAATGGATGCATATAATGCCAATCCGGTAAGCATGGAGCTGGCAATTAAGAATTTTGACAGCATACGGCACAGCAAAGCAATGCTTATCTTGGGCGATATGCTTGAGCTTGGACAAGAAAGTGATGCGGAGCATGCTGAAATATTAAAGCTGCTTAGCGATTTAGAAATGCCGGAAGTGATTTTGGTAGGACCCCACTTTGAACGTGTGTATGCCGGTGACGACTGGCTTCACTTTGAAAAGGTGGAGCAGCTGTGCAGCTATTTTGAAGAAAAGCAACCAAAATCATATGATATATTAATCAAGGGCTCGAGGGGGATACGCTTGGAAAAAGTATTGCCTTATTTGTAGAAGAATTTGCATGGAACAGAACAGCTATATGGTGGTAGGTATGATGTCGGGCACTTCATTAGATGGCCTTGACATGGCTTGTTGTCGCTTTTGGAAGGATGAAAAAGGCTGGAATTATGAGCTTTTGGCGGCAGCTACCCTGCCTTATGATGATTTATGGCAGCAAAAGCTGTCAAATGCTTGGCTGCAGTCGGCCGAAAGTCTTAAAAATTTAGGCTTGGACTATGGCAATTACCTTGGCAGTCAAGCAAAGCAATTTATTGATGGCCTGGACTTTGACGTTGATTTAATTTCATCGCACGGGCATACCGTGTTTCATCAGCCGGAGCAGGGAATTACCCTTCAAATAGGGAATGGGGCTGCCATTGCTGAAAATAGTGGTCTAACTACAATTTGCAACTTTCGACAAGAGGATGTACAAAAAGGAGGGCAAGGAGCACCTTTGGTTCCAATTGGCGATGAATTGCTTTTCTCGAAATTTCCGTTTTGTTTGAATATAGGCGGTATTGCCAATATTTCTTTTCGCGAGGGCGGGAAGCGAGTCGCATTTGATACTTGTCCGGCAAATCAGGTGTTAAATCATCTTTCAGCACTTTTAGGTATGCCTTATGATAATAATGGAGAGTTCGCCGCTTCGGGCAAACTTATTCCCAAATTATTGGCAAACCTAAACGCTTTAGGCTATTATCATTTGCCTCATCCCAAATCCTTGGGCAGAGAATGGGTGGAGGAGGAGGTTTTTCCGCTTTTAAAGCCTTTTTTGGCACAGCCCGAAGATTGTTTGCATACTTTTTGTGTACATATTGCTGAACAAATTCATAATGCAGTGGGCTCAAACCCGGAAGGCTCAATCTTGGCGACAGGAGGGGGAGCGCATAACGGATTTTTGATTCAAAAGCTGAGGGAAAAGATGCCAAATGAGATATTTGTGCCTGACAAGCAGCTTGTGGATTATAAAGAAGCAATTGTATTTGCATTTTTAGGAGTGTTGCGTCTAAATGACGAAATTAACTGCTTGGCAAGTGTTACCGGCGCATATGAAGACAGTTCAACAGGCGATATTTTTCATGTTAAACCGTCAAAACATACTAAATAGAAGATTTTTTAGTTTTATACCCGTATTAATAATTCAATGATGTTCAATAGTATCTTACTTCAATTACAAAGTGTACCCAATGAATTGGGAGAAACTGTGGTAGAAATGCAACAGCAGGGTGAAATTTCATTGTCCATTCTGGACTTGGCAGTAAAGGGCGGCTGGATTATGCTGGTTCTCGGAATTTTTTCGCTTATTGCCGTATATGTATTTGTCGAGCGTTATCTTGCTATTTCAAAAGCATCTGTAAATGATAAAAACTTCATGAATAACATTCGTGAGTTTATCCATGACGGCAAACTGGATGCTGCCTTGGCACTTTCGCGCAGCGCCGATACACCTATTGCCCGCATGATTGAAAAAGGGCTGTCGCGCCTTGGCAAGCCCTTGAATGATATTAATGTGGCAATTGAAAATGTGGGCAAGCTGGAGGTCAGTAAGCTGGAGACCGGCGTAGCGGGACTGGCTACCATTGCCGGAGCTGCGCCCATGCTGGGATTCCTTGGCACGGTGACGGGTATGATTCGTGCCTTTTATGATATGTCAATGGCAGGAAATAATATCGATATTGCCTTGCTGTCGTCAGGTATTTATCAGGCGATGATTACCACGGTAGGAGGCTTGATAGTAGGTATTTTGGCCTATATATTTTATAATATTTTGGTGAGCCGCATCAGTAAGGTGGTATATCTGCTTGAGGCACGCGCAACAGAATTTATGGATGTGTTGCACGAACCGGCACGCTAATTGTAAAACAATTTAAGAATGGCTATACAAACGAGAAATAAACTGAGCGTCAGCTTTAGCATGGCATCCATGTCGGATATCGTGTTTCTGCTGCTTATCTTTTTCATGCTTACTTCAACACTTGTGGCACCCAATGCCATTAAGCTGCTGCTGCCTTCAAGTGAAAGCAAGACAATGGCAAAACAAACATTGACCGTATATATTAACGATCATTATCAGTATTTCATTGAGGAGCACCCCGTTGAAGAGCTTGACTTGGAGCCTGCTCTTTTTCAAATGCTGCATGATGAGGTAGAAGCAACTATCGTATTGCGTTCTGATAAAACTGTTCCGGTGCAATATGTGGTTACATTGATTGATGCCATCAATGCGATAAACAATAAAACCGGACAAAAACATAAAATGATATTAGCTACATCACCAAAAAAATAAAATGCTGTTAACACCGAGATGAGTAGCCTTGATAAAAATAAAAGATTTGCTTTTGTATCCACTTTGCTGGTGCATCTGTTGCTGATTCTTGCCTTATTTTTTATGGCTTTGCGCACTCCTTTGCCATTGCCGGGAGAGGAAGGGGTAGAGGTGAATCTGGGTTATAGCGATCAGGGGATGGGCTATGAGTCTATGTCGGACCCATTTTCTGCTGCAGCTGCTGTGCCTGCCCAAAGCAGTGCCACACAGCAACAGCATGAGGAGGAAACCTTAACAAGCATTGAAGATGCTCCCTCCTTGCCCGATCAGCCGAAGCCAAAGGAAAACTTACGCACCCAAGAAGCGGAGATGGACAGGCGACCACAGCTGCCTGACAGGGAAGCAACAGCGGCTGCCGAGCCACAGCAAACCGTGAATCAACGTGCCCTATATAAAGGCTCTTCTACCTCCTCCACAGGAGAAGGTATTAGCGGACAGCCCGGCGACCAAGGTAAGCCGGATGGCTTGCGTGAAGTGACACGCTATGATGGTCAGGGCGGAAGAGGAAATGGTCCCTCATATAATTTGGGTGGGAGAGGATCGAAAAATTTGGTGGTGCCACGAAGCTCGTTCAGGGAACAAGGGGATGTGGTAGTAGATATATGGGTGGATAGAAAAGGACGGGTGCAACGGGCAGAAGTGAATCTGAGAGGCACAACAATATTGGATGCAAACCTGCGTAATATTGCCGTGCAAGCCGCAAAAACATCATTATTTGCCGAAGACCCAAATGCTGCCGAGCTGCAGAAAGGAAATATCATTTATACATTCGTAATTGGGAATTAAATAGTTGCTAAATTTTACAAAATCTTAGGATGCAGTATAAGGAGACTCTGGATTGGATGTTTGGGAAGCTGCCTATGTATCAGCGTGTTGGAGGCGCTGCCTATAAGGCTGATTTGCAACAAACCATTGATTTGCTGAATTTATTGGATAATCCCCAAAACCGTTTCAAAGCAGTACATATTGCAGGAACAAACGGAAAAGGCTCTGTATCACACCTCTTGGCTTCCGTGTTGCAGGAAGCAGGTTATAAAACTGCTTTGTATACCTCTCCGCATCTGAAAGATTTCAGAGAACGCATACGGATCAACGGAAAAATGATTTCGGAAGAAGCAGTGATGGACTTTATTGCAACATATCGGGATAAGTTTGAGCAAATGCAGCTTTCGTTTTTTGAAATGACTGTAGGAATGGCTTTCGATTATTTTGCCAAAGAACAAGTGGATATTGCCATCGTGGAAACCGGTATGGGCGGACGATTAGACTCCACGAATCTGCTGCAGCCTTTGTTAAGTGTAATTACCAATATAGGCTATGACCATATGCAGTTTTTGGGTAATAGTCTTGAGGAAATTGCAGCCGAAAAGGGTGGAATTATCAAACAGTCTGTTCCTGTTGTAATAGGCGAATCGAATTTTTCAACTGATGCAGTCTTTAAACAGATTGCCGAAGAACGCCATGCGCCGATTGAATTTGCCGATATACTTTATGATGCCCGCAAACTGAATAAATCAGTAAGTCATTTGCAATATTTCGATATCTGGAAAGACAACATCCTTTATCTTGAAGATTTGGCGTTGCCCTTATTAGGCCTTTACCAGCAGAAGAATATCGTAACGGTTTTGGCAGCTTTGGAACTACTAAGCCGTAATTATGATATAGAGGAGCAACATATTCGTGATGGATTTGAAACAGTAGTACATGCAACCGGATTTATGGGGCGCTGGCAGGTATTAAGCCGTAAGCCGTTAATGGTTGCCGATACAGGACATAATCGTGAAGGGATTATAAAAATATTGACTCAACTCCAATCAATTCCCTATGAAAGGCTGCATTTTGTGCTGGGAATGGTGAACGATAAAAATATTTCCGATATTTTATCTTTATTGCCACAACATGCAAAATATTATTTTTGCAAAGCAAATATCCCGAGGGGGCTGCCTGCCGAAGAGCTTGCTGAGAAAGCTGCCGTATTCAGCTTGCAGGGAGAGGTGTATGATTCGGTTACTGCAGCCTGGCATGCTGCAAAAAATGAAGCCAAAGATGAAGATGTGATTTTTATCGGAGGCAGTACATTTGTTGTAGCTGAAGTGGTTTAATAGCTGCTTGCCAATGAAAATAGAAATCCGGGAGTATGGTTTTTTATAGAAAATGGAATGTTTGCAATGAAATAATTGTCTTTTGTCAAAGTAAAAGGATTTGTTATCCCTTTATTATTAATTTTGCGAATAATGTGTAAATCGAGCTTTTCTTTTGTATCATCTATTTTTGGCAGTTCGGGGTTATTTCTACTGCTTTTCATGTTTTTTCATCCGTTAAACCTAGCTGCACAATCTTCTTCCGAGCCTACTTATTTGTCACTATCTGAGGTTATTACAATAGCTCAGGATAAATCGCCCGATGCGATGATGGCACGCCACCGTTTTCGCCGAAGTTATTGGGAATATCGAAGCTTTAAAGCGGGATATCTTCCAAACCTACGTTTGGATGCTACGCTTCCAAACTTTACCCGCTCCATTGATGCGGTCATACAATCGGATGGAACGGAAACCTATCTTGAGCGCACCTTGGCACGTTATAGTGCGAATCTATCTCTTAATCAAAGAATTGGCTTAACGGGAGGGATGGTATATTTAGAGTCCGGTCTAAGCCGCTTGGATAACTTTTATGATGAAGCATCGACCCATCAGTATTTGTCGGTGCCCGTAAATATTGGATTTACACAGCCATTATTTGCCTACAATGATTTTAAATGGGATAAACAAATTGAGCCCATGCGTTATCAGGAAGCACAACGGCAGTATTTAGAAACAAACGAACAAGTGGCTTCATTCGCAATAAATCATTTCTTTAATCTGCTTATTGCACAAGTGGAAAAGGATATCGCATTAAAAAATGAAGCAAACTACGATACGCTTTATAATATTGCCAAAGGACGTTTTATCCTTGGCAAAATTGCAGAAAACGAACTTCTTCAGCTTGAGCTGAACCTCTTGAGGGCGCAGGCTTCAGTAGAAACGGCAGACTTGAATTATCAAAATATGCAGTTTACACTAAAGTCGTTTTTGCGTCTGCACGGAAATCAGCATATCATCTTAATTCCGCCTCTGCAAACCGAACATTTTGATGTATCTGTGGAAGAAGCTGTGAGTGAGGCGCTTACCAATACATCTTCCGGACTGAATTTCGATAGGCGTATGCTTGAAGCCGAAAGTCAGCTGAGCATGGCAAAAGCAAACGGACGCTTTTCGGCAAACCTAAATGCGGTTTTTGGACTGACACAAACAGCAGGCACCATACCAAATGCATATAAAAACCCTTTGGACCAAGAACGTATATCTTTGGGAATTTCTGTGCCAATCTTAGATTGGGGACAAGCAAAAGGGCAGATTAAAATGGCTGAGTCAAATCTGGAGTTGGTACGTACCTCCATCGAGCAGGAACGAACTGATTTTGAGCAAAGTATCTTCTTGAAGGTGATGCAGTTTAATATGCAAGAAAATCAGTTATATATCGCATCCAAAGCCGATACTGTCGCACAAAAACGCTTTGATGTGACCCAAAAACGCTATATGATTGGTAAAGTAAACGATATTTTGGAGCTGAATAATGCGCAAATTGATAACGATAATGCGCGCATCGGGTATTATAATGCGCTAAAAACCTATTGGAGCAGCTATTATGAGTTGAGACGGCTGACTTTGTTCGATTTCCGCGACAATAGAAAAATTATTACCGTACCATCAAATCTCCTTACAAATTGATTGTAACCTGCTTAATTCATGAATTTAATTTTGAGAAATTTTAAGGCGTGAGCTTTGAAGCTGTAGCCAACTACTGCGAACAACTCATAACGTAAAAATTGCCGAAATTAAATCAAAATTCATTTTATAATAAACAGCTTTT
>CAZDWA010000042.1:0-2281 GCA_964509065.1 uncultured Lentimicrobiaceae bacterium
CCCCCCCCGCGCGAATTCTGTACCTTATGCATATTGGAAAACGGGCAAGGCTGTTCAGATAGAGCCGCCTATAAACTTATTGTATCGCTATCATACAATTTTATATTCACTTCTTTTGCAAAATCAATTCGTGCCTTGCTGCACGACAAAATGTAAATAATCCTCCAGATTTTATTATGGGAAATGATATTACATTTAAATAATTTTAAGGGGCTGTCTATTTGTATGACAGCCCCTTGCTAGTCATTTTTTTAGTAATTTCAACCAAACTAATTTGTAAAGAATAAAATAAATAAAGACGATATGAAAAAAACTATTATCTTCCTATTTGCGTTATTTTCTGTTCATCATATTTTTGCTCAAGATGCGCTCCATCAAGTAAAGCAAGTGGCTGGTACAGAAAAGGAACTGAGTGCATGGTTTGCAGCAAATGATGTGCCTGAAGGCGATTTATATGTGGTATTGCTCCCTTTAGGCAATTGTCCGAGATGCGAAGGTGCTATAGCGCCATTTTTCAAGGATGTATCGAAGCTTGAAAATGAAGCCCAAAGCTTATTAATTGCCGTTTATTCGCAATATAATGCAGCCCAAGATTATCTTAAAAAGAAGAGCTATGGTGCTTCACGCAATTTAATCATTAATCCGAAAGATGAGCTATTAAACTACTTTGTGTTTTCTTCACAAAATGTGCAAGTACCTTATTTAATGAAATTCAATACTAAACGAGGTGTACTTTTAAAAGCAGATGCATTACTTGGTTTACATTATACCGATGAAGTTGCAGTAGCTTATATTGAAGCTAAAAATGAGGTTTTACAAACTGAGATACCTATGAAAGATAGAACCCTTGAAGAGGAAACGGAAACGAAAAATAGCCCGCTTCATTTTTCTGTTTCACTTAAAAATTTCCCAAAAATAGATTACGAACCAAAGCTTGTATACGATTTTAAAAAATACAAAATTAATCAGTCTGAGTTTATAATTTCCAATATTATGAATTTTGCTGTTTCTGAAAATATGAAACACATTACAATTGATGACCATCTTACCAGTAAATCGATTTTCTACAATTTGGTGGACTCCACATTCAATACTACTGCCATTATTCCGGACAGTACATTGAACCAAGATCAGTTTATTGACAAAGACATTCCCACTGCAATGATTAAATATCTGAAAGCAACCAATGTGTTGCATACAATGTTTCTTAAAACTGTTGTTAATGATGAACATGCATTTTGCTCTGCTTCCTTGCCCCATTTATTTTATGAAGATAAAATCAATGATAAAATGGGCTATGCTAATGAACCAGTAATTTTCACTAAACCGCTTGATGCCATAAATAATGAAACCCAATGGAATACAATAATTTTTCAAGATGAAGAGGTTGCAAAAGCAAAAGGATTTGATCATACTGAATTTTTTGTTATTAATGATCTAATTTATTTCCCGGTACAAGCCGGCTGGCCAATATCGGGTACGGAAGACCTGCCGAAAGAAGAAAGCGAAAATCCTTTTGCTGATTCATTCTACAACTTCAGTCCGGCATTCAATGTGTTTAATAAAGACGGCAAATTCATATCAAATTTTGGAGAGCTTCCCTCTTGGCATAAACAGCATAAAACAGCTTATGTATTTTTTCACCCCATTATAAAAGAAGCAAAGGACAATAGCTTGATTTTCGTTGATAGTTTTATTGGGAAAATGCATATTCAATCATTAAACTCCAACGAAAAAAAGTCATTGACCACAATTTTTGAAGTTCAAGACATTGTCTTAGATTCAGTAAATTTCAAAGAACCATCATTGGAATATTTTCATCAAATAAGTCCCAAACTAAAGAAAAAGATTATTGATATTGCCTTAAATGATGAGATTGTTTATGCATTGTTGCGTGAAGGTGATTATTATTATGTATCAAGTACTTATATTGGCACAAATGACACTAAAATCATTGCTGTTTTCCCGGATAATTTCAACGATTATCAAGTTAGACCCTATAATATCCGAATAAATGAGTCGGATGAGCTTCAAGTATATAGTATTTTGAGAGATAGCAGTGAAGTTTATCTTGGTGTTTCGAAAATTCTTTAATTAACTTAAACCATACAATGTGATTTTTTTTAGTAGACATAAATTGTTCGATGTTCTTAACCTGCGTAATTCATGAATCTAAGATTTTTTTAACAAATTATTTGCTTTTCATTGAAAAATTGCTTAGTATTGTACACTTAACCGTTAGAGATGTAGAGATGCTTTATATACCATTCATACATATCAC
>CAZDWA010000042.1:2291-20044 GCA_964509065.1 uncultured Lentimicrobiaceae bacterium
CCCCCCCCCCCGAAAAAAATATAAATAATATATTTCAAGCTACAACTTGCTTTAAAACAATTGATAATGAAATAAATTTCTTTTTTACGAATAGACTTTTTTTGAGAAAAATACGAGAAATATATATTTTTTTGATCGGGAAAAATAAATTCTCTTAAGTCTTACCGTACATATTTGTACGGTGTTTTTTGAAGATGAAATTCGTTTTTTGAAATTTAAATTTATTTTAGTCATGAGAAATATTAAAAGCTTTTCTGGTTTAACAATTTTAATTCTTGTGTTGTTTACAATTATTTCATGCAACAAAAGAAACGATAATGATTTGGCTATTGGTTTAAATAATTCGGATATTATTGAAACAATTAATACTTATCAGCCGAATGCAAATAACGTAAAAAACTTGTTTGTTGATTTTATCAACGATATTAAACTTGATAAGATGAAACTTAAGAGTAAAGGGGATATGCAAGATAGAACAATAGATGAGGCAATGTGGTTGATGAATGCATCATTAAATAGAGATTATGGATTTAAAAATGATTCCATAGAATATTTGGTAATAGATACTACAGAAATTATTATTCCAATCAGTTCTTTTTCTGCTGACAATATTCCAATTGTTGATGGAGAATCTATATTGGAAGTTTATAGTGATATTGAAAATAAAATTATAGGAAATCTTAATAATGGCTTTAATTTTTGGTCAATTGCTTTTATTTTAGAAGATTATAATGAGGAAGAACTCACAATTATGAGTATTTCTTCAGGTGGACCTCGTGCTGATATTAGCTACTTAATTACACCGGTTGCTCCTGGCACACCTTTGCCTTTATTTGATGAAGATGATTATTTATATGCTGGATCTAGCTATCAAGAACCTTGTAGAAAAATTCATTGGCCTGCAAATACAGCTAGTTATAGATTTTATCAGAAATATTCTCAGGGTTCGCCTAACTATTTTGATCCAGATTATGTATATACGTACATGGGATATATTTCTAAAAATGCCTATATTGAACCTGGTGTTGCAGAGGATCGCATTTTTTGGGACTATGCTTGCTGTGGTTATAGGATAATATATGGTCCAGAGTTAAATCAGTATTTATTATCTACAAAGGATTTAATAGATGAATTGAATCCTGCTTATGGAACAACACCGGATTTAATTATTGGATTATTCCAAATAAATTGTCAAGATTTCATTTATAATCCTCAAAGTACTTTTCCTCAATTGCCTAGCCCGGGGCCTTATACAAATCAAACTTGGTGTACCCATAATTATTATGCGCAAGTTTTCAAGAAAACTTTTATTGGCTCAATAAATGATTAATGAAGTTTTACCTAAAAATACAATAGCAATGAAAAAATTATCTATTATTTTTCTTTCAATCGTGCTTTTGCTATTCCCTTTTATTAGGGGGCAAGGGCAATCGACTCAATCATCAATTATATGGCTACGTACCGGAGGTGCAGTTGCTCCCGGAATGTTTTTGGAAACCGGCGATTATTATTTCATGGGGGCAACCAGCGAAAGACTAAATCCGGATGGAACCTATACGTTTGATTTAACAAAGATTTCAAATGTTTTTTATAAAACCGATAAGAATTTGGTGGTTTTAGACAGTGTATTATATGAATATCAAGATGATGATCGTCATTTTATAAGTCGAGGTGTTTTTCTTTTGGATAATGGACAGATTTTACTGTGCGGTTCCGGATATATTCCTTATAAGGATGAGTATCAGCTTGGCTTGCGTTGGATGAATACTTCTTTGGAAATTGTACGCGATACCATGATTTCCATTGATGATTTTCAAATGGGGGATATTGAATCCGTAACTATTAATCAAGAAGGGAATTTTTTGGCTTACGGTCGAAAAGTTCGGGAAAATCCTACTGAAGTAACCCGGTTATATTTTATTGAGTTTGACCAAGAAGGCACTGTATTGGATAAAGTGGTACAAGCAAATGAGGAGAGTCCGTCTTTTATTGCTCCAATGAAAGACGGTAAATACCATATGTATAAGTATGAAAACCAGATTGTGCAGCTAAATTCTGATTTTACGCCGGATAAATCCTTTGAGTTGAATTTACCACCCTATTATCATATGTGGAGCCTTATTCCTTATACTGAAGACAGTTATTTTTTGACCGGACGCTATTATGCGCACTTCCTACCTGATTATATTATGACGGATTTAGCTTATGTACATATAGATTATAATGGCAATGTGTTAAATACCTTACGTTATGGCTTTGAAATGGAGTCTTCTGAAGGTCCAAGTTTAAGTTATTGTGATCCGGAGACACTGTATGTAGGCGGAACCCGTAATGTGTATTCTGAGTCCCTTGATTCACTAGGTCATTCAGCTATCTTCATCCATAAAATTAATCTTAATGGTGATATTCTTCAAACTACTCATTTTGAAACCGATAAACCGATTCGTGCTGGAATGTTTTTTGCCACTTCTGATGGAGGCTGTTTGATAAGTGGTATGCAATACGACTATGAAAGTGCCAGTTGCCTGTATTCAGACGGATTTTTCATCAAAATGGAAGCCGATGGCAGTATTTTAGGACTGCCCGAATCTTGGGAATATACTCAAAATCGTGAGTTTCAGGTGTTTCCAAATCCGGTAAAAGACAAACTACAAATTGTTTCAACTAATGGAAAATCAATGGATTATACAAGAGGGATACTTTATAATTCCTCAGGAATTCAATTGAAGTCATTTGAGTTTCGTGCTGAAACAGTACAAGATTTATCTGATTTAGCTGCCGGAATATATGCGTTGCAGCTTATTAAACAAAATGGAAATTTTGAGACAGTAAAATTAATAGTGAATCCCGGAAATTAACAAAAACGTAATTTTGAATATTTTAACGCAGCTGCCTTGCTATTATAAATAAGCAGGCAGCTGTTTGCTTTTTTGACTTTTGTTCGTCACGGTAAAAAATCGAACAATTGCTGTCTTTTTCATCAAATCAAGGGGAGTTTCGCAATTAAATACGTCAAAATGTCAGTTTCTGCGGATGGCATATGCTTTGATTGATTAAAAGTAAAATTAAAAAATACGTATACGATGATCAAAGGTTCTATTGACGTTAAAACGGAAAATATTTTTCCCATCATTAAAAAGTTTTTGTATTCAGATCATGAGATTTTTCTCAGAGAATTGGTAAGCAATGCGGTGGATGCCACCCAAAAGTTGAAAACTCTTGCTTCTACCGGTGCATTTAAAGATGAATTGGGTGATTTGAGCATTCGTGTTGTGCTGGATAAAGAAAATAAAACACTCTCCATCATCGATAGGGGAATCGGTATGACACAGGATGAGGTTGAGAAATACATCAATCAGATTGCCTTTTCGAGTGCCGAAGAATTTGTCAAAAAGTTTAAAACAAAAACCGAAGCTGAAGCAAATGCCATTATCGGTCATTTCGGATTAGGCTTTTATTCGGCTTTCATGGTTTCCGAAAAGGTGGAGCTGTTCACCAAAACCTATAAAAAAGGCGGCAGCACCAAGCCGGTAAAATGGGAGTGCGACGGAAGCCCCGAATATACGATTACGCCCATCGAGCCACGCGATCGCGGGACAACGGTTGTACTTTATATTGACGAAGAAAACAAAGAATTCTTGGAAGAATACAGAATTCATGAACTGTTGAACAAATATTGCAAGTTTTTGCCTGTGCCCATAGTGTTTGGTACCATCACGGAAGAAGAAGTCATTGAAGGTGAAACCGATGAGGAAGGCAATCCGAAAACGAAAACTGTTGAAAAGCCGCGTATTATAAATAATATACATCCGCTCTGGCGCAAAACGCCCACCGAAGCTACCGAAGAAGATTATAAGACATTTTATCGCGAGCTGTACCCGATGAGCTTTGACGAGCCCTTGTTTAATATTCACTTGAATGTGGATTATCCCTTTAACCTGACGGGAATTTTATATTTCCCCAAGGTGAAAAGCAATTACGAGCTACAGCGAAATAAGATTCAACTATATAGCAATCAGGTATTTATTACCGATTCTGTGGAAGATATCGTACCTGATTTTCTTACGCTGCTGCATGGCGTCATCGATTCGCCGGATATTCCGCTAAACGTGAGTCGCTCCTTCCTGCAAAGCGATCAAAATGTGAAAAAGATTTCAGGATATATCAGTAGAAAAGTAGCTGATAAGCTGGAAGAATTATTCAAGAAAGACCGTGAAGCATTTGAGAAGAAATGGGACGATATTAAGATTTTCATCCAATATGGTATGATTTCGGATCAAAAGTTTTACGAACGTGCCGAAAAGTTTGTCTTGCTGAAAAATGTGGACAATAAATACTTTACTTTGGACGAATATGCCACACATATCGAGACAAATCAAAAGGATAAGGACAACCGTAAAGTATATATCTACAGCAATAATGCCGATGAGCAATTTAGCTATATTGAAGCAGCAAAAGAGCGTGCATATGATGTGTTGCTGATGGACGGCATGCTGGATGCACATTTTGTGAATGCATTGGAACAAAAGCTGGTAAACAGCAGCTTTGTACGTGTAGATGCCGACACCATCGATAATTTGATTAAAAAGGATGATACGGTCATGCCTTCCAAATTAGACGATGCACAGAAAGACAGTTTAAAGGCTGTTTTTGAACAATTGGTGGATAAAAAACAGTTTGAATTGGTCTTTGAAAATATGAGTGAGACCGACAGCCCGCTCATGATTACGCAAAACGAATTTATGCGCCGGATGAAAGATATGAGCCTTGTAGGCGGAAGCCCCATGTACGGCTTGGGCGAGCTACCCGATGTGTATAATTTGGTGATTAACACCAATCATCCCGTATTTATTGATACCCTCGACAAGCCGGAAGAAGACCAAAAAAGCCGTTTACAGCAACTGTACGACCTGGCACGCCTTTCGCAGAATTTATTGAAAGGAAAAGAGCTGAACGAATTTATCAAACGTAGTGTTCAGCTTATCTAGGCTAATTCATTAGTTATTATAAAAACCAAAAGAAACTCAATAGCTTTATTGGGTTTCTTTTGGTTTTAACCTGTATAATTCACTAATTCATAAGCTCATCAATATAACTTAATCGTAAAAATCATCTGTTGAAATTATCTTCTTCCCATTTTTTAGGATTATTGATAATATAATTTGTAATCCGCCAATATGATTCGTTGTTTCGGATTATATGGTCATAAAATCGGGATTGCCATTCAAAATCAGGATCAATTATTCGAGCATTTTTCGTCACCCCAATTTTGAATCCCCGGATAATTGAAGCCAAATTTTTAGATTGAGGTCCAAACTGGTTTTTTGGGGCGTTGGGGTCTGACGTTGGGACCGTTGGGAAGAAGGGGGCTGTTGGGACACAATGCATTGTGTCCCAACTATCGTCCCTATCGTCCCAACTATCGTCCCTACCGTCCCAACTACCGTCCCTACCGGTTCCACCGTCCCCAGCGCCCCCACCATCTTTATTTTGATATGGCTTTCTATTAAATTCATTTTCACCAATACCGATAATAATATGAATATGATTTGGCATGATTACGAATTCACCCCTTTTCAAATTCATATCGGGTCGCATTTCAAATGTCTTTAGCCATTCATTTTTAGCAATTTTGCCAATTTCAGACAATTCCATTTTCCCATCTTTTATTTCACCAAAATAATGAATCCTATATTTGGTACAAATGGTAACAAAATAGGTGGCAACCCATGCATAATCCCAGTTTGCTAATCGGGTTGTTTGTCCACGATATTTGTTTTTAAATTTCTTCATTTTATTCCAAAGATTATTCTGTTTGCTTTTTGTTGCACCGCAATATTTGATGATATACGCAGATTGTATTGCTTTTTGTTCCAAAACTTAACAAAATATCTCTCAGCCTCATATGATTTATGAAATGCTGAAATGTGCAGCTGTTTTCGATGTGTACTGCATTTCATACGAATAGAAAACCTCCTTTTCAGCTATCAAATTTCAATTTGTTATTTGATTTAATTAGTTGGAATACAATCTATTGCAACTGCAACGTTCGGAAGTTTAAAAAAGATGCCTTCATCTTATATGGATTGCGTATATTCGCATCAGTAAAACCTTATAAACAAATACGCTATTGCATGATACAACTCGAAATTTGTGCGGTAGGTCTTAGGTCGGCAATGATTGCGGAGCAGGCAGGTGCACATCGCATTGAGCTGTGTGAAAATCTTGAGTCCGGCGGTCTTACTCCTTCTTATGGCACATTGAAAGCAGTGAGACAAGCACTGCAAATTCCGGTGCATGTGTTGATACGCCCCAGGCGCGGCGATTATGTGTATGATAGCTCTGAAATTGATCTGATGGAAGAGGATATCTCCATGGTCAAATCTTTGGGATTTGAGGGCGTGGTGATTGGGGCGTTAACCAATAAAGGAAGCCTTGATTTTGGTGCCATCAAACAGCTTTTGAAGGCTGCCGAAGGCATGTCCGTCAGTTTCCATCGTGCCATTGATGTAGCGGCAGATCCTTTTGAAATTATCGAGCAACTTATTGAGTTTCAGGTGCCTCGTGTACTCACTTCAGGAGGTAAGCCCACGGCATTGGAAGGGATTGAAACCTTAGCAGCCATGCAAAAACAATTTGGAGCACATATCTGCATATTGCCCGGAAGCGGTATTAACAGCGGAAATGCAAAAACAATACTACAAAAAACAGGAGTAAAAGAATTGCATTTATCAGCAAAGCAGAAGCTGTATTCCAATATGCAAGCAATTCGCACAGACGGTAGCATGTCGCCACTGCTTGCCGAACCCGAGTGGTGGCATTATAGTGTGGACGAAGCCGAGATAAGAAATATTCTTCAACAGTTTACAGATTGATTATTATAGATTTATGAAACTGAAAATGAGATATAAACTAAAAAATCAACGTATTGCCTCCATATCGAGAAGCCTTTTCGGTTTGTCGGTTGTTTTCGTGCTTTTATTGCTTGCTTCCTGCAAAGGCTATAAGGCACAAACCGAGCAATTGCTGGATAGCGGCTGGATATTGGAAGCGAGCGAGCGCACGCCGGCTATTGCGGTAGAAGTGCCGGGGCTTGTGCATACCGACCTTTTTCAAGCAGGGCTGATCCCCGATCCATTTTATGGTGCCAATGAGGCTGATTTACAATGGATAGGGGAGATGGGCTGGACATATAGCTTGCGATTTGTAGCGGATGAATCCTTGTTTATCCATGATTATATCGACTTACTTTTCGAAGGGCTTGATACCTATTCCATCATCCGTTTAAACGGGCAAGAGCTCTTGCAGACCAATAATATGTACAAGGTATATCGCTTGGAGGTAAAGGACTTATTAAAGGCTGATACGAATATCTTAGAGCTTGGCTTTTCACCTGTTTATCGCATCAACAAGCTTAAATCGACTATTTTATCCTATCGCTTGCCTGAGGAACGTGCATTTACACGCAAAGCACCCTATCATCTGGGCTGGGACTGGGGTCCCGAATATGCGACCATGGGCATCTGGAAGCCTGTCAAGCTGATTGGCTGGTCGGGTGGACGTATTTTAAGTCCGTCAGTACATACGCTTTCATTAGAAAATAATACCGCATTTTTGGAGCTGCTGGCAGAGTTGGAACTCCCCGAAGAACGTCATGTGGAACTCGTGCTTTATCATGAAAATCAACGTCTTATAAAGCAAAAGTTTACGCTTGGCGCAGGAGCACATTCGTTACGCATTCCGTTTGAGATTGAAAATCCGGAATTGTGGTGGCCCAACGGCATGGGAGCACAAAAAATGTATAATTTTAGACTGGAACTGAAGTCTAAAGCACAACTGCTTGACAAACAGCACTTTCAAACTGGTATACGCACTTTTGAACTGGTTCAAAACCCGGATGAAATCGGTTCTTCTTTTCATTTTGAAGTGAATGGACAAGCCTTTTTCAGTAAGGGAGCCAATTATATACCCGAAGATCATTTCCCTGTACGCTATTCGCGTGAAAAGACACGCGCATTACTTTCGGATGCAGCGGCAGTACATATGAATATGATTCGTATTTGGGGAGGCGGTATTTATCCTTCAGATGACTTTTATGAACTGTGCGACAGCTTGGGACTTTTGGTTTGGCAGGACTTTATGTTTGCATGTACCATGTATCCTATCGATGATGCTTTTTTAGAAAACGTAAAGGAAGAGGCAGTACAGCAGATACGCCGTCTGCGCGTACATCCTTCTTTGGCACTTTGGTGCGGCAATAACGAAGTCAGCGAAGGCTTCCATAACTGGGGCTGGCAGCGCGACCTAGAATGGTCTGCGGATGCAGAAGCTGAAATCTGGGAAGGCTATCAAAAGCTGTTTGAAGGGATTTTACCGGAGGCAGTAGCTGCTGAAGACGCCACACGCCCTTATTGGCCCAGCTCACCTTCCATCGGATGGGGTAGAGCCGAAAGCCTTGAGCTTGGCGATGTGCATTATTGGGGTGTTTGGTGGGGAGAAGAGCCTTTTGAAATCTATGAACAAAAGCTGGGACGCTTTCATAGCGAATACGGCTTCCAAGCCATGCCGGCATTAGCTAGTTTGAAAAAGGTAATACCTGAAAATGAACTATTTATTGAATCGGAAGTGATGGAAGCCCATCAAAAGCATCCGAGAGGCACAAAGCTGATACGTGAATATATGGAAAGGGATTTTCCCGTGCCGGAAGATCTGAATGAATATATTTATATGTCGCAACTTACTCAGACATACGGTATTACAAAAGCAGTAGAAGCACATCGAAGAAATAAACCCATTACCATGGGTACGCTTTATTGGCAGCTGAACGACAGCTGGCCTGTAGTTTCTTGGTCTTCAATCGATTATTACGGGCAATGGAAAGCACTCCATTACCATTTGAAAGACTCGTTTGCTCCTTTACTGCTTTCAGTGGATGTAAATGAAGATTTACATCGTATTAAAGGAGTAAATGATAGCGGTAAAGAACAAAATATGAAGATGTTAGTGGAGCTTAAAGACTTTGATGGGACTATAATCCGTGCTTATCAGCAACCGGTAAGCTTGCCCACAGATAAGGCGGAAATATTATTTGATTTTAAACGCAGCAGCATAGCTGATACCTTTGATATTGCTTCTTTGTTTTTGGACATCAAACTGCTTGATAACGAGCAAATTCAGGCACGAAAATTGCATTATTTTGCAAAGCCGAAAGACTTGAATCTGCCGGCTGTAGAGCCTGATATTGAGATGGTTCCATATGAAAGCTATATCGAGTTGCGCCTAAAGTGTAAGCAACTTGTGAAGAATATTTATCTGCTGTCAAATGACCCAAAAGGAAGGTTTTCGGATAATTTCTTCGATATGGTTCCGGGAAACGAATACCGCATCCGCTTTTATCCGGGCGGTGAACTGCCAATCAGCAGTATTGAATTTGATGTGGTGACGATGAATGCAATCGCGATGGAATGAATTGGTATTTAAAGCTAACGTATAGATTTTGAAAGCAGAACTTCTGGTTATAGGAAAGACAGATGAAGCCTATCTGAATGAGGGTATTACAAATTATTTGAGCCGCCTTGGGAATACATTGCCTTTTGAAATTGTCATTCTTCCAGACCTGAAACAGCGGCGTACAATGAATTTTGAACAGCAGAAACAGCAGGAGGGAGAAAAGATATTGTCCGTGCTTTCCACATCGGATTATCTGATCTTATTGGATGAAAACGGGAAGCAATACACTTCCAGGCAGTTTGCAGGGCGCTTGCAAAAATTCATGAATTCCGGGATGAAGAAATTGGTTTTTGTGATTGGAGGACCTTGTGGCTTTTCGCAAGATGTGTATGCACGGGCGAACGAGAAAATATCACTTTCAAGCATGACTTTTTCGCATCAGATGGTGCGCTTGATATTTGTTGAACAGCTGTACAGGGCAGTAAGTATATTGAATAATAGTCCGTATCATCACGATTGATCTGGATATTGCCGAATTTAGCCTGATGCAACACAAAATTCACCAAATACAAAGTTTTCTGCGTTATCGGATGAAGGCAAAAGGTTTGCACGCTCTGCATTCGCCATTTGTATTTGATTTTGCTTCCAAAGTGTTGCATGATAAAACTGATTTCCCTGAATATAAGTTATTGGATGACGGTCAAAAAGCTTTGTTGGCTGATTTTATGGACTATGCAAATAGCGATTTATACGCTAAAACCCTTGATGGAAAGCCTTGCAGGGATGCATCTCAAATTGAAGAGCTGAAAGAGCAAGGGAAACAGGCTTTAGGTCAACAAAAATTATTGTTTCGTATTAGTAATTATCTGAGACCTAATAATATACTTGATATTGGCACGATTAACGGATTGAATACATTTGCATTGGGTTTGGGGAATCCGCAAGCCAAGATTGTGGGTATGACAAATTGTGCCGCTTCAGCTGAAATTGTCGAAAAAAACCTGCATTTGGCAGGGCGTACGGAGTTTCAAATAAAAATTCAGGATTTTGATGATGTATTGGAAGCAAGTATTTTTGAATTTAACAGCTTTGATTTGATATTTTTTTCGAAAAATAACTCGCATGCCTTTATCTTGGAAATTGTTGAACAATATATAGACAAGTTAAACGATAACAGCCTTGTTATTTTTGAGGCAATTTATCGGTCAAAAGAAATGACAAAAGCTTGGAAACAGATAAAAAATCATCCAAAAGTGAGTTTAAGCATGGATTTATATCATTTTGGACTTATTTTTTTCAAATCTGGCATTATAAAACAACATTTTGTGCTTCGTAACAGTTAAGTTTGTAGTCGAAATAATAAGACATGAATAAAGAAATCATAAAACTAATTGGCATTTCACGCCATTATAAGGTTGGAACGGAAGTCGTAAAGGCGTTACGTACAATCGATTTATCGATTGCCCAAAACGAATATGTGGCATTAATGGGACCTTCCGGTTCGGGAAAATCCACTTTAATGAATGTGTTGGGCTGCTTGGATACTCCCACTTCAGGCTCTTATTTCCTCAATGGAAATGACGTGAGCAATATGAATGATAACGAGCTTGCCGAGATTCGAAATAAGGAGATTGGCTTTATCTTTCAAACCTTTAATTTGCTTCCGCGCTCCACGGCGAAGGAAAATGTGATGCTTCCATTGGTATATTCCGGCATAAAGAAGCAAAAGCGAATTGAAATGGCAGATAAGGTGCTTGCAGATGTGCAGCTTACCGACAGGGTGATGCATAAGCCGAATGAGCTTTCGGGCGGTCAGCGTCAGCGTGTTGCCATTGCTCGCGCCTTGGTGAATAATCCTTCAATTTTGTTGGCTGACGAGCCTACAGGTAATCTTGATACTAAAACATCCATAGAAATTATGGGCTTGCTGGAAGAAATTCACGGCAGGGGAAATACCATTATCGTGGTAACTCACGAAGAAGATATTGCCCTCTATGCACACCGTATCATACGCTTGCGTGACGGATTAATTGAATCGGATGAGATAAATACCGATATCAGGCGCGTGAAATAAGCAAAGCAGTTCAGGTTTTTTAAACAAATTTGAATTCCTTTTGTTATAATTGCTTAAGACGCTATTTATATGAAGATATATACGAAAACTGGAGATAAAGGAAAAACCTCATTGATAGGCGGTACGCGCGTACCCAAACATCATGAGCGTATTGAAGCTTATGGCACTGTTGATGAGCTGAATTCCTTTGTCGGTTTATTACGCGACCATTTGGATGCGGACAATCCCGACAGGATAGTATTATTACAAATACAAGAAACACTTTTTCGGCTGGAGTCGCATCTTGCCGAAGATCCCGAAGGAGTAAAAACGCGCTCCATGCCCGAAATCACCGCTTCGGATATTGAGCTGCTCGAAAAAGAAATTGACCGCATGAATGAAGACTTACCGGAGCTTCATCATTTTATTTTACCGGGTGGTCATCCTTTGGTTTCTTATGCACATGTGGCACGTACTGTGTGCCGTCGTGCAGAGCGTATTTGTACCCGTTTAAACGAAAATCATGAGGTAGATGAAGCTGATATTAAGTATTTAAATCGCTTATCTGACTACTTTTTTGTACTTGGGCGCTCCCTCAGTATGCGTACCGGAGCACCTGAAATACTCTGGAAGCCTTTATAGTAAAGGCTTATATCAATTTGAAGATTTTACTTGACTTCTATAAAAAAACGACTACTTTTGCAAAAAAAATTACTCAACTAAACTTTATAACAATGTATTGGACATTAGAGTTAGCTTCTAAGCTTGAAGACGCACCTTGGCCGGCAACAAAAGAAGAGTTGCTCGAATGGTCAATAAGAACCGGAGCGCCACAAGAAGTAATAGAAAACTTACAGGAAATTGAAGACGAGGGCGAGCTCTACGAACGTATTGAAGACCTATGGCCCGATTACCCTACGAAGGAAGACTTTTTCTTCCACGAAGATGAATATTAAAAATTTAAGAACCGGCCTTGTGCCGGTTTTTTTTATTCCTTCTCAAAAAAACTGAAATGCACCTTTCCGTATTTCCGTTGCTCTATAAATATATCAATATCTTGAAAATCAACCCATTTCGAATGCTCAATAACGAACACCCCTTCCGGCTGTAAAAGATCTGCCTCTTGAATAAGTTGTATCAGCTTTTCATATTCTTCTTGCGTAAAATCGTAGGGTGGGTCGGCAAAAATGAACTCATATTTCATTCGATGCCTTTGCAGAAATCGGAACACATCGGTGCGTATGCTGCGTAACTCCGGCATGCCCAGCTCATCAGCTACCTTTTTGATGTAGCGAATGCAACGAAAATCCTTGTCAACAGCCGTAACAGATAAACAGCCTCGTGAAACAAGCTCAAAAGAGATACTGCCTGTGCCGGCAAATAAATCCAAAGCATGCGTTAGGTCAAATTCAATTTTGTTTTCCAAAATATTGAACAAACTTTCTTTTCCTAAATCTGTACTTGGACGCACCGGCAATCCTGAAGGCGGATATAAGAGCCGCCTGCCGAATCTCCCTTTTATAATTCGCATAGCAATCTGTTGTATAAGTTTAAATATTTGTGCGAAGGGATGTCTTCCAAGACATAGCTGTATTCAAATGCCGTATTGCGCGTGGCAAAGCGGATGTTGCGAATATATGTCGAACAAATGTCCAAATAATTCGAGCCGCTTTCTATATCTCCGGATATAATCAGTTCAATCGATTCCGGACTTAGCTTCAGCTGATCAAGGCTGTACAAGATGAAGTAAATAAAGTCTTCCGGCTTATGAAAATTAAAGCGATTGAAGAAGCCTAAACGCAGCTGTTTTACCCACAGCAGTTCAAAACTATTTTTTGCAAATTGTATAAATATTTTGTTGTCGTCACCAAGATTTCGACTGGTTATCAATATGCTTTCAATAAATGCGCTGCTGCTATGAATGATATGGGCATTTGCCCACATTTCTTTAATCTTGGCATGAAGGCGCTTCGACAAATAAAAGATATTATGGGCTTGAGCAGTAATTAACTGATCATGTAATATTTTTGAATCTTCTCGATATTGTTGATTGAAACTGAGATAAGTTTCTCTAGCTTTTTCGTCGTATAAGGGAGTGGGGATAAGCGCATGATAAGGCTGATTAATCAGCATGCTTACTGATTTGAAAGGGAAGCTGAGCCATTGTCGGAACATACCTATTTCATCCAAGGCACGACAAATTCTATCTTCATTATCAAAATCTTGGAATCGAAAATGCTCCAAGCCAAGGAATCGATTCTTTTCCGGATCGAAAATCACGAAACAAAAACCATCCGTTGATAAGCGGATGGTTAAAGAATAATTTTGTGAAGAATCTTCTTTGAATGCCTTGTCAAAACGGCTGAGATATGGCTTAATTATTTGCCCCATAATCTAGCTTAACATCACTCCCAGTTTCCGTCTGTTGAAGGTTCTACCATAGAGCCTACTTTCAGACCCGGATATTTATCAATATCTTTTTCTGCGGCAATAAGATTGCGTACTCGCTGCTCATCCATGCCTTTCAGATATATCTCAAAAGGAGTTTTTACTTCAAAAACAGGAACTTTAACACCACCACGGTCAATAGTTCCGGCGTCCATTTCAAATACTGCATCATCAGTGTAGGGGACAAGCTTCAGACTTGCATCTTTGAAGTTTCTACGTTGCGAGAAAAGTGAGTCCCTCACTTTAATAAAACCTAAAGTATCGGCAATGGTTCTGGTAAAGGTGGTGTCCTCAGGGTCCGGGATAAGTTTAATCTTCGGAATTTCACCATACGATAGAAAGTCGATTAATGAATCGAAATTATCGGTATAGCTGCCCTTAGCATTTTTGTAATATGCTTGAACTTCCCTGATATCTTTTAAACGTTGGATAATTTCAACATCACGATGTCTTTTTTCTTTCATAAACTGCACCGGTTGCTGAATGCTATCGTAAACCAGATATGCTAAAACAATGATAACTGCTGCTAATACGATTTTGATAATGGTATTTTTCATAACATATGATTTTTAATCTCATGCAAAAGTAAGTGTTTCCGTTTAAATAACATGATGTTTTTCCAATACTTTATCATCATTTATTTAATTTATTGAAGATTCTAGCCAAAATCATGCTTCTTAAAGAATATTTTGATGAGATTTTAGTGTTTTTATTCAATTTTAATTTGAAAAAAATATATTTTTCGAATTTCAATTTCGTCCTTTTCAATAATTAATGCGTGGTTATTTGCAATAACTCGCGCAATACGGGAATAAGTAATTCTACTTGTATGGGTTTCGTGATATATGCATCACATCCGGCTTCAAAACAAGATTCCTTATCCGTATCCATGGCATAGGCGGTTTGAGCTATAATTGCAATTTTGGGATTTATTTTTTTGATTTTTTTAGTCAACTCAATTCCATTAATATCCGGAAGTTGAATATCCATTAAAATCAAATCGAAAGACTCCATGTCTTGAAATAGTTTGATGGCTTCTTTTTCGGTTTTGGCATGCCATACTTTTGCTCCTAAATTTTCTAGAATGATTTTTAACAGGATAAAGCTTTCATTATCGTCTTCTACTACAAGTATATCGTTGTTAGTCAAGAATTTATCTTCTGCTTTTGAGCTGCTGCTCATGCTGTCGGCTTTGAAGTATTTTGATATTTCGGAATTTGTCGAAAAACTGATAAATAGCTTTTTTATCAAATTGGTCAGCTGAAGCTCACTGTTATCAATTAGTTTTATAAACTGTTCAATTTCTTTTATTTGTGCGGCTTCTTGTTGTTTTTTAATAAATTCAAAAACATCTTTTCGAGTTTTTTGAATCGCATTTAACAACTCAATTAAATTTCCGGCATTTTGCTTGTTTTCTTCTTTGGCTTTATCCAGCATCTTTTGTAGCGCTTGTTCAGGGCTTTTTAGTGCTGTAATATCTCTGCCCAAGACAATCATTGCTTCTCTGTTATTGCGTTCTCCATATACCGGCATTTTAATGAAGTCGATGATATATTCTTTCCCTTCAGCATCTGTAAATCGTTCTTCATTACGCGAAGTACTGCCTCTTTGCCAACATAATTCATCAGATAGATGACTGATTTCCAGCTCTTTTTTATAGGCAGGAGTCAACTTTATCAGCTCAAGGTCGGTTTTGTTGAGATAATCTTTGTCTAAAAGCTCAAAACGTTCCAATATTGCTTTATTGGCTTGTTGCCATCTGCCTTCTCCGTCTTTGACGCAAATTAAATCGGGACTTATGTTAAGCAGCATGCGCAGATTGCGTTCCTGCTCGGCAATATGTGCATTGGTGCTAGTCAATTTATGTTCAACCTGCTCATGCAGCTTGATGCGTTCATTAAGTTCTTTGTTCATTCGCTTGTTTTTTCGATACAGCTTGATGAATGAACCTAACAACAGCATGGCAACCAATAATCCGAGACCATTTAAAATTGCGGCAATAAAGTTTCTTCGCCTTGCAAACTGCCCTTTCTTCAGTTTGTCTTGCTGTTGATGCTGCATGCGCAGTAAATCTTCAATTTCCTGCTGTTTTTCCCTCACAAGTTCTCGCCAATGCAGTATTTCCGAAGGACCGGCTTGATTTGCTGCAAGAGCTTCATCATGAAAGTCAATATACTTTTTAAGCCAATAGTTTGCACGAGTGAAATTTCCTGCATCTTCATGATATTCGTATAGCTTTTTAATTAGTAGAAGCCTTTGGCGAGGCTCTTGTTCGAGTGTTTCGTTTTCAAAAGCTGTTTCCAGTACGTGAATGGCCTCATCTTGTTTGTGTTGTAGAATAAGTGCTTCGCTTTTACCTAAAAGAGAGCGAATTTCAAGGATTTTAGCGCTGTCGTATAGCTCTTGTGATATGGAAAAATATTTTAAAGCACTGTCAACTTGTTGCTTGGCTTTATAAATGCCTCCAATATTCAAATATGCATCTGCTAATCCAATTTTGTCATCCAATTCGTTGGCAAGCTTACTGCATTCGGTAAATAGTGGCAAGGCTTTGTCATTTTCATGGTAGTGCAATAAAATAAGTCCGTAATTATTTAAGCCGGTGAGTTTTAATCTTGTATTGCCGGTTTTGTTAGCTACATTATAGGCATCTAAATAATATTGTGCAGCCCTGTCAAAATCAGAAAGACTGTGATATAAAACCCCAAGATTATTGAAAACATTACCGATTTTACTGCTGTCATTTGCAATTTTATACATTTCTGCAGCATTCAAATAACTTTCGATGGAAGAAAGATAGTCTTTGTTTTCTTGATGAATCATTCCCAAAATGTGTAAGGCTCTTGCAAGCAATATTTCATCACCTATTTTAGAAAAAACCATCATTGATGAATCCAAATAATCTATGGCAAGCATATAATTTTGCATTTGCTGATAATCTTTTCCAATATGCTGATAACTTTCTGCCATGAGGCTGTCATTGTTTGACAGCTTGGCTTTCTCTAATGCCCTCAAGCTGTAATCCAATGATTTTTCCGGCGATTTTGCCCTTGAGTTTTCAGCCATGAAAAATAAATCCAGTATTTCGGCTTGCATTAGTTCAGGCGTTTCAAGCTTGTTTTGGCATATTGCCGGCATGATGCTTGAAATTATAATAATTGTACTGAGAAATATGTGTTTCATACGTATTAAACCTGCTTAATTCATGAATTTACTTCATCGATAAATCATGGTAAGATGGGAAATGCTGCAAAAATTCATATTCGTTTTCTTTAGGCAGCAATTTTACCACAAAAGTTGTTTCGGCATTTGTCAGCACAAGAAAATTTACTTTGAGCTTAAGGTTATAGCGCATAGCTTGATCAACTGTTGCCTGCGTAATTGGAATTTGCCTGGCTTTACATTCCACTATCATCAAAGGGCTGAGGCTTTTAGAAAAAACAACAATGTCCGAACGTTTTTTTAGTGTGTGCAAGTCGAAAGAATATTCCACGGCGATCAGCCCGGGCGGATAATCCCATTTTTCAACCATCTGATGGAGAGTGATTTGGCGCACCTCTTCCTCGGGACTAAGCAACACATATTTTTTCCGTACAGGATCAAAAACTTCGGTTTTATTATTGATATTTCTCGTTTTAAACCATTCCATTTCCACCATTCAATGCATATTCGCCAATATTCGCAAAGTTAATCCGTTCAACTACTTGAAGCAAACTATCTACTTAAAAAGTGAAGATTTTTCTTTACCCTGCTTAATTCATGAATTTAATTTTGAGAGATTTTCAGGCGTGAGCTGTGAAGC
>CAZDWA010000043.1:0-19449 GCA_964509065.1 uncultured Lentimicrobiaceae bacterium
GCTGAAATTAAGCCTTTTATAACTAATTTTACTCTTTCCAGACTAAGACACTTGTTGCTTTCAGAGGATTTTCTCCTATCAAAATTTCTTTGCCTATCGCATCCTTCACCTCATACACATCATCCGTATAATTTACTGCCACCATAAAACCGTCACGCCATTCGCTAAAAATACCTAAAGGCAGATTTTCTATTTCCACTCCTGCCCTTTCGTACACATTACGTACGATTTCACGTTCCAAATCCCCATCATGTGTAAGTACGCCAATAAATGTTACCGAACCTTTGCCAAGTTTATGGGATGTCGCAGCAGCTTTCCCTGCATAAAACTGATCACTATAAGTCGCCAGCACTTCTGTTTCGGGAAATGGATTAAGAATTTCGGCCCAAGTACTCCAGCTATAATCTAATCCGGCAGCTTGTACCTGAGCTGTATTTGAAGTTGGGAGCATATCAAAAAATTCTATCTCAGCACCAATCAAATCGGTTATTGGAGCAGCCCATTTATCTTCAAAGAAGTGTCCGTTTTTGTCTTTATGACCACTGCGGCAACTAAGTATCAAATGGCCTCCCCCTTTTACATAATCCGTCCATTTTTCAACAAGATTTGCATCAATAAGCTGAAATGCCGGTGCAATAATGAAGGGATATTCTGAAAAATCATCTTTTTCCGACATAAAATCCATGGGAGCGCCGGCTGATTTGGCAATAGAGGTAAAAAGATTACGCAACCTCCACGTATTCCATTGGGTTGTTTGAGGTTGAATTGCTAAGTCCCACAAATTTTCATGATCCCAAAGTAAGCCGGTTTTACGTTTTACTAATTTTTCGGGCATTACGGCATCTTTTGTGAAATGGGTTCGTAGTAAGTTCATATCTTCAATTGCCTGCACAAATTCTTTTCCTCCCTGCGTCAAGCTCACGCCATCTGTTCCCACAATTCCATCATGATACATTTCACTGCTGAATAATGGATGTCGGTAGCGATAAGTGCAAGCAAAGGAACAGCCTCCACTAAAAGCTTGCATCAGCCACATATGCACCGTGCCGGGCTCCAGCTGCGGATTAACGGAAGCCCAATTCACTTGTCCGGGCTGAAGTTCCATAAGCCCCGTAGCACCGCTAATAGATCGAAAATAGTCGCAAGCTTCATAAATACGATTAGGATTTCCTGTCCTGAAATTATTGCCTCCCAAGGCATTCCAGCCACTCACCGGATACATGGTAAAACTTGAAAAATCCATGCGATTCGCTCTTCGTGGGTCGGCGGCCGCGATGCCATTTGTATAATTTGTAGTAATCCATTGTTCAGGCAATATATATTGACGGAGGATATCAGCTTGTTCATTTAAAAAAGCAGCTGTTTGATCTGCCGTAAAACGCTTAAAATCAAGGATGGCATGAGGGCTCAGCTTATCTTCTTCATTCATTATCTCATTTGGAATAAGAACCTGATTGAAATTATCGTAACGGATACTCCAAAAGCTGCCACCCCAAGCTGCGTTCATCTTTTCGATTTGCTCGTATTTATTTTCAAGCCAGTTTCTGAAGGCTTTTACTGCTGAAGGGCTATAATCCGGTGTGGCAAGAGGTTCATTATCAATCTGCCAACCCCATATTCTTTTATCTTGCCCGTATCTTTTCCCTAACTCATGCACTATTATAGCAAGTTTTTCACGGTATTTTACATTTGATATGGAGGCATTTGCTCGAATTCCATGCTCTCTTCTTCTCCCCTCTTTCCCCACCAAATAAATCTCCGGATATTTTTCACCCATCCAGGCAGGAGGTGCCAATGAAGGGGTACATAAAATCACCTTCAGCCCTTGCTTATCAGCCATATCAATTGCCTTATCGAGCCATTCAAATTCAAATCTACCCTCTTTAGGCTCCAAGTAAGTCCAAGCAAATTCTGCAAAATGGGTAAACTGAAAGCCAAAATCAGCCATATTTTGAAAGTCACGCTCCCACTGCTCTTCAGGCCATTGTTCAGGATAATAAAACACCCCTATCTGCATAAGGTCTTCAGCCGCAAAGAAATCTTTCGCATTCGTGCGCTTCTCAAAATTTTGTTCAGGCAGCTCCACCTTTGGCTTGCAGCTATAAAAAATATGGGAAACAAAAAACAAGACTACCGTCAGGCGAAAACATTTTAAACAAATTGACTTCATTTTCATAATCCAAAAATTTCTAAACGATAATGTGTAAAATTATTGATTTTCAGTGTATAAATTAGAGGCAATCAAAATTTCACACTGAAATCATCAGAAAAAGTGCAAAAAAAGAAGCCGGCAAGCCGGCTTCCACTAATTATAAAATAAAAATAATAACACTTTAAAGCATTATTTTTTCTGTGTTGCAAGTTTTGAAAGCAAAAATTCGCTATTCATACGTGCAATATGTCGTACTGAAATTTCTTTCGGGCATTCTGCTTCACATGCATAGGTATTTGTACAATTTCCAAATCCCAGCTCATCCATTTTTGCTACCATATTTTGTACACGTTCACGCGCTTCTACTTTACCTTGCGGCAAGCGTGCAAACTGTGATACTTTTGCGGCAACAAACAGCATGGCACTGGCATTCTTACATGCGGCCACACATGCACCACAGCCAATACATGCTGCGGCATCCATGGCAATATCTGCATCGCGTTTCGGAATTGGAATTGCATTTGCATCAGGGATTCCGCCTGTTCTAACGGAAATAAATCCGCCGGCTTGAATAATTTTATCAAAGGCTGTACGGTCTACCATCAAGTCTTTTATTACCGGGAATGGTTTTGCACGCCATGGCTCGATGACAATTGTTTCGCCATCATTGAAGTGACGCATATGCATCTGACAAGTAGTAATTCCTTGGTCGGGTCCGTGTGGTCTGCCGTTGATAAACATACCGCAGGCACCACAAATTCCTTCGCGGCAATCGTGGTCAAATGCTACAGGGTCTTCGTCATTTTTTACCAGACTTTCATTTAATATGTCCAGCATCTCAAGGAATGAAGCGTCGGGAGAAATATCTTTTACGGGATACTCGACAAAATCTCCCTTATCATTTGCGGAGGCTTGTCTCCATATTTTTAATGTTAAATCCATCTTTTACAGTTTTTAAAGTGATATTGCGTTATCAGACTATTTGTAGTTGCGCTGTTGAACTTGTATAAATTCATAATCAAGCGATTCTTTATGGAGTTCAAACTCATTATCTTTGCCTTTGTACTCCCACACTCCCACAAAATTGAATTTTTCATCATCACGCATTGCTTCACCTTCAGGGGTTTGATATTCTTCCCTGAAATGTCCGCCGCATGATTCTTTACGCATAAGCGCATCTTTTGCTATAAGCTCACCCATCTCCATATAATCGGCTACGCGTAATGCTTTCTCAAGTTCGGTATTAACCATCTCATTCTTTCCGGGGACTTTCACGTTCTTCCAGAAGTCTTCACGCAGCTCGCGTATGAGTACCAAAGCCTTTTCCAAGCCTGCTTTATTACGTCCCATACCGACATTATCCCACATGATAAGCCCAAGTTTACGGTGATAACTGTCAACTGTATTCTTTCCTTTTACATTCAACAACTTATCAATTCTTTCACGTGTATCTTTTTCAGCTTGTTCAAATTCCGGTGAATCTGTTTTAAAGAATGGCACCCTGATTTGATCGTGCAAATAATTTTGGATTGTATAAGGCAGTATGAAGTATCCGTCTGCTAAGCCCTGCATTAATGCGGAGGCTCCCAAGCGATTTGCTCCATGGTCCGAGAAATTGGCTTCACCGGCTGCAAACAGTCCGGGTATGGTCGTTTGCAGTTCATAATCGACCCAAAGGCCGCCCATGGTGTAGTGTACCGCCGGGAATATCATCATTGGAGTTTCGTAGGGATTTTCGTCCACTATCTTTTCATACATTTGGAAGAGGTTTCCGTAGCGTGCCTCAATCACATTTCTTCCTAGGCGATTGATGGCATCGGCAAAGTCAAGATACACTGCAAGTCCGGTTTTTCCTACTCCGTAGCCTGCATCACAACGCTCTTTTGCGGCACGTGAAGCCACGTCGCGTGGAACCAGGTTACCAAAAGCAGGATAACGACGTTCAAGATAATAATCGCGCTTTTCTTCCGGTATATCGGTAGGTTTCAGTTCGCCACGACGAATCTTTTCGGCATCTTCTTTTTCCAGCGGCACCCAGATGCGCCCGTCATTACGAAGGCTTTCACTCATAAGCGTAAGCTTCGACTGATAATCTCCTTTTACGGGTATACAGGTAGGGTGAATTTGTGTGAAGCCGGGATTTCCAAAAAACGCTCCTTTTTTATGTGCTTTCCAGATGGCGCTTCCATTACTTGCCATGGCATTGGTAGAAAGGAAGAACACATTTCCATAACCTCCTGTTGCCAATACAACGGCATGTGCGGCATAGCGTTCAAGCTCACCCGTAATCATATTACGCATGATTACACCACGTGCACGGCCGTCGACAAGCACCAATTCCATGAAGTCGCGGCGGGTATACAGCTCTACCGTCCCCTTCCCGACTTCTTTGCTTAAGGCGCTATAAGCTCCCAGCAACAACTGTTGTCCGGTTTGACCGCGCGCATAAAAAGTACGTGAGACCAGTGCGCCGCCAAACGAGCGATTATCAAGCAATCCGCCGTATTCGCGTGCAAAAGGCACTCCTTGTGCCACACATTGGTCGATGATGGCATTACTTACCTCTGCAAGACGATATACATTCGCCTCACGTGCACGGTAATCGCCACCTTTAATTGTATCATAAAACAAGCGGTATACGCTATCACCATCATTGGGATAGTTTTTGGCAGCATTGATACCACCTTGTGCAGCAATACTATGCGCACGGCGTGCACTGTCTAACAATGTAAAAGCTTTTACTTTGAAGCCAAGCTCCGCAAAGCTGGCAGCAGCAGCAGCACCTGCAAGCCCCGTACCTACTACTATAATTTCAATACGCCGCTTGTTGGCAGGGTTGACAGGACTTAAATCGGTCTTGAAATTTGTCCATTTTTCTGCCAATGGGCCATTTGGTATTTTTGAATTTAATTTTGTCATGTCGTTCTTAGCTTATTTAATGAAATAAATAATTACAGGTATTGCAATAAATCCAAGGGTAACTACAATGGCATAAAGCCTTCCGATTACTTTAATAACCGGTGTGTAACGTGTATGATTCAGCCCAAGCGATTGAAATGCCGACTGAAAGCCGTGATCCAAGTGAAAGCCCAGTAAAAGCAGTGCCACAATATAAAACACTACATAATAACCGTCCTTGAAAAGAGCCGTTACAAGTGCACCCATATTGGCATAAGTGCCCGATTCATAGCTGATTGGGTCTACTCCGCCAAACTTCATCTTGATAAAGAAATTCGCAAAATGAATAATCAAGAAAATTAAAATAATGGCACCGGTGTGAATCATAAACTTCGAAAAATACGAAAGCTCCGATGATGGTTTCTTGTTGTATTTAACCGGTCGTGCCAGCCAATTCTGGATTTGCAGGATAATACCCAAAATGATATGGATAATGAATCCCAAGAACAAAATCCATTGTACTGTTTGAATAATCGGGTTGTTGACCATGAAATGGGCTGCCTGATTAAACAATTCATACGTATCATCAAAAAGTATCAATATGTTGATACTAAGATGCACCAGCAAGAAAACGATGAGGAATAAACCCACAAGCGACATTATGATCTTTTTGGTGATCGATGAGTAAGAAATCGCAGTTTTGCTCATAATTTTTGGATTTGGTAAATATATAATTCTATCTGTCTTCTATTAAAAATATATGCCCTATTTTTGTAAGGCTTAGTAAAGCAACAAATGTAAGAATATATTTTAGTTAATATATCATAAAATTTACCTTTTTTAAGCTTTTTATCATATGCGTTATTCACAAATAGCTCAGGATTTTTTCATTTCCAATCGAAAGCAATTCATTTCCAGCCTCCCCACTCATGCAATGGCTCTTTTTACGGCAGCGGAACGAATGCCTCGAAATGGAGATCAATATTTTAGTTTCAGACAACAATCCGACTTTTTTTACCTTACAGGCATTGAACAGCCCGATTGTCAACTTTTATTATTTCCATCTTGCCCTAATCCGGATTACCGAGAAATACTGTTCATAGAAGCTTGGGACCCTATTCGAGCAACTTGGGAAGGTCATATGTTGACAAAAGAAGAAGCAAAAGAAATATCAGGTGCAAGCATGGTGATGACCACCGATCAATTTGATGCAGTGCTGCACGAATGCATGAATTATGCGCAAGAAATTTACTTTGTCACCAACGAATACATAAAATTCAATCCAAGCAATGAAAGTATTCAGCTTCGCTTTGCAAAAGATATACAAACACGCTATCCGCTGCACACTTATAAGCGCTCTGCTCCTATTTTGGAAAACTTACGCAGCCTAAAAAGTGAAGTTGAAGTGGAATTGATTACCAAAGCATGCGATATTACCGGTGAAGCCTTTGAAAAATTATTAAAAACCGTGAAACCCGATATCTATGAATATGAAGTGGAAGCAGATATTTCACACTGTTTTACCGTAAATGGCGCAAACGGTCACGGCTATTTTCCAATCATCGGAAGCGGTATCAACGCATGTGTACTGCATTACAATGATAACAACTGTAAACTGGCAGACGGCGATTTGTTATTACTCGATTTTGGTGCCGAATATGCAAACTATACTGCCGACCTAAGCCGTACCATTCCGGTAAACGGTAAATTCAGTCCACGACAGCGTCAGTGTTATGAGGCAGTATTACGCGTTTTTAAAGCAGCTATACCTTTATATATAGAAGGTGCCACCATCGACTCCATAAATCAGGCAGTTTGGAAAATGATGGAACAAGAAATGATTGGATTGGGATTATTTACTGCCGAAGAGGTGGAAAAGCAAAATCCGGCTAAGCCGCTTTATAGAAAATACCTGATGCATGGGGTTGCACATCATATCGGACTGGACATACATGATGTAGGTTCAAAATATACACCTTTAAAAGCAGGAATGGTACTGACATTGGAGCCCGGCATCTATATCCGTGAAGAAAAAATCGGCATCCGAATTGAAAACGACTTCCTTATCACCAAAGGCGCACCGGTGGATTTAATGAAATCAATCCCTATAGAAGTGAGTGAAATTGAACAATTAATGCAAAACCGCAGCAATTTTTAACGAAATTTGCAGTTTCTAGTATATATCTGAAAATTCGTATAATCACATAACTAACAAACTTTAAAAAAATCATGTTTGATAAAAGCGTATATGCCGGCAGACGTAACCGGCTTAAAAATGAGCTAAAAGAAGGGATTGCGTTGTTTTTGGCTAATCAAGAAGCCAGTTTCAACTATCCTTCCAACACCTATTTCTATCGTCAGGACAGCCATTTTTCATACTTTTATGGATTGAATCTCCCGGGATTTGCGGGATGGCTTGATTTTGAATCAGGAGAAGAAATTC
This sequence comes from uncultured Lentimicrobiaceae bacterium, assembly GCA_964509065.1. Taxonomy (GTDB): domain Bacteria; phylum Bacteroidota; class Bacteroidia; order Bacteroidales; family F082; genus JALNZU01. Next base: position 7,494 of record CAZDWA010000043.1, read on the forward strand.
TTTTTGGAAATGACGTAGACATTGACGACATCATTTGGATGGGACCCCAGCCAAGTGTGGTAGAGCTTGGTGAAAAGGTTGGTTTGCAAACTACTTTCCCCTATGCCGAGCTGGCAAAACGTATTCAAAAAGCAATCGCCCAAGGCAGAAAAATACACTTCCTGCCGCCTTATCGCGGGAAAGTGATGATTGAGTTGAGCAATCTGCTGGAAATTAGTGCACAACAGACTGTGGCAGCCTCTAGCATCGACTTAATCAAAGCAGTTGTAAAACTCAAAGAAATTAAAGACGAATTAGAAATATCTGAGATTGAAAAAGCAGTTGACATTGCTTATTTAATGCATACTACTGCCATGAAGATGGCTAAGCCGGGCATGAAAGAGCAAGAAATAGTAGGTACTATAGAAGGTATTTCATTGGCTTTGGGTGGTCCTGCCTCCTTCCCTATTATTTTAAGCGTTGACGGACAAACTCTACATAACCACAACCACCATAACATACTGAAAGAAGGTCGTATGTTGGTAGTGGATGCCGGAGCAGAGCTGCCTTCACTCTATTCAAGTGATATTACTCGAACCACTCCTGTAGGAGGCAAGTTCAACCAGCGCCAGAAAGAGATTTATGAAATTGTGTTGCAAGCCAATATCGACAGTATTGCTGCCATAAAGCCGGGTCACGAATACCGTGAGATGCACTTCCTTGCTGCACGCAGACTCATTGAAGGCTTAAAAAATATCGGGCTGATGAAAGGAAGTGTGGATGATGCCCTTGCCGCAAGCGCGCATACACTATTTATGCCACACGGACTCGGACATATGATGGGAATGGATGTGCATGATATGGAAAGCTTAGGCGAAAATTTTGTCGGCTATGACGAAAAGACACAACGTGCCACCCGCTTTGGTGATTCTGCCCTTCGACTTGGTAAAACGCTGAAGCCGGGCTTTGTGCTCACTAGTGAACCTGGCATTTACTTCATCCCCGCATTGATTGATCAGTTTAGGGCTGAAGGACGTTTTGCCGACTTTATTAATTACGATAAAGTTGAACAGTATAAAGATTTTGGTGGCATACGTATCGAAGACGACGTACTTGTAACCGAAGATGGAAACCGTATCTTGGGACGCCCAATACCTAAAACTGTTGCCGAAGTAGAAGCAACTGCTTCAGAAGCACGTGAATGGGTGAAGATGGAAGGCTTCTTCTAAGACCCATATAATACTACAAATAATAAATAACCCACTTCTTTCTTGTAAAGGGGTGGGTTTGTTTTTGAAATAAGAATATATCTGTATTAAAGCAAATTCTCAGTACTTGATTTAAAGTTTAGTAAAAACAATCTTCAATTGGATAAGAAGCAATTAAAATACGAATATTAATATGTCGACAAACAACTAATACTTGTTAAAGCGTTTTCCAAAGCCGTAGCTGATATAAAAATTCAGCAATAATGTATGGTTCTGATCATCATCCATCATATATATCTTTTGCGGAAAAAAGGATAATACCACTCCCGTCTCCAACGATTTGATTGATGTGCTAACAGTACCAAACTCAACCTGAAAGCCAATCTTGCCGAAAGCCCCCGGCACAAGACGCAGCTCATTAAATCCTTCCTTAAACGGTGCACGGCCGTAGATATCAACCCACAAATTATCCGAACCAAACTTGTCGGTAATAATGAAATAATCCATATCGCCCTGTGAATTTTGATCCATGGTAACCACATAAAGATAATATGGCTTCTCGAAGCCCAACACAGGTCCGGCCTCCCATAACCAACGTAGCTCTACGCCACCCCAATATGGCTTACGGTTTAACAAATAATCAAATCCATAACTTGCACGCAATAGAAGAATGTCATTTAACTTACCAAACACATAACGCTTTGAGTTCGCATAAAAAGGATTAATCAACTTCATTTGTTTCAATGAGTTTTGCGTACTTAACTCAAAAGTTAAAATTCGAGTGTTAAAAGCGTTTTTATTTTTTCCGGCCCTATAGCCGAGCGCAAGCCCCGAAGAATGTACCGTAAAAAGCCCTGCACGTTCCCGATTGTATATAATCAGCTCACCAATAGTATCATACTCCACTTCCTGTGCCGATAAAAACATAGGAAATAAGAGCATAAAAACTATTATGACAGTTTTTGCCTTCATGATATACTATCAATCACGCCCGATTCGGTAATCAAGCGTGGAAAAAGGAAGTTTATATTAATATCTTGATTCTTTCTGGTATTTATGTACTTCACCGTATGCAGCACATTTTTGAGCTTTGCAGGATACTAAAAGACCGGACAAAACTATCAGTGCAGTGAATAAAGCAACAATTTTTTTCATATTTTTACACTTCATAATAAATCTCGCTAATATTCTACAAAGTAAACAGTTTTTAATCAATTTTGCCTCTGCTTTTAGAAAAAATTAATCATTATGCATCTTCAACAGCCCCACGAATCAGTAAATCCCACTATTGAAGAGAGCTGGAAACAAGCACTCGAAAAGGAATTTAATGCAGCTTATTTCGCAGAATTGAAACAATTCCTGATCCGGGAACGCGAGCAGTATACAGTTTATCCTGCTGGAGCAAATATTTTTAATGCATTTAATCTCACAGCATTAGCTTCAGTAAAAGCCGTGATAATTGGTCAAGACCCTTATCATGGACCCGGACAAGCGCATGGCTTATGCTTTTCGGTTCCACATGGTATTAAAACACCCCCAAGTTTAAGAAATATCTTCAAAGAACTAAACCAAGATATTGGATTTCAAATTCCAAATCATGGAAATTTAGAAAAATGGGCAAAAGAAGGAATCTTACTTCTTAACTCCATTCTTAGCGTGCGTGCTTCGGCAGCAGGCTCACATCAGGGTAAAGGTTGGGAACGCTTTACCGATGCAGCCATAAGTGCCGTTTCATATTATAGAGCAGGAATCGTATTTCTTTTGTGGGGAAATTATGCCATTTCAAAAGAAAAACTCATTGACACATCCAAGCATTTTGTTTTAAAAGCTGCACACCCCTCCCCTTTTTCAGCTTCGAATGGATTTTTTGGATGCAAACATTTCTCAAAAACAAACGAATATCTTCAGTCAATTGGATTACAGCCCATTAATTGGCAGCTTTAAACTTAAAAATTTACATATGAAAAAATTAGTGTTTGCTACAAACAACTTACATAAATTAGAAGAGATAAACAGCTTGCTATCCGATACTTTTCAGTTGCTCAGCTTGAAAGAAGTAAATATTTTTGAAGATATTGAAGAAACCAGCAACACACTGGAAGGCAATGCGATACAAAAGGCTAAATATGTGTTTGAGCGTTGCGGGATAGCATGTTTTGCCGATGATACCGGATTGGAAGTAGACAGCCTGAATGGAGCACCCGGAGTTTATTCAGCCCGCTATGCGGGTGAAGATGCCACTTATGCGGATAATGTGAACAAACTGCTCAAAGAAATGCAACATATTGAAGCGCGTAGCGCACGATTTAGAACTGTAATTGCATTTTTTGACGGCAATAAAACACGTACATTTGATGGTGTCATCGAAGGTTATATTGCAGAAAAAGCCACGGGAGCCAATGGATTTGGTTACGACCCGATTTTTATTCCCAAAGGATATGAGATTTCCTTTGCCGAAATGTCTGCTGAGTTAAAAAACCAAATCAGCCATCGTGCCTTGGCATTTCAAAAATTCTCGGAATTTATTTCGAATGAAGATACAGGGCGTTTTCCACAGCCATAGAAAACAAATCCCCCAAGGCAATACCCATCACTTCAGATTGTTGCGGCATAATACTTGCCTGTGTCATGCCCGGGACTGTGTTTACTTCCAAGAAATACAATTCATCTTCGGTGATGATAAAATCAAAGCGTACAAAGCCCTTACATCCAATATGTTTGTACAGCATTGCCGAAACCGCTTTGATATGTATATCGGTTTCTTCATCAATTTCAGCCGGTGTAATCTCGTCTGACATGCCTTTTACGTATTTGGCTTCATAGTCAAAAAAATCTTTTTTACTAATAATTTCCGTGATTGGCAGTACCAAAACACGTCCTTTGAAGTCAAAAACACTACATCCTACTTCTCGTCCAACAACAGCCGACTCCATGAGTATCTCATTATCTTCCAAAAAAGCTTTTTCAATGGCAGGCAGTAATTCTTCAGCATGATTCACCTTCGAAATACCTACACTCGAGCCATTGCTATTCGGCTTCACAAACAACGGAAGATTTAGTGCTTCTATCAATGCATCAGCCTCAAAATCATCTCCTTTACGCAATAAAATACTTTCGGCAAGTGCGATTCCCGTTGGAGCCACAATTTGTTTGCAAATCCATTTATTAAATGTGGCAGCCAATACTACCGAGCTGCTGCTTGTGCACGGAATATCCAGCATTTCGAAATATGCTGGAAGCTTGCCATCCTCACCGGGAGTGCCGTGTATGGCATTGAAAACCACATCAAAAGTGATTTTTCCTTCGGAGGTCGTTAAGCTGAAATCGTTTTTTTGAATTTCAAAACGCTTTCCCTCTATATCTAAAAAATACCAAGCATTTGCTTCAATATATATTAGATAAGCCAGGTATTTTTCAGCATCCAACAGCTTGGCAACTGCCTGCCCGCTTTGTACTGAAATTTCATATTCACCGGACTTACCTCCACAAACAACCGCAACATTCAAGCGCTTTAGTTTCATAGTTTAAAATTCAATTAATTAGAGAACTGCAAATTTACTCAATATACCGGCTATCAAAACTCACAAAATATCTGTACTTTTGCTGCCCGTCAGGCAATAAACAAGCTGACATACAGTTTTAACAATGACAGTATTATCGGCTAAATTAAAAATAAAACTCGGCACAGCAGCATGCTAAAGAAAATCTTCCTGCATATAGCGATTATTACTACAGTGGCACTAATAGTATTATTCACTGTTATCTCTATGCTTCACCGTTATACACGGCATGATGAGGTATATGTAATGCCCGATTTTATTGGAATGGATCACCAAGAAGTGATGGAAGAATATGGCGACTTATTTCGTTTTATCATTTCCGACAGCATTTATGACAAAAGATTAGAGTATGGCTCTGTGCTTCAGCAAGATCCCCTACCCGATTCTAAGGTAAAACGGAACAGAAATATTTATCTGGTTACTGTGGCACGCCTACCCGAAAAGGTAATTATGCCTAATTTATCCAATTTATCAATACGGCAAGCAATTGTATCGCTCGAAACTGCAGGATTAGAAGTAGGTAATATTTCTTTTACTGAACATTTTGCTAAAAATGCGGTAGTGAAGCAGCTTTATCTCGGTGAAAACTGTAAAGCCGGAACAGAACTTTATAGAGGCAGTCGGATTAACCTTATCTTGGGAAATGGAGGGGAACATCCTACGGTGCGTTTTCCACAGATTTATGGAAAAGACCGTAAAGAAGCACGACTTAGTCTACATACAGCTACATTAAACATTAAAAATGAGCACTTTATGGATGACCAAGATACAACTAACAGTCGTGTATATAAAATAGAGCCATATTTTGCACCGGGGAACGAATTACGTGCAGGAACCGCCATATCAATTTGGTATCGCTCAAAAGAAAAAGTTGATTTTGATAAATTTATAAATGACAGCTTGTATATTGAAGAACCTAAAGAAGAAAATATATTCACGGATGACATTGATTAATAAGCTTATGGTAACACGAAATTCAAAACTAATATTCAGCCTTAGTCTTTTGCTAATATTTGGATTGGGAGCCTACGCACAAGAACGCCTTACAGGGCTTTCCGTGAATCCGCACATCCAAAAGCACCGACAGAGTTTAATGCCGAAACAACTGGTTGACGACAGCATCCCGGCAGTACATCTACCGTTTTTTGAAGATTTCAGCACCTCATTCGTATATCCCGATCATTCAAAATGGCTTGACAGGGATGTTTTTGTCAATAAAGACTTTCCTTTTTTACCTCCAAACAGTGGTGCTGCAACTTTTGATGTATTGGATGAGTTTGGACACGTTCATCAAGATGCGAGTATAAATCCTTTTATTGCTGACTACCTCAGCTCACGCCCCATACGCTTGGATTCGATATTTGCGGATAGCCCCCAAGCGCTTGGTCCGGCCGATTCACTCTATTTCAGTTTCTTTTTTCAGCCCCAAGGCAGAGGCAATGCCCCCGAAACACATGATTCTTTGGTGTTACAATTTGGATATCCCACCGGAAATATGATTTTTGAGCGGGTCGATTCAATAATTGTACCAGCTGCATCCATACTTATCATAATTGGACAAGATCAGATTAATGTGCACGATACCATTTGGGCGCCGGAAGGTTGTGATACCTCCTTATTTATTATCAGCGACCGTATTTACGGTTGGGACGATGATATTCTCATGCCCTGTGACAGTGTATTTGTTGAAGAATTTGCTTGGAATACCGTATGGAAACATCAAGGCATGACATTGGAAGAGTTTAATAGCGAACAAGATGAATATGCCTATTTTAAGCAGGTGATGATACCGCTTACGGATATAGAGTATTTCAGTAATCGCTTCCAGTTTCGATTTTATAATATTGCTACCTTAGCATATCCTACAGCACCCGGAGACCAAGGTAATGTTGACCAATGGAATGTCGACTTTATCTATCTCGACAAAGATCGAACAATAAACGAGCAACATCATGAAAAACTTACTTTTAGCAGTCGTGCTCCATCATTTCTAAAACGCTATGAATCAATGCCTTACAAGCAATATCGCTTTGCACCGAGTAATGCAATTAAAGAATCATTGGAGTTAAAAATAGTGAATCTTACATCCGAAACACTAAATACTAAGTACGAATATCATGTTCAACAACGTGATGGAGAGCAAAGTTTTATGTACGATGGCGGAAATTGCAATCTAGAGCCATTTATTGGATACGGCTTTCAGAGCTGTAGCAGCGGATGTGGCAAAAAACACGCCTGCCCCGATGTAGCTTCCCTTTTTGCATTAGATACCGATAAAGACACTACATCATTTACTATCAAACATTATATAAGCGATGCTTCGGGTTCAACGGCTTTAACCGACTCATTGATTTATACGCAAGGATTTTATAATCATTTCGCATATGATGACGGCACTGCCGAAGCAGGATACAATCTTGAACCATCCTACGCCTATTTGGCCTATCAGTTTTATTTGAGCACTCCGGATACGCTGAAAGCTATTCATATGTTTTTTAATAAAACGAAAGGACAAACCAATAATATGCGGTTTGATTTGCTGGTATGGAACAGCCGTAACGCACAACCATTTGAAATAATTTATACCAAACCCAATCAACGCCCACAGTTTAGTGATGATTTATTGGGATTTGTAAGCTATGAGCTGGAACAGCCGCTGCCATTGAGTGGAGAGTTTTATATCGGGCTGATGAAAAAAGATCAAGGCAATCTGAATATTGGATTTGACAGGGTAAACAACAGCAGTCAATATCTGTTTATAAATACAGATGGCACATGGCAACCAAGCCAGGAAGACGGTGCTCTTATGATGCGCCCCGCCTTCGGCTCAGGCAAGCTGATTGGAGTTGATGAAACAGAAAATACAGAAGTAATCAGCCATTATCCCAATCCGGCTAAAGGAAAGATTTATTTCCAAATCCATGATGAATCTATCCGTGCACAAAAAATCAAATTATTAGATATAACCGGTAGAGAAGTGCTGCAGCAAAACTGGGCATCGAGCATGGATGTTTCATTTTTGCGCCCGGGTTTATATCTGATACGTGTTGAAGCGGAATCAAGCCTATTATATCAATCTAAAGTTTTGATTATCAAGTAGGCGAATGGAAGACTTCACAGATGACATATTGGATGAAACCACTGAAGAAAACAGTGAGCTTTACGAGCATTTTCGCATCATCGTAGATAAAGGGCAAACCCCTTTGCGCATCGATAAATTTTTAATGAATCGCATTGAAAATGCATCGCGCAACAAAATTCAACAAACCGCTAAAGCAGGTAATATTCGGGTGAATGATCAAATCATCAAATCAAATTATAAGGTAAAGCCCGAAGATGTAATTACCGTTGTTTTCAGCTATCCCCCACGTGAAGTAGAAATAATTCCGCAAGACATACCGCTCGACATAATTTATGAAGACGAAGTCATGATGGTCATTAACAAACAAGCGGGAATAGTGGTACATCCGGGGCACGGAAATTATAGCGGCACACTCTTAAATGCGCTTGCATCCTATTTTCTTCGCTCAAAAAGCAGTATTCCTGAAAATGGCTTCGGCTATTTGGTTCATCGAATAGATAAAGACACCAGCGGTTTATTGATAGTAGCCAAAGATGAGCTCACGCAAACAAAGCTTGCACGTCAATTTTATGAGCATCAGATTGAAAGATGCTATCAGGCAGTTGTTTGGGGTACTCCCGAGCCTGCTGAAGGCAGCATTACCGGACATATAGGCCGCAGCACCAAAGACCGCAAACAAATGGCGGTATATGCGGATGGAAGCTACGGAAAAGAAGCATTAACACATTATAAACTGATTGAAAGCTTCGGCTATGTGAGTTTGGTAGAATGTCGCTTGGAAACGGGGCGCACCCATCAGATTCGAGTGCATATGAAATATGCGGGACATCCCCTATTCAATGATGAACGCTATGGCGGAAACATTATACTGAAAGGTACGACTTTTTCCAAGTATAAGCAGTTTATTGATAATTGTTTCCGTATCATCCCCCGTCAGGCACTGCATGCCAAACTGCTGGCTTTCACACATCCACAAACAAATGAACCCATGCGTTTCGAGTCCGATTTACCGGAAGATATGCACGAGCTTGTTGAAAAATGGAGAAGCTATACCCGCTTTCGCGATGAAGACTAAATTAACCTGCATAATTCATGAATTAAGCAGGTTAAGCTAATATACAACCAGCAATTTCAAGTTTTTTTCCACCAATTTATCGGTAACTCGAATAATATAAGTTCCGGATACGGGATTGTCTAATTCAAATGACAATTTGGAGCCTTGTCGTGAAATGCGGCATGCAGTTTCACGCCCCATTGTGTCAAACACGGCAACTTCCACCTCCTCAGTAATATCAACTCCAAAGCTAAGCGTAAACCGATTTTGTCCGGGATTTGGATATACATATGGCTTTACGCCAATATAATTATTTCGCACCAAGGTATCTGAATCGTCTGTTCCATGTACAATCAGCTTCACATCAAAATCGCCATACTGCCCATAAGATATCAATGGAGGCTCCTTTTCGGTGCTTGATGAAGGACTGCCGCCCGGAAAGTTCCACTCAAACTGCTTCGCCGGACCACGGGAGTTATTTTCAAATTTTACATATTGATTAATACTAATTTCCCTTCTGTCAACGCTAAAATCGGCTTCCACAAACATGGTATCAGCACCCAAACCACTTAAAGTGAGCGGATCAAGTCCAAGCGGATCAAGCCAAGGCCGGAGCTGATTGATTGGATTCATACCATTTTCATCCCAAGCCGAGCTGAATTTTCCATAAAAGTCAGGGCTGTCAAGCTTTACACAGCTGGAGCTTCCACCGGTTAGCAAACCAATAATGCGTCCTTCTTCATCAAATAAAGGAGAGCCGGATGAGCCTCCTTCCGTAACGCCATGCCCATTTTCCGTCTCTGCCCATTGAACTCGCCAATACATACCGTCGAGGTTGTTGTTTCCGTGTCCATAATGCGCCGAAGCAGTGGGAATTGTAAAAGAAGATATTTTTTTAATATCCCCATCAGGATGATGAATACTTACTCCGGCTTCGGAACCACTTTCATTACGCGACCATCCGTTATAATATGGATTGTAAGTTTTGGGGACATCCTGCAACAGCTTAAGCAGCTTGAAATCGGAACCATTTATTGTGCCGTCTACTGCACGTGAAATCAGCTCCGCACCGCTCATTGTTTGCAAAAACGGCTCTTCGGAAGGTTTATCACAGTCATCACTTTCATAATTAAAGGTAAAAAGCCATTGTGCATAATCTGAAGTAGATGAATTTTGTCCACAATGATTTGCTGTTAAGAGATAGGGCATTCGATCTGCCAAAGTATTGTTAATCAAGGAGCCGCTACAATAAAATTGTGCCGCACCCTGCTTTACAATAATTCGAACTACTCCCCTTTTCTGATGCGTATAATTCTGTCCTTCACTACAGTTTACATTTACTTGACATGGACCGGAAGTGCCAAAACCAAGGCTTCCTTTTCCCGGATACAATAGACCAATCTCATTAATTTGTAGATTGTAATCTGAGGCATTAATTGATGTTTCAAATTGTAATACAAGCTCCTTAGTACGTATGGGATGTATGGCAAATGCACCGCCTTTTGGGTTACTATATTGAGTAAAAGCACCATAGCTGTTTCCCAAATCATCAAAAACAAACAACCGCCCCTCTTTTCCGGGATTAAATGCATCAAAATAAACACTTACACCATCGTTTTCAGCTGCCAAAAGTTTAATTGTCCAAATTTTCAGCCCCATTGCAGGGAGTACAATCCAACTGCCCTTGTCATCCATTGAAATGTTGACGGGTGTAGCCGTGCCAATACGTGGAGGCGATACATCATCCTTTGGGATATCTGCTTCATAAGGCATCACAAAATCTACATGAACAACCTCAATATCAGATAAATTAGTCAAAGGATATGGACTCAAATCGGTACGTAGCTGTCCAAAAAGCAGGGATGACAACAATAAGGCACTAATTAAAAAGTAAAGGCGTATAGCGATCGTATTTTTACTATTCATTCTAATAATTTAAAAAGCGAATTTAAGGATTGTTGGCTAAACTTAGGTTACATATTGCAAAAAATGAATGTTTTCTTATAAATAAAGGTATTTTTGTAGAAAATATAAATTATCCAAATGATTGTTGTAACAGGAGCAGCGGGATTCATTGGAAGCGTGGTCGCTTCCGCTTTAAATAATCAGGGCTACCATCAGCTTGTGTTGGTGGATGACTTTAAATCAGCCGAGCTTAAAGGAAAAACAGCCAATTTCATCACTAAAACTTATATTGCACTGGTTGAACGAGATGAGCTTTTTGATTGGTTTCCCAAAAATGCGGAACACATAAAATGGGTCATTCACTTGGGAGCTCGCACAGATACTACCGAGTTTAATAAAGAGATTTTTGACCGCTTGAATGTAAATTACTCCAAAACAATCTGGCAGCTGTGCACTACACATCAAATTCCGCTTATTTATGCTTCTTCTGCCGCCACCTATGGCATGGGCGAGCATGGCTATATTGATTCACATAAAATTGTTGAAGCTTTACAGCCTTTAAATCCTTACGGCATTTCAAAAAACGAATTCGACAAATGGGCTTTGCAACAAAATCAGCCGCCATTTTGGGCAGGCTTAAAGTTTTTTAATGTATATGGTCCCAACGAATACCACAAAGGACGCATGGCTTCCGTAATATTTCATGCCTATAAACAGATTATTGAAAAAGGAAGTATGAAGTTATTCCGTTCACACCGTAATGATTTCAAAGATGGAGAGCAATTACGTGATTTTGTGTATGTTAAAGATGTGGCAGAAGTAATTTTATTTTTAATGCATCAGCAAGGCGTTAAATCAGGTATTTACAACCTCGGCACCGGAAAGGCACGCAGCTTTGTTGACCTTGCCACAGCTTGCTTCAATGTGTTGGATAAAGTGGTAGACATTGAATTTGTGGATACGCCGGAAGATATTCGCAATAAGTACCAATATTTCACTGAAGCTGATATGACAAAGCTAAAAAATACCGGTTACAACAAGGATTTTACATCACTTGAAGATGGAATACGGGACTATATCACAAATTACCTAAAGAATAGTGTTTACTTTTAAAAAAGGACACTATCCCATTAAGTGTGTAAGTTTTAATCAGAGGGTCTTGCTTTAC
>CAZDWA010000044.1:0-18884 GCA_964509065.1 uncultured Lentimicrobiaceae bacterium
AAGTCCGGACTTTGAACCCCCTGATTAATTACTTACACAGATTGTGGGATACTCCTAAAAACTTAAAAATCCTTATCTGAAATACCAAGAGTTTAACTGTTTTGGATGTGCTCCTCATAATCCACTTGGATTAAATATGGAATTTGAATTGCACGGAGAAACTGTAAAGTCAATTTGGGGTCCGAAGGCTGATTTTCAGGGGTTTCATGGCATATTACATGGTGGAATCATAGCAGCGAGCTTGGATGAAACAGCATCATGGGCAATACAAGTCTTATGCAAAACCTCCGGATTTACGAGTGAAATGAATGTGAAATATATTAAACCTGCGTATCTGCATTTAGCTCCATACCGTTTTGAAGCTGTCATTCAATCGCAACCGGAAAAACATGCGATTGTTGAGGTGAAGATGTGGGATAAAGAGGATACCTTGTGTGCTACAGCGATTGTGGATTACCATTTATTTTCTGAAGAGCTAGCCCGTGAAAGCTTTTATTATCCGGGAGCAGAGTCATTTTTTGAGTAGTGATATCTCGGAATCAGCCTAAAAGATAAGTATTAAATCAGTTTCGATAAGTCCCAGATTTCCGGTAATTTTTCGGTTTCGCTGCAACTGTACCCATATATCGAAGAGTAATCATTGATATCTTCTCCCATTTCGTCAAGCTGATTCAAATATTCGTGTATAGACTTACTTTCAATGATGACTATTTTCCTGTTTTCATCAATTAAAGGGCTGTGTTCACGTGTTGTATCATATTCAAACTCCAATATTCTCCTGCCAAAACGTGTCAATCCAATTGTTCTAAAGCTCAAGCTTTTACCTACTCCGGGCATGTTTAATACATTTCTGTCTGTTGCTAAAAATGGAAGCTGATATTTTTTTCTGATGGCGTGAACTTCTTTGCTGAGTGTTTGCGGTTCATCAAGCATTGACTTCAGGTCGCGTATTGCTTGTTTATTTGCTTTCCCTAAACTCTTTTCTTCAATTTTTTCCTGAACAATTCGCGCATTTGTAGCAAAGTTATGGTAGTTTTCGCTAAAGCCTTTTACTGAAAAAGTATAATATGTTAACACTCCAAGATCATTCAGCACTTGACGTAAGGTTGAAATATGTCCGCGTTGCGAGGCTGCGGTTGTAAACACTAATTGATTTGAAATAAGCCAACCGGTTGACAGTAACATTTCAATCGCTTTTTTCGATTCCGGTGTAACTTCCATGGCAGTTTGAAAATGTGTTTGTATCACAAACTGTTCAATTCCATGCTGCTTGGCACGAATTCTGAAATCCTTTAAAAGTGTACAAAGCTCTTCTGTAATGCGTTGTGGTAAATAAACGGGAAGGCGAGTTCCTAGGCGGATTCGTTTAATTTCAGCTTTCTGTTCCGATTCTGCCAAAACTTTGTTCTTTTCCCGCTTTCGAATTGCCATTTCCAATACGCTATTCAAAATATTTTGCAATGATCTATCCACGCTCATTAATGCGTCACCTCCTGTTATCAGGATGTCTTTCAGGTATTTGTCTTCTTCAAAATAATCCAATAATCGCTTGAGTTTTTTGGGCCAGCTTTCTTTTGGCTTAAGCTTTTCGAGATTGAAGTTAAATCGGCCATTTTGAAAGTCATACATTCGTTGGCAGCTAACGCATAATCCACCACAGGCTCTCCCAATCGTATCTGGAATTAATATTGCCACTTCAGGATAACGGCGATGAATATTTTGACCTTCCGGAAGTATCCATCCTGCGGCATTTGGCTTTCCTGCTTCAACTTTATCTTCCTTTTCCCAGGCTTGAATAGAACCAAACTCTTCTACTAATTCTTTGCTTGGAATAATATAATCTCGAATTACTTGATCTATCCCGGCATATTTGCCGATACTTCCCACAATTAAGAGTGATAAATAATATAGGTTGATAAAAAATGGAATCCCTTGTTTATGAGCCTTTTGCAGTACCTGCATTGTTTCAAAGTTCAAAGAATAATCGAGATATTCATTTAAAGTGTTTGGGTCTCGGACAGCAAATCGTAAGTGGAAATTCTTTTCATTCCACCATTGCGTTACTTGCTTGTATTTTTCATCCGCGCTGATATTGTCATCAAAAAAATACCTGCGGCTATGCAAAACGCCCTGGTCCATCTTTTTAATTATGATACGAATAATGCGTTCTTTATTTTCTTCTCGGATTTTAATGATTTCAGGGTCAAGACCACTATGATGTGCCTCCATCCATTGTTGAAGCTGCTCTTTACTTGGGGAAATCGCTTTATCTTTTCCGTTTATTTGCCTGAATAACTTATACATATCAATAAAAAACCCGGTTTCGGCGCCTCCTTTTCCATATTTTACGGCGAGCCAAAGCTGACGTATGGGATGGGAAATAACATATTCATTATTCAAATTCTGGTCTTTAAATACTCTACCGGCATGCCGGTTGTAATCCCATAAACGTAAAATGCCGTAATCTTTCCAACTTAACTGTTGAAATAATTCATGGTGTTTTTCGCTGTTTGATAAATAAAATTTGAGTTGTGGCCTTGTCTTAATCTTTTCCTCAACCCATTTTTTTATTGATTCAATAGCTTCAGTATCTGAATCAGCATTTTTTAGCAAGGAATGGATGTCCGGATTTTCGTCTAAAATCTGTGTGAGTATCTGGTGTGCTTTTGTTGAAATTGAAACTTTGTCAAATAGTATAAAATTAGTATTAGGATTCTTCACCTTAAAAGTAGTTTTTGGAAATCTAAAAGCCAGTTGGCTTTACTTAGATTTATATCAAGAAAAATTTGGATAAGTAACAAACATACTATTAATTCTGCCATAAGTCAATTAATTTTTGAGAAACTTCACACAATCAACAGCTTTCTTTTACGTCTAATCCAATAAAAATCTGTAATTTTACAGCCAGTTAGACTATTCTATTACTAATCAAAAATTATATCAATCAAAGCATTAAATTATGTTTAGTGATTTCAACAAAGTTCCCCTACCGTATAATGAACCGGTATTATCCTATGCTCCCGGCACACCGGAGCGTGAAGAAGTAAAAGCCATGCTTAACGAGCTCAGAAGCCAAGAAGTAGAAATTCCTATGGTGATTGGCGGAAAGCGTATCAAGACGGACAAAAAAGTTCGTATTCATCCTCCTCATGATATTAATCACACCCTTGGTTATTTTTATCAAGGTGGTGAGGAGCACGTACAAATGGCTATTGATGCTGCGCTTGCAGCACGTGAAAACTGGCAAGCCCTTAGCTGGCAAGACCGTGCGGCTATCTTTTTGAAGGCTGCCGACCTTATCAGCGGACCTTATAGAGCGAAAATAAATGCTGCCACCATGCTTGGGCAGTCAAAAACAATATTCCAGGCTGAAATTGATAGTGCATGTGAATTTGCTGACTTCTTGCGCTTTAATGTTTATTATATGACTCAAATATATAATGAACAGCCGATTTCTGATTTTGGAATCTGGAATAGATTGGAATATAGACCGTTAGAAGGTTTTATATATGCACTTACTCCTTTTAACTTTACTGCAATTGCCGGAAATCTGCCTTCAGCCCCGGCGATGATGGGTAATGTGGTTGTTTGGAAATCCTCCAACTCACAAGTATATGCTGCTCGCATCATCATGGAGATATTTGAGGAAGCAGGCCTGCCTGATGGAGTAATTAACCTGATGTTTGTTCCGGGACCTGCCGCTGGAAAAGTAACCACTTCACATCCTGATTTTGCCGGACTCCATTATACCGGTTCTACTGAAGTATTTAATAAACTTTGGAAGACAATTGGAGATAATATATCAATTCACAAAACCTATCCTAAAATTGTTGGAGAAACCGGAGGAAAAGACTTTGTTGTTGCACATAAAACCGCAGATACCAAAGCACTTGCCACTGCATTAGTCCGTGGAGCATTTGAATATCAAGGACAAAAATGTTCGGCTGCTTCCAGAGCATATATCCCGGATACATTATGGCCTGAGGTAAAACAATTTATGATTGAAGACCTGAAAACCATTAAAATGGGACCGGTAGAAGATTTTAGAAACTTTGTTAGTGCAGTAATCGATGAAGCTTCCTTTGATAAATTGTCAACCTATATTGATAATGCGAAAAAAGATTCGACTGTAGAGCTTATTTTTGGTGGAAATTATGATAAATCAAAAGGTTACTTCATTGAACCTACTGTTTTCCGTGTAGACGATCCGAAATATGTTACCATGTGTGAAGAATTGTTTGGTCCCGTACTCACTATTTATGTGTACAAAGAAGACAAATGGTGCGAAACACTTAAGCTGGTAGATTCCACATCACCATATGCGTTGACTGGTGCTGTATTTGCGCAAGACCGCTATGCTGTTGAAGAAGCAAACAAGGCTTTGAGACATGCGGCAGGTAATTATTATATTAATGATAAGCCTACCGGTGCAGTTGTTGGTCAGCAACCCTTTGGCGGTGCCAGAGGATCGGGTACGAACGATAAATCCGGTTCATACCTAAACCTGCTGCGCTGGGTATCTCCTCGCACGATAAAAGAAAACTTTAATCCTCCAAAGGATTATAGATATCCATTTATGGATGCAGAATAATACAAAATGGGCAGTCAGATTTGGCTGCCCTTTTTACTTATAAAGTGTTTTAGTCATTTACTTTTCGATGCCAATCAAAAAGGTGGGTTAAAACTGTTTGTCGGACATGTTCTACAGATAAAAATAAATCGTGCTTGCCATCGTCAATCTCTATAATTGATTTTGGAGCATGTAAATCAGGAATTCTTTTGCGGATGTCTTGGACATTAATAATAGCATCCCCTGTCTGAAACGCTTCTTTCCATCGGAAACCACTAACAGTTTTTGAAGGGTACATAACCAATACCGGCTCCTGAATGTGAATGCCCTTTCTGACCGTATTTTGTGCTTGATGCACGGCTTTAATCCATGAAGCCTTAACCATAGGTGATTTGTGTGGTTTAAAACTTAAATTGTAATCCCATTCTCCAAATTCGCTTGAATGCAGGCTGGGTCCATAAAACTTTGAAAAGCCTCCCGGTATGCGGATATTTGGAAAGATTGAGGCAACGGTCGTAACAACAGGTATTAAGATTTTCTTTGTGATAATGTCTTTTTTATGTTCGAAAAACGGACTGTTTAAAAAGACACTATCAAATAATTGAGTGTTTGTATATTTTGCGGCGAATATACTCACTGCCAAGCCTCCAAGTGAATGCCCCATAAGCAAAATATGACTGGCACCTTCTTGCCGGATAAGTTGTAAAGCAGCATAAATATCTTCCAGATATTCAGAAATATCAGTTAGTCCATTGAAGGTTTGATGGTCTAAATATGCTCTGCCCGATTTTCGTAAATCCAATCCGTATAGTTCAATATCATGTTGTTCAAATACATCGGAAAGATGGCTGTGGAAGAAATAATCGTTGAATCCATGTATATGTAGGGCTGCATGTGCCTTTCGGTTTTGCCTTTTCTTGCGAATTAAACTACATATAAGCTTGCCTTCGTAATCATCAGGCTGATGAATGTGGTAAACTTCGAACCCATTCAATTCCAAATCCGGAAAAAATTGCAAACTTCCCATGGCTGTTGTTTTTATTTTGAAAAACAAATTTGAAACTGTTATTTGGCAAAACCTTTTAAATCTTGATACAGCTCAAGTGCATATAAATCGGTCATCCCCGAAATGAAGTCAATAACAGATTGTAATTTGCTGTACATATCGTCCGAATTTGGCGTAAACTGTTTCGGTATAAGTGAAATAAGCTTTTTGTGGTATGCTTTTTTCGGTTCAAGTACGGCTTCAATAAATACATCCATTAAACTACCTAATATGCTAAAGCCTGCTAGCTCAATCTTAATTACCGAAGCATGATTATATATCTGTTCTACAGAAACCGATCGGCAGATATCAAAAGCCTTTGTATATTCTTTGTCTAAAGCTTCTACCAAACTATTTTTGAAGCTGCCTTGCATAATATCCTCATAATGAGAATGAAAGCTTTCGGTTACTTCTTGAACGAGTAGGTTTATTACCATAGCTCGCAAAAACCCAATCCGCTCATTAATATCGGTTACTTCTGCATACATTTTATCAATATATGCCAGTTGCGATTTATGATGTGCTGTTTGAAAAAAGCTTCGTAGCAAAAATTCGGTTTTTTCGGTTGAAAGTATGCTAAGCTTGTGTGCATCTTCAATATCCATTATCAGATAGCTGATATCATCGGCCGCCTCCACTAAATACACCAAGGGATGACGCGCAAAAATCATATTTGCCTCATCAATTAATGGTAAGCCGCATGCGTAAGCTAATTCATGAAAGGCTTCAATTTCTGAATAGAAAAACCCATATTTTTTTCTGTCTCCTCGTGTGGATGAAGAATATGGATATTTTACCAAGGAAGCCAATGTCGCATTTGTAAGTGCAAATCCTCCTTTTCGTCTGCCTTGAAACTGATGAGTCAATATGCGAAATGCATTTGCATTCCCTTCAAACTCCTTTAAATCTGTCCATTGCTCCGGTGAAACCCGGCTTTGTAACGCTTTTCCGTTGCCTACGGTAAAATATTGGGATATAGCTTTTTCACCGGAATGCCCAAAAGGAGGATTACCCAAATCATGAGCCAGGCAGGCTGCCGAAACAATAGAGCCCAGCTCGTTCAGATTGTCTTTTGTTTCTGTGTCAATATCATGGCGCTGCTGCAATTGTTTTGAGACATTATTTGCAAGAGAGCGACCAACGCTGGCAACTTCAAGGCTGTGCGTAAGTCGGTTATGGACAAATACACTTCCGGGTAAAGGAAATACCTGAGTTTTGTTTTGTAGCCTGCGAAATGGACTTGAAAATATAATCCGGTCATAATCACGTTGAAATTGACTACGGATATCTGTTGTGCCGGAAGAGGATGATACACGTTTTGCAGACAAAAGTTGTTTCCAGTTCATAAATTATATTGTTCGTGTTTATTTTGCTGAAAGACGCGTATAGGGTGTAAGGTTTTGTGCAGCAAATTCATTTCGTAAGTATTTAAAATATCCTGCTACCGCAACCATGGCGGCATTATCGGTAGTAAACTCAAAAGCTGGTATAAACACTTCCCAATCAAGTTCTTCGGCTGCTTCATGTATACTAGTTCTTAAACCACTGTTAGCAGAAACACCTCCGGCAATGGCAATTTGCCGAATGTCATATTGTTTTGCAGCAATCTTTAGTTTTTTCATTAAAACTGAAATAATGCTTTTTTGAATAGAGGCAGCCAAATCAGCTTTATTTTCTTCGATGAAATTGGGATTTAGCTTGAGATTATCTCGAATAAAATACAGAAAACTGGTTTTTAATCCACTAAAGCTATAATCTAAGGCAGCTATTCTGGGCTCGGAAAACTTAAATTTATCGGCATTGCCTTCTTTAGCTAGTGCATCGATTAGCGGACCGCCTGGATAGGGGAGTCCCATAATCTTAGCGGCTTTGTCAAAGGCTTCTCCGGCAGCGTCATCAATGGTCTTTCCAACAATTTCCATATCGAAATAATCGTTGACTTTAACTATTTGAGTATGTCCACCGGAAACCGTCAAGCATAAAAATGGAAAACTTGGTATCTTTTTTGTATCTTGAGTTTGGATAAAGTGTGCGAGCACATGGGCATCCATATGATCGACATCAATGAGTAAGCTATTGTTAGCCAGTGCAAATGCTTTTGCAAATGAGCTGCCTACCAATAATGAACCTAAAAGACCGGGACCACGTGTAAAAGCAATAATTTTCAACTGATTTTTGTTTATTTTTGCTTCTTTAAGCGCGGTATCAATTACCGGTATGATGTTTTGTTGATGGGCTCGGGATGCAAGCTCGGGAACTACACCACCGTATTTACGGTGTACTTCTTGGCCTGCTGTTACATTAGATAACAACCGTGTCCCGTCAAGTACAGCTGCTGAGGTGTCGTCGCAAGAAGATTCAATGCCTAAGATATAAATACTCATTTGATAAGATAAGGTGCACAAAAATATTAAAAAAAAGCTTTTGCAAGGGATATTGCTTACAGTAACTGCCTTATTGGCATTGCTGTTGAGTTTTTATGCATCGCTACGTGACCCTGTTATACAAACCTTTGCAGCACGGTTGCTTGCCACTTATCTTTCATCCGAAATGGATACAAAAATCACTTTAAATGGGTTTTATCTGCATACCGACCTTTCTATCAACTTGATTGATTTAACAATATATGACCGCCACGAAAAGCTAATGCTGCATACTGATAAAGTAAATGTGCAGCCCTTAAATTATGATTTTGGTAAAGGATTATCACTTAAAAGTATAAATCTGGAAAATCTTGATGTACGTTTGATTCGCTATGATGGTGAAGATGATTTTAATTATGAGTTTATTGCTGATTATTTTGCATCTGATTCAGAGGAACTGCCTTCAGAATCAAAATCATATCCAATTCATATATCAAAACTCATACTTAAAAACGCGAATTTTGCATATATTGATGAGCCTTATGCCGGTGGGTATGAGGAAGGTATGGATTATTCGGCTATTGAGGTATCCGATATTAACTTAGAAGCTTCCGATTTAAATATTAATGAGGAAGGTATTTTCGCAGCAGTACGCCATTTGTCGGCAAAAGAAAAAAGTGGTTTTGAGCTAAAGCGTGTAAAAGCGGAGATGCAACTACTAGCGGATGGACTTCACACTCAAAACCTTTTGATAGAAACTGCCAACTCATATTTGCATCTTGATTTAGATATGCTGTTTGAAGGAAGTAAATCGTTTAATAATTTCATTGACGAAGTACGCTTAAAAGCCGAATTTGGACCAAGTAGCTTGCAATTAGCCGATATAGCACCATTTGCCGGTGTTATGAATGAAATGCCAAATCTGATTAATTTTTCCGGTGATTTTGATGGGGTCGTAAGTAATTTTTCATTGCACAACTTTTCATTCAGCTATGGGGATGATACAAAGTTTCTGGGAAATTTAAGCATGAATGGCTTGCCTGAGTTTTATACGACAGATATTTACTTGGGAGTGAACCGTATGAGAACCACTTTAGCTGATTTACGCCAGTTTCGAATACCAATAGAAGAGCAAAATATTCCGTTGCCGGAAGAAATTGCCGATCCCGGTATTATAGAGCTTAATGGCTTATTTCGTGGCACTTATAATGATTTTTTGGCAAGAGCTAATATTCATACCGACTTGGGTGATTTGAATACCGACTTGATTGTTCGTACACATCCTATCTCTAGAAAAGTGATTTATAAGGGTGGTTTTGAAACAAAGCAGCTTCAACTTGGGAAATTAATCCATGAAGAAAAGATAATTGGTAATTTGTCACTTGCTTTGCAGGTTGATGGAAGCGGTTATAATTTTGAAACGGCACAAGCTGATGTGAAAGGAAATGTCTTTTCAATTGGACTTTTTGATAATGTTTTTCATGATATTCACATTAATGGAAACCTTAGCAGTCAACAGTTTAATGGGGCTTTTGCTGTTGATGATGAAAAGCTGAAGCTTGATTTTGAGGGACTTGCCGATTTTAGGGAAAACCGTTCAGACTTTGATTTTATTTGCGATATACACCATCTTGATCTATTCGAATTAGGTTTGATGGATGAAGATACACTCATGCAGCTCCAAACAAAGTTTACAGCTCAATTTACCGGATTTGACTTGGATAGCTTTTTAGGAAAAGTTGAACTGAAAAATACGACTTACACCGACAGCAGAGATGCATATAATATCGATAAACTCTCACTTCAAATTATAGAAGACCCAATCCTAAGGCGTAAGCTCTTTTTAAACAGTGATTTTTTCGATTTTGAACTTGCCGGCATGTATGATTTGGAAAATATGCTCCCGGATTTGAAGCTTTATCTACAACATTATATTTCTACCGATGCAGTTTCAGAAAATGAATTGGTCAACTTTGGGAATCAGGACTTTTATTTTAATCTTACCCTTAAAGATACTGAACCACTTTCGCGTTTATTGAATTTGGGGCTAACGATTGCCGAAGGAACTTATTTTTCGGGTGCTTTTACTGCTCGACATCAGCAGCTTCAAGCTACTTTTTATGCTGATTGGCTGGATTATTCCGGTGTTAAATTCCTTAAACCTTATTTGGTTGCAAAAAGTGATTTTGATTTGGCTAGCCTAAAATTGGAAATGCAACGAATTCACTTTTTTGAAGGAACGGAAGATGATACAACGAGTTTTGGAATGGATGATCCAATTCTCATGGTGCAAATGCATAGCGATAGTGTATTGTTTGGCTTAAACTGGAATAACCATAAGGCAAAACCTCGTAATAAAGGGCTGATAAATGGTTTTTATCATTATGCTGCAGAGGATTTGGCGGTTTTGAGAATTAAAAAAGCCGATGTAATTATAAATGACTCTGTGCTTGAACTTCAAAAGGATAATCGAATTTATTTCACTAAAGAGTATACAAAATTAGAAAACTTCAACTTTAAGTTTGGGGGAGGAAATCTAAATATGGAAGGGAATATCCCCATTTATGAAAAGGACTCATTGCAAATGGTATTTAATAATTGGGATTTATCTGCTTTTGATGTGATTACACGCCCTCAAGGTATTGATTTAGATGGGATTATTAATGGCGAACTTGTGCTGGCCAATCTTTCAGAAAGTCCGGATTTTGCATCTAACTTACACATTTCTGATTTTTTCTTTAATAAAGAAAAACTGGGTGAAGCCCGCCTTATAAGCTCATCAAATCAAAATGACGGCTCCATATATTTAAATGCGCAAATTATCAATGAAGGGAACGTGGCACTAAGTAAAATGCTGCATCTTCGTGGTTTTTATTATCCTGATAAACAGGATGATCAGCTTGATTTAACCCTGAGCCTTGATAACTTTAAATTGAGAATACTTAATCAATTTCTTGAAGATATTCTCAGTAAGATTGAAGGTGTTGCTTCCGGTGAGTTTAAAATTGCCGGGAACTTTTTGAAACCTGAAATAGTTGGTGAACTTAGTCTTTATCGAACAAGCTTTAGAATTGATTATCTGAACACCACTTATTCTACCCAACATACTTTTCGAATTGAGCCAAAGAAGATTTTTGTTGACAATCTGATTTTATATGATTCTTTGGGTAATGCAGGCATTGTAGATGGGATGATTAACAGTAACTATTTGCGCGATTTTGTATTTGATATCCGTATAAAACCAAATAATCTAATTGCCTTAAATACCGGTTTGCAACATAATGATATGTTTTATGGTACTGCCGTTATCTCCGGAAATATTGTAATTCAGGGACCATTAGACAATATTAATATGAATATCAATGCTGTTAGCCGGCGCGGAACAAATATTGTAATCCCGTTAAATACAATAGGAACCATTGGTACAAACGATTATATTCATTTTGTGGAACGCTTTAATATGGGCTATGATTCGGAAGAATATGTGCCTCATGGAAGAGCTGCCAAGGAAGGCTTTATGATTAATCTTGAGACTGAGGTAACACCCGATGCTTCGTTGCAGATTTATCTGCCTTATGATATGGGAACTCTGGAAGCGCGCGGCAATGGTGATATTAGCATGACGGTGGATGAGTCCGGCGATTTTGCATTAAAAGGAGATTATGTTGTCGAAAATGGTCAGTTTAACTTTTCTTTTGAAAATCTTATAAAAAAGAAGTTTGAACTGGTACAAGGCGGTACAATAAGCTGGGCGGGCGATCCTTATGATGCCGAGATTGATGTAACCGGTGTGTACAAGGTGAAAGCTTCGGTTTCAGGTTTAGGAATTGACAGTACTTCCAGCCTCCGTAATCGAATTAATGTGGATTGTATTATCCATTTAACAAATCAGCTGTTTAACCCCGATATACGTTTTAGCTTCCATCTACCGGGGGCTGATTCTCAGTTGGAACAATTGCTTTTTAGTGTAATTGACACAACAAATGATGCGATGATGACACAACAAATGATATCGTTGTTGATGCTAGGAAGCTTTAGTGCCTCTGCAATAGATAATATTTCTATTGGGTCTACTTCGCTCGATATGCTCTCCGGTCAACTTAGTAATTGGCTCTCACAAATTAGCAAGGATTTTGATATTGGCTTGCATTATCGTCCCGGCGATCAACTCACGAGTGAAGAACTGGAAGTGGCACTTTCTACACAGTTATTTAATGACAGAGTTACCATTGATGGAAACTTTGGAGTGATAAATAATCGGAATGCAACACAAAATGCAAGTAATATTGTGGGTGATTTTGATGTAAGCGTAAGACTGACGCAAGACGGAAGGCTGCAGCTGAAAGCTTTTAACCATTCAAATGCCAGCAACCTGATGCTTTCTTCCGCATTTGACAGATATGCCCCTTATACGCAAGGAATTGGATTTTCTTTCCGGCAAGAGTTTAATAAATTCGCAGAAATATTTAGAAGACGAAAACAACAAATACATTAAATACCATGAAATATCGTGTTACACTTTTGATAATCATCCTTTTTTGGGGAATTGTCAACAATTCATTTTCTCAGATTGTTATTAATCAGCAGGATATGCCCTCTGCAAATGATACAGTCCGTACAAGTATTATCACAGAAGCAGAAGGCTTTGACTTTCAAACGACCGGTGAAAACTTTAGCTGGGATTTTTCGGCTTTGGAGCCTATAATTCAACGCTTAGATACGTTTAAAACGGTAACACAAACGCCCATAGTGTTCTGGCCTTCATTTATGACAACTGCAAACCTGGTAATTGATTTTAATGCGCTTGAGCTATTTCCTGATTTGCCTATCAGCCGAGCATATCAGTTTATAAAGAAAAGTGCAGATGCATATAGCGATTACGGTTATGGAGTAATCATCCAAGATATCCCTTTGCCATTACGTTTCAGCTCAGCCGATATAATTTATAAATTCCCATTAAGCTACGGTAACAGCTTCGAATCTGATGCGGACCTTGAATTTTCATTGCCCGATATGGGGTACCTTTCCATTGACAGACATCGAGAAAATGAAGTAGATGGATGGGGAAGTTTGACAACACCCTATGGCACATTTGAAGTGCTACGCGTTAAATCATATGTTAAAGAAGTTGACAGCCTTTATTTGGATACCTTAGGGCAAGGATATGCTGTCAGTCGGTCATATATGGAGTATAAATGGTTGGCAAAAAATGAAAAAATTCCACTGCTCAGCGTTATGGACGACCCTTATACAGGCGTTACGGTAATTTATAAAGATTCAATACGTGACTTGACAGTGGGTATTCAAAATGAAGCGAAATTTATTGAATTCAATGTGTATCCAAATCCATTTCAGCAAAGCTTGACTATTCAACTTGATGATAATGAAAGGGATATTGAAATTTTAGTAAATGGAACTGATGGTCGTGTAGTATTTCAAACAAGAATCAATTCAACAGATAACTTGCAACAAAGCTATTCAGTACAACTCCCGGCAGAATTGCCGGCCGGTATTTATTTTATGCAAGTACGAAGTGGTTCGCGGAAAGCAGCAAAAACCATAATAAAACAATAAGTTTAATGGTATTAAAAGTATACAAATCTTCAGCCGGCTCAGGCAAAACATACACCTTGGTTTTGGAGTATCTTGGTTTGGTTTTAAGAAACCCATCCAAGTATCGACATATACTTGCTGTTACTTTTACAAATAAAGCAGCAAATGAAATGACGCATTGTGAATTCATTGGCTGATTTATCAAATCCGCGTACTAGGGAGCTTCCGCATATAGTAAATTTAGTTGAAAATTTAATTAACCGTTTTCAACTTGAGGGAACGGAAATTTATGAAAATTCCGGAAATGTATTTCGCTCATTACTACATAATTACAATGATTTTGCTGTTTCCACAATTGATTCGTTTGTATATAAAATAATTCGAAGCTTTGCACGTGATTTGAACCTCCCTTCACGATTTGAACCCGAGTTGGACGACAAGCATATTGCCTCACTGATACATCAAGAACTTATATCCAAAATTGGAGAAGACCCAAGAATTACTAATTTGATGATGGATTGGATTTTTACCAGAATGAATCAGGATGAAGGCTGGAATGTTGACAGTGAAATTAATACTTTTATCACTGAATTGCATAAAGAACATTCATTCTACGGTGCAGGAGACATCCTTTCTGAGGAAGATTTCAGCGTAGTTGAAGGTTTTTTGCAATCCTATATTCAAGAAAAAGAAAATCAGTTATCCAAAAGAGCTGCTACAATAATTCAACTGTTTAAGGGTGAAGGCATTGAACTGACGGATATGATAGGAGGGACAAGAGGTGTTGGTCCTAGGATAAAAGAACTATTTAAAAAAGATATTAAAAATGCCTTTAAGGGTAGTACTTTTATCAAATGGCTAAACGGGGAACACGGATTATTTGCTGTTGCTAAGAAAAATAAACTGGGCGCAAGTGGTCAAAGAATTGAAGATGCGGTGGAGCCACATCGAGTTCATCTAGGTGATTTTTATTCTAATGACTTTAAAATCTATAATTTTTATAAGATTTTATTGTCACAACTGTATGTTTTACAACTCATGGAGGCAATTCGTGAAATTTCAGAGGGGATTATCTCTGAAGACCAAATAATTCATATATCGGAATTTAATAAACGCATTGCCGAATTAGTTTCAGAAACTGCAATACCCTTTATTTATGAACGAATTGGCGAAAAATATCATCATTTTTTAATTGATGAATTTCAGGATACTTCTATTTTGCAATGGCAAAATTTCCTTCCTCTTGTTGACAACTCATTGGCAAGTAGAAATATGAATCTGATTGTTGGAGATGCCAAACAAGCAATTTATCGCTTTAGGGGAGGGGAGGTTGAACAATTTGTAAAACTTCCAAAAATACATCATACAACCGGCTTGCCTCACGACCAAAACTGGGAACAAACTTTAATAGCGGCATACAAAGAATTTAATTTGACAACAAATTATCGCTCAGAAAAGGAAATTGTAGATTTTAATAATAACTTTTTTAAGTTTTTGAAGGACAATTTTCTATCCGAAGATTTGCAACGTATTTTTAAGGGGCATACACAAGAATACTTGCCACTGCATAATGGAGGCTATGTACAAATTCAATTTCTATCCAACGAAAAGGTGCCATATGATGAGGGCACGAATACACAGGTGTTGGAATTGGTTAACACCTTAACAACACAAGATGGATTTAAGTTAAAAGATATTGCCATACTTACTTCGACAAAAGCAGAAGGAAATACCATTGCTTTAGAATTAAGTAATAACGATATCCCTGTCGTTTCTTCCGATTCACTTTTATTGGCGGCTTCATCAAAAATCAGATTTATTTTAAGCTTGTTGCGTTTATTGGTTTTTCCGGAAGATACATCCAATTATTTGCTGTTTCTTGATTTATTGCTTTCGTTTAAAGATGTGCAAGACAAAAATGGAGCGCTTAGTGATGTACTAATTCAGCTTAGCGAGCAAGCAAAAGAAAACCAAGCTGCATTTGTGCGCGATTATTCAGGTATTGATTTTACTGCATTAGAAGGGCTGGATGTGTATGATGCAGTTAGTCGATGTGTTGCCAATTTTAAATTTGATACTCAACCTGATCCGTATATCATTGCTTTTTTGGAAGAAGTTTATCGTTTCAGTCAAAAGAACGGTTCAGGTATTGCCGAATTTATTGCATACTGGGATAGTCGCTTGGTAAACAGCTCATTGGTGCTGCCCGAGAATACCGATGCGATTCGCATTATGACAATTCACAAGGCTAAGGGCTTAGAGTTTCCGGTTGTTATTTACCCCTATGCGGATAGTGAATTAAGTAGTCGCTTCAGCGAGCGACAATGGATTGATTTTGGTGATTATGCTGTTGAAAATCTAAAAACCGGTTTACTGAAAGTTACAGCCGATTTGAAAAATACTCCTTTCGAAGAATATGTAGAAAAGAATCAAGAAAATCGTAAACTAGATATAATCAATAGATTATACGTTGTCTTGACACGGGCTGAAAAGCAGTTGTATATATTGACTAAACAACCAGAGTCAACCGGAAAAAATAATTTCAAATTGCCGATCTTTTTCAAAGACTATTTGAATAATTTAGGTTTATGGAAAGAGGAACAGAAAGTGTATACATTTGGCACCGCACAAAACAATCTGCGAGAAATTCTCACAGAAGAAGTGATTGACAGTACTTTCTCGGGCTTAAACCCTGATTGGTATCGTAGTCTTAAAGTTAAAACTGCTCAATTTGAACTGCCGGATATTGATAAGGAAAACCCGGGTCAGCGTGGCACCGCAATCCATGAATGTTTAGCAGATATTCAGGATTTTGATGCTGTA
Source organism: uncultured Lentimicrobiaceae bacterium (assembly GCA_964509065.1). GTDB lineage: Bacteria > Bacteroidota > Bacteroidia > Bacteroidales > F082 > JALNZU01. The sequence continues at coordinate 16,355 of CAZDWA010000044.1, forward strand.
GAATCAGTTTTAAACCAATATCGACTTCTAAATCGTATTTCATCCGATGATTTATTGATGCTGAAGTCGTTTTTCGAGAACTTAGCTAACTATCCTGCTGTATATGCATGCTTTGAATCCGGTAATAATTCAGGTAGAGAAGTTGAACTATTGGCAAATAATGGCACTATCTTGCGTATAGACCGAATAAATCGTTTTGCTGACCGTATTGTCTTGCTTGATTTTAAAACGGGTGCTTTTAGTCCGGATCATCTCGCTCAATTAGAAAACTATAAAGAAGAAGTTGCTGGTTTCGAAACTTTACCTGTCGAAGCTTATTTAGTATATTTGGCTGAGAATGTTGAAGTGAAAGAAGTTTAGGGCATAAAAAAAGGAGGTTTTGCCTCCTTTTATATTTTTAAGCTTGTGCAGTAGGTCCGCCCATTGAAAATGGGGGTAAACCATCTCCACCGGAGTCTTTAATTGACCCATGCATTGATTCAAACTTTTTAATATTATCAGCTAATGCCTTATACAAACGTTTTGCATGCTGAGGAGTAAGAATAATTCTCGACTTTACTTTCGCTTTCTGTACTCCGGGCATAAGCTTTACAAAATCAACTACAAACTCTGATTGAGAGTGGGTAATAATTGCCAAGTTTGAATAAATCCCTTCTGCAATTTCTTCACTCAATTCAATATTAATTTGATTTTTCTTTTCGCTCATTCTATCTAATATTTTTAAAAAACAGGCTCAGTATTTACACTGAGCCTTAATTATTATTTGTATTTCTCTTGTCCAACTGAAAGCGACTTGGAAGTTGCTTCCATCACGGCATCATACTCGGCTCTTGAACCTACAATAAGGTCATCATATTCAACCAATCCTGTTCCTGCAGGTATTTTATGTCCTACAATCACATTTTCTTTCAAGCCTATGAGGCTATCCGATTTGGCATTAATTGATGCTTGTGTAAGCACTTTTGTTGTTTCCTGGAAGGATGCTGCCGAAATAAAGCTATTTGTTTGTAGCGATGCTCTTGTAATACCTTGAAGTATTTGGAACGCAGTAGCAGGTTTTGCTTCGCGTGCTTCAACCAGCGCTTTATCTTTTCGTTTGAGTAGTGAGTTTTCGTCTCGAAGCTTTCGGGCAGTAATAATTTCACCTTTATGAAGTATTTCTGAATCACCCGGATCGGTAACTACTTTTTTACCGAAGATTTCATCATTTTCTTCTTGGAATTCAATCTTATGTACTAATTCACCTTCTAAGAACTTTGTATCACCCGGATCTTCAACTGCTACCTTCCGCATCATTTGACGTACAATTACTTCAAAATGCTTGTCATTAATCTTTACACCTTGCAGTCGATATACCTCTTGTACCTCATTTACGATGTACTCTTGTACTTTCATGGGTCCTTTAATCGCAAGGATGTCGGCCGGTGTCATTGCACCTTCAGAAAGTGGTGTTCCTGCTTTTACAAAGTCATTTTCTTGTGCCAGAATTTGCTTTGATGTAGCAATCAGATAACTCTTCTCTTCACCGGTTTTTGAAGTAATAATTACTTCTCGGTTACCTCTCTTAAGCTTTTTACCAAACGATACAACACCGTCAATTTCAGATACTACTGCCGGCTCAGAGGGGTTACGTGCTTCAAATAATTCCGTTACTCTGGGAAGACCTCCTGTAATGTCACCGGACTTTCCAATGGCACGTGGAATTTTTACCAACATACTTCCTGCAGTAATTTTAGAACCTTCATCAACAATAATGTGGGCTCCAACCGGAATGTCGTATGTTTTAATAACTACATTATCCTTATCTAAAATCTTGATAATCGGGTTCTTAGATTTGATACGACTTTCAATAACTACTTTTTCTTTATAGCCGGTTTGCTCGTCGGATTCGATTTTATATGTCACATTTTCTACAATGTTTTCAAATGAAATCTTACCGTCATACTCAGAAAGTATTACCGCATTGTATGGATCCCAATCACTGACATGAAAACCTTTTGTTACTGTATCTCCACTATTTACATACAAATTAGCTCCGTATGGAATATTACTTGTTGTGAGTACAATACCGGTTTGTTTATCCAGGATTTTAAATTCGGCGGAGCGTCCGATAACTATAAAGTAATCTTTTCCACCTTTTGAAACGGGAACTGATCGCAGCTCGTCAATTTCAACTATTCCGTCGTACTTTGCTTCAATCTTTGATGCAATGGAAACGTTTGATGCCGTACCTCCAACGTGGAACGTACGCAATGTTAACTGTGTTCCCGGCTCACCAATAGATTGTGCAGCAATTACACCAACTGCCTCACCTTTTTGTACCAATTGCCCGGATGCAAGATTACGTCCGTAACAATTTGCACAAACACCATGCTTTGATTCACAGGTAAGTACTGAACGAATCTCCACATCTTCAATTGGTGATTCTTCAATAATTTTGGCAATATCTTCATCGATTTCTTGACCGGCGGCAATGATAAGTTCATTTGTTTGCGGATGAAAAACATCATGCAATGTTACTCTACCAAGT
>CAZDWA010000045.1:0-18790 GCA_964509065.1 uncultured Lentimicrobiaceae bacterium
ATATGGTATTAAATAGTTTTCGTGTTTGTAGTTGATAATTTACGTGATTCAAAGCTTTGGTATTCTCCCAAAGTTTCCAATGAATTGCATAAAGGACGCATCGCCTCCAATGCTTTGTAATAGCTTTGGTGGTCTTCAAAGGCCAAGTCGACATAAAATAAATATTCCCATGCCTTTCCAATTATAGGCAAGGATTGAATTTTCGTGAGATTAATTTGATGTACGGCAATAGTTTGTAATATATCTGCCAAGCTGCCAACCTTATGAGCCAGCGAAAAGACAATCGAGCTTTTGTCAAATGCTTCAACTTTGTTCTTTTCCCTATTGCCAATCAACAGAAATCGGGTAAAATTATGGGGGTTGGACTCAATAAATGGCGCAATAATTTCCAAATCATACATTTCAGCTGCTTTATTGCCGGCAATTGCCGCAATTCCTTTCTTTTGCTGCATAGCAATCTGTTTGGCACTCAAGGCAGTATCTTCACTTACGATTTGCTGTAAAAAAGGATGCTGCTGCAGAAAATCTTCACATTGCGCCAATGCCATCGGATGCGAATGTACTTCTTTTAGATCAGTCAATTTTTGTCCGGGCAATGCCATCAAATGATGACTGATATGCATTTTATGTTCTCCAATAATTTGAAGTCTGCTATGGTGTAACAAATCATAATTTGAAAGCAAACTGCCGGCAAGCGTGTTTTCCATTGCTGCCATTCCAAGCAAATCCGCATTTGTCATCAATTTATCAAACAGCTCCTTAAAGCTGTTACATGGGATAAGTTGCACTGCTTCCGCAGCAAAATATTCCTTCACCGCCATATGGTGGTTCGAGCCTTCTATGCCTTGAATTAATATCTGTTTCATACATTCATTCAAAAAAAAATCCCGCCTTTCAAAGGGCGGGATTCATTAGCAAATTCTTTTTTACATATAAGCAGTATCCTACCCTTTCGGCAATAAACCAAAATAAAAATAAAAGTAGGAAGTAGTATAATTCGTCATATGCATTATTTCAAGCGGCTAAAATAGGATGTTTTTATCTTAAAATGCAAGAAAAAACTTAAAAAAGTGATGGTAAATGTGTAATTGACTGTATTTCTTTGACTTAATGAATAATCTTTTTTAAAGTTTTCTATATAAATCTAAGCAACTATCTACATATTCAACATCTAATTTTCAATCTACCCCAACCCAAACAACTTTTGGATTTTGGGGACGAGATCAGTTTTTTCCCAGGCGAAGAAGTCTACTTCTTTGAAATACCTGTTTTGACCGTTATGGGTTTCTTCGCGGCTGCCTTCATCTTTATAATACAGCTCCACTTCGGCACGATAGTGGTCGCGGCCAAAATGTCCGTAGGAGGCAGTAGGTTTAAAGATAGGGTATTTGAGTCCGAAACGTGTGATAATGGAATAAGGGCGCAAATCGAAAATCGATTTTACGGCAGCGGCTATTTCAGCATCGCTTAAGATATTACCTTGTGCATCTTTCACCTTGGCTGTGCCATAGGTATTCACATAAAATCCGACCGGCTGTGCCACACCAATGGCATAAGCCACCTGTACAAGCACCTCATCTGCTACTCCTGCCGCCACAATATTTTTAGCAATATATCGTGTGGCATAGGCTGCCGAGCGGTCAACTTTTGACGGATCTTTTCCGGAAAATGCTCCACCACCATGTGCTCCACGTCCGCCATAGGCATCTACGATAATTTTTCGACCTGTCACCCCGGAATCTCCATGTGGACCGCCAATAGTAAATTTACCCGTAGGGTTGACGAAAAGCTTATAATCACCAAAGAGTGTTTGTACATTCTTTGGAAGCTTTGCTACTACACGAGGAAGTAAAATCGTACGTACATCTTCATAAATACGTTCCAGCATTTCCGCCTCAGGGGCAAAGTCATCATGCTGGGTTGATACCACTATTGTATCGATTCGAAGCGGTTTCCAGCTGTCTTCATATTCTACCGTAACCTGAGATTTCGAATCGGGTCCCAGATAATTCATTTGTTTGCCTTCTCTACGAATGGCAGCTAATTCTTGCAAGATAAGATGCGATACTTCAGTCGTAATCGGCATGAGGTTATCCATTTCTGTGCAGGCATATCCAAACATAAGTCCTTGGTCACCGGCACCTTGCTCCTCCGGGTGTTGGCGCTCCACCCCTTGGTTGATGTCGGCCGACTGCTCGTGTATGGCAGATAAGACACCGCAAGAGTTTCCATCAAAACGATAGCTGGCTTTGGTATAGCCAATCTCGTTAATGGTATCGCGCACCACCGTTTGTACATCTACATATCCTTTGGTTTTTACTTCACCGGCAACAACTGCCAGGCCTGTAGTCACCAATGTTTCAACGGCTACCTTCGAATCGGGGTCAAAGCGTAGCATTTCATCGAGAATAGCATCGGAAATTTGATCGGAAACCTTATCAGGATGTCCTTCAGAAACCGATTCCGATGTAAATAAATAACTCATTGATATAAAATTTTATAAACTAAACAAATTTTAAGGTAGAAGGTTGATTGTGCGGCTAAAATATTGTTTTAGCATTTTTTATAGTGGTTGCAATCAATCAAATCCTTCCACAACGTAAATTGGGCGCAAAGGTAGTATAATTTAATGCACAACAATAAATATGATGCTTATTTTTTCGTCAGCTGCTGGAATATTTCTTCCATGCTCAATGTTTTTTTGCTGAGCGACAATATCGTTAGCTGTTGTTGCATTGCCCATCGGTTTAGATCAGCGCGTATATCCTTCCCTTTGACCGGCTCCAGCAACCAGCTTTTGCCTTCATAAGGGCTGTATCGCTTCAAGTTTGGCAGGCTTTTCAACTGATTTGGGAGCAGCTTCTTATCAAATTCGACAATTAAAAGCTCCCCTCCGGTGAGGGCCGTGAGGTTTGCGGTTGTATCATCGGCTACGATGCGTCCTTTATTGATGATGATGACCCTGTCGCAAAGAGCTTCTACCTCTTGCATGATATGCGTGGATAAAATTACTGTTTTGGATTTACCCAGCTCAAGGATTACATTTCGGATATCCATCAGCTGGTTTGGGTCAAGCCCGGAGGTAGGCTCATCCAGTATAAGCACTTGCGGGTCGTGCAACATCGCTTGTGCCAGCCCGACACGTTGCCTATAGCCTTTGGACAGCATGCCGATCTTTTTATGTATCTCCGGCTGCAAGCCGGTAAGCTGTATCATTTCTTCAATCCGCTTGTTTGCCTGCTTGCCAAGACGGTGTATCCCGGCTACAAACGACAGGTACTCGCGTATATACATATCGGTATATTGCGGATTTGTTTCGGGCAGATAGCCTAACAGCTTTTGCACCTCAAGCGGCTGGTCCTGCACATCAAAGCCCATCACGGAAGCGGTCCCCTCAGTAGGAGGAATAAAGCAACTCAATATCTTCATCAGCGTGGATTTTCCCGCACCATTCGGACCAAGTAATCCGACAATTTCACCCTGACGAATGCTAAGAGAAACATTATCAACTGCTTTCTGTTCGCCGTACTTTTTTGTAACATTAACAACCTTAACTGACATAGACCGCTTTAGATTTAGAAATGCAAAATTAATTAAAATTTACAGTCTGTAGAAATCGCCTCAAACAGAATAAATACCCCCTACTTAATTCATGAATTTAATTTTGAGGAATTTTCAGGTATGAGCTGTGAAGCTTTAGTAAACTACCGCGAACAACTCATAATGTAAAAATTGCCAAAATTAAATCAAAATTCATTTTTCAATAAGCACTTTCTTGACTTACTACTAAAATTTCATAATACAATGATTATAAGTCTATTACGATAAAATTGGATTGATAAGCTAATGAATTGGTGAATTATGCAGGAAACATAAATTCATTGTATTTAACAAAAACAAGAATCGGATTTGTTTTTTTATGTTATTTTTGCAGTTAGAAACAAACGATAATCTGCACATACATAAGTTTGTGTGGAGACTAAACCCGCTTTACATGGAATACAATACTTCCAGAGAACCCTTGGTTATTTCTGAATACGGAAGAAATATTCAAGCTATGATTGAACAGCTGCTCACCATTGAAGAAAAGGACAAGCGCACCCGCGCTGCCCATTATATCGTTGGTGTAATGGCACAAATGAACCCTCAGGCAAAAGATTCTTCAGATTATATGCATAAGCTGTGGGATCACCTACATATTATCAGCAAATATAAACTGGATGTGGATAGCCCTTTCCCTGCTCCCACACCCGAAGTGGCACACAAAAAGCCTTTTAAAATTGTTTATAATCAGCACGATATCCGTTACGGACATTATGGGCACAATATTGCTGCCATGGTTAATAAAGCCATTTTATATGATGAAGGTGCTGAAAAAGATGCATTGGTAGAAGCTATTGCCAATCAAATGAAAAAGCTTTACTTATCCTGGAACCACGATACGGTAAGTGATGAAACGCTCTCGCAAAACCTCATGGAGCTTTCCGGTGGCAGGCTGAGTATCAAAGAAGGAATGAAAATAATGAGTGTGAATGAAATCGTTTCCAAAAACATTGGAAATATCCCTTCACCGCAAAGCAGCAAAAAAAGAAAAGGACCTATCCATCGTAAGAGAAGGTAATCCAAAAGCCATTATTTTTATTCTTCCGGCTGTTGCATACGCATACTACCTGCCCGTTGCACCGCATATTTCCCATAACGATGCCGTATATTATCCATCGCCTGATATAAATCGGCCATTTCGGGAGTATCTTCAAACAGATTCAACTGCTGAGCCCCTCCCACCAGATGGCTAAATCGCACTCCTATAAGCCGTATCAGCATACGTCGACTATATAAGCGATCGAACAAAGCATTCACTTTATCCAACAAGAGGTGGTCAAAAGCAGTATAAGGCAGTTGCTGCTGCATGCTGTGGGTATCGAAATTGGAATAGCGTATTTTTACACTGACACAGCCTGTCAGCTTTTGCTTTGAGCGCAGCTCATAGGCCAGCTTTTCCACCATATGCGCCAATGTTTGACGTAACACGGTTAAATCGGTGGTATCGGCATCATAAGTATGCTCGCTGCTGATTGACTTCTGTTCTCTATACGGCACTACGGGACTGGGGTCTATGCCATTTGCCTTACGCCATACGGTAAGCCCGTTCTTCCCCATCAGCTGCTCCATCATCACCGGAGGTATCTGCCGTAGGGTACCTATGGTAGAAACTCCCATGGAACGTAACAGCTTATATCCGGTTTCGCCAACCATGGGTATCTTACGTACAGAAAGCGGATCCAAAAAAGGATGTATCTGCCCGGGCAACACCTGCAAACTGCCATTTGGCTTGCCTTGACCGGTGGCTATCTTGGAAGTGGTCTTATTGGTTGAAAGTCCGAAAGAAATAGGCAGTCCGCTATGCTTTATTATCCGCTGACGCAGCTCCAAAGCCCATTGGTAGCTGCCAAAGAAGCGATCCATGCCGGTTAAATCAATAAAATGCTCATCCACCGATGTCTTTTCATACAAAGGAGCACTATCTGCAATAATTTCGGTAACAAGCCGTGAATATGCAGTATATAACTCCATATCGCCTTTGATATATATGGCACTGCCACACAGCTTCTTTGCCATACGCAAAGGCATGGCCGAATGCACCCCGAAACGCCGCGCCTCATAACTGCAGCCGGCTACCACCCCCCGGTCGGAAGTGCCCCCGATAATGACAGGGCGTCCCACAAGAGACGGATTTATCAAACGCTCGACAGATACAAAAAATGTATCCAAATCCATATGTAAAATACTTCTGTCAGACATAAAATCAATAATAATCGAAAATATTTCGCCAAAATACTTGACATTTAAGCATATTATCGTACTTTTGACGTGTTTTTAATCATTTTTGATGACGTAAATTTAATCTTTTTAAAAGATTTGTCAAGTAAAAACTCATTTTTTTATTTCTACGAAGTTGAATTTAACGCATAAAGTCATGTATCTCAGTTCCAACATCAAATTATTGCGCAAGCGCCGTAGTCGCACCCAAGACGAGTTAGCTTTGGCTTTGGGCATGAAGCGCTCCACATTGAGTGGATACGAAAATCAGGTGGCAGAGCCTAATATGGAAGCCTTGATGGCTCTGGCTGACTATTTTAAAATTGCCATTGACACCTTGATAAAGGTAGATTTAAGTCAGTTGAGCGAATACCATTTGCATCAGCTGGAACGAGGCAATGATGTATTCCTTACCGGCAGCAAACTGCGTGTGCTGGCTACTACGGTAGACAGCGACAATAACGAAAATATTGAGCTGGTGGAAGAAAAAGCCAAGGCAGGCTATGCAAGCGGCTTCGCTGACCCCGAGTATATTAAGGTGCTGCCGGCTTTTCAGCTGCCATTTTTATCGCGAAACAAAAAATACCGAAGCTTCCAAATAAGTGGCGACTCCATGCTCCCCATACCCGATAAATCGTATGTAACCGGAGAATATGTCACCGACTGGAACTTCATCCGTAACTTTTACCCCTATATCATTCTCACCCGCGACGAAGGGATTGTGTTCAAAACGGTGGAAAACAAAATAAAGGAAGAAGGCAGGCTCATACTCCATTCGCTCAATCCATTGTATGAAGCATACGAGCTGCCTGTGCAAGAAATACGCGAGGTATGGCGCTTTGTGCATTATATCAGCTCGCAAATGCCCGAGCCAAATCAGGAAAAAGACATGCTTGCCGAAACTGTGAAGAAATTACAAAAAGAGGTGAAAGCAATACAAATAAAACTGGATTTATAAAACAGCTTTTCACCCTAGCAGCTAGTACAACTTTATGTCGCAACAATATGCAGTTATAGATATTGAAACAACCGGGCTGAGAGCCGGGAAGGAAAAGATTACGGAAATCGCCATACTGCTACACGATGGCAAACGGATTACCGACAGCTTCAGCAGTTTGGTGCATCCCGAACAAAAAATCCCTTACTTTATTACGCAGCTGACAGGTATCACCGATCAGATGGTAGTCCATGCGCCCAAATTTTATGAAATTGCACGTCAAATTGTGGAAATGACCGAAGATACCATCATCGTAGGTCATAATGTCCGCTTCGACTACAGCTTCCTCAGGGCGGAATTCCAAAGCTTGGGATATCTGTTTCAGCGCAGGACCTTGGACACTGTGAAGCTCAGTCGTAAGCTGTTGCCGGGTCACAGCAGCTACAGCCTCGGCAAGCTATGCAAAGCACTCAATATCCCACATCAAAGTCGGCACCGTGCCCTCGGCGATGCCTTAGCCACAGCCGAATTATTTGCCATGTTGTACCGCATTGATAACAAGCCGGAAGCACTCTCATTACAAGGGCTAAACAGTGATTTGGATAAAACCCTCATAGACGAACTACCGGAGCAAGCCGGGGTGTATTACTTTTATGATAAAGATGCCAAACTGATTTATATTGGAAAATCAAACAATATAAAATCACGGGTATTGCAACATCTAAACAATAACAGTAGCCGCAAAGCCATTGAAATGAAGCAGCAAATTGCCGATATCGACTACCGTTTAACAGGGAATGAATTGATTGCCTTACTGCTGGAATCAGATGAAATAAAAAAGCACAAGCCCTTATACAATCGGCAGCAAAGACGCAGTTTATTCAATTATGGGCTCTATCATTATTATGATGAAGAAGGCTATTTATGTTTGAAATATGCCAAAACAGCAGGCAATCCAAGCCCCTTATACGCCTATGGTTCGCTATTACAAGCAAAGGAGCATCTCACACAAATCACGGAACAATATCAGCTTTGCCAACGGCTAAACGGCTTATATGGTGGCAAAGGGGCATGCTTCCATGTACAAATCAACCAATGCTTTGGAGCCTGCTGCGGAAAAGAAACAGCCGAATCATATAACAATAGAGCAGAGCAAGCTGTGGAACGCTTTAGCTTCGAGCACGATAGCTTTTATATCATTGAAAAAGGGCTGCATGCTCAACAATATGCAATAATAAAAGTCGAAAAAGGCACTTATTGCGGATTCGGATTTGTAGATGTAGAACTAGTTCAAGAAAATCCAGACTTTATGGATGACTGCATCAAAAGCTATTCCGACAATAGAGATGTACGACAAATTATTCATGGCTACCTCCGAAAAAACAAAGCTGCAAAGCTCGTTGTGAAGCATGAATAAGGCTTCATTTTGACAGTATGAGCATGATTTCCAATGCAAACCGGCAAGGAATACCATTAGTAATGGCAGACAAACAGCAAAAACACTACTTTTGCAAATCAAATTTCAAACTATGCAAGCTAAAAATAACGATTCTTTTGTATGGCAAACCGAACAATTTGCCGATATCCGCATATTACGCTATAAGCTGGAAGGCTTTGAAAAGCTTGGACTTCAGGAAAAGCTGTTAATATGGCATTTATATAATGCGGCATTAATTGGACGCGATATCATTTGGGATCAAAATTATAAATACAATCTGCTTATTCGTAAGACCCTGGAAGCCATTTTCATCAATTATGGAGGAGCCCGAGAAGGCGTACAATGGGATGCATTTGTAGTATATCTCAAACGAATTTGGTTCAGCAACGGCATCCATCATCACTATTCAATGGATAAATTTTTCCCTGAATTTGACAAAGAATATTTCAGTGAACTGTATCACAGTATTTCGGAAGAAAAGCTGCCTTTACCGCTTCATCAAACTGCAGAAGAATTATATAATCTGCTTGAAGAACACATCTTTTCTCCTAAGATTGCTCCAAAGCGTGTCAGTCTTGAAGAAAACACCGACTTGGTTGTGAATTCGGCATGTAATTTTTACGAGAATATCACTCAGCAAGAAGCCGAAGCTTACTATCGCTCCATCACAGATCCTGAAGACCCCAAACCGGTGTCCACAGGACTCAATAGCAGGCTGATAAAGCGCAATGGAAAGGTATTTGAACAGTTTTACAAAGCTGACGGATTATACGGTAAAGCCATTCGTAAAATAATTATCGCATTGGAGCATGCCAAGATATTTGCATTATCGGATTTACAGCGTGACAGCATTGACAAGCTGGTAGAATTTTATGAAACGGCTGATTTACGCACTTTTGACGACTATAGTATTTTATGGGTACAAGATACGGAGCCTGCAGTTGATTTTGTAAACGGCTTTATAGAAGTTTATGGCGATCCGCTCGCACATCACGGCTCATGGCAGTCAGTCGTTTCCATTCGTGATGAAGAAGCTACGCAACGTTTCGGGCAGCTGAGCAAGCTTGCCGCGTATTTTGAAACCAACTCACCTATTGCCGAAGAACATAAACGTGAAAATGCAGAAGGTATCAGCTATAAAGTGATTCAGGTGGTCATAGAAAGCGGTGACAATGCACCTTCATCACCAATCGGAGTAAACTTACCCAATGCGGACTGGATACGTGAGCTGCATGGCTCAAAGTCTGTTTCTTTAGGAAATATTGAAGATGCATATCATATGTCTTCTCAAAAATCGGGATCGATTGAAGAGTTTTATCTGCCTGAGCAACAAGCACGTGCACATCAATTTGGCAATATAAGTTCCAAACTGCATACCGGCTTACATGAAGTGATCGGACACGGAAGCGGCAAGATATTGGAAGGGGTGGCAAGTCCCAAAGAAAGCCTGAAAAGTTATGCAAACACCATTGAAGAAGCACGAGCAGATTTGGTGGCATTATACTTCATAGCCGATTCCAAATTAATGGAGATAGGCTTGGCTGAATCGGAGGAAGTGTATAAAACGACATATGACAGCTTTATGCTTAACGGGTTGATGCGACAGCTGGTGCGCCTTGAAGAAGGTCAACAGTTGGAAGAAAGCCATATGCGAAACCGGCAGCTGATTGCTAAATGGGCTTATGAAAAAGCAAAACCGAAAAACAGCATTGAGCTGCTGAAACTGAATGGCAAATCCTATGTCAAAATCAATGATTACTCAAGTTTACGTCATATTTTCGGAGAGTTATTAGCTGAAGTCCAACGTATTAAGTCGGAAGGCGATTACGAAGCCGCCAAGCAACTGGTAGAAACATATGGGGTAAAAGTCGACAAAGAGCTACACAGCGAAATGCGTAAACGCTGGGAAAAACTTGGTATTGCAGCTTATGCGGGATTCATTCAGCCGCTGCTAAAACCCATACGTGAAGGAAATCGCATCATCGATATCGAAATCGATTATCCGGAAGACTTTACGGAACAAATGTTGTATTATGCAGCGAATTATTCATTCTTGCCCTGCATAAACGATTAAAAGAGCGCTTTCAGAAATAAATAAGGCAACCAAGACATTACTAAAGCAGAAGATTAAACGATTACCTAAAAATTAAGGGTTTGGGATAAATTTATCGGCAATTACAGTGCCATTATACCAAAGTTTTGTTAGCCTGCTTAATTCATGAATTTAATTTTGAGAAATTTTCAGGCGTGAGTTGTGAAGCTGTAGCCAACTACTGCGAACAATTCATAACGTAAAAATTGCCGAAATTAAATCAAAATTCATTTATAATAAATAGCTTTTTAAATTACTACTAAAATCCCCCTAACGCTACGATTAAAGGCATATTACGATAAAGTTGAATTGATAACCTTATGAATTGGTGAATTATGCAGGTTAGATAAGTGCCGGCTATAAAACTGCTCAAATCAATGTGGATGTCGTTTTAGCAAAAGCGATTTTCAGTGAGTGTTCGCCATTATCTAAAAACCCATTACATTTATGTTAATTTTTGTTAAATTTTAAACAATAGTCTTGATTTGAATTTATATGTGTTCTTTATTTGTAATAATTAAATTAACAATTATTTATTACAAAATAAAAAGTATATGCAAATAATAGAAACACCTTATAATCAATCCAGCAAATCCAACTAACCCTTATGACTATATTGGTCAGAGTCATAATTTCTTAATGAGTTGCAGGAACCACTCTATATGAAAAATGTACTGAATAACTTAGCGTGTATTTGCATGACTAAAAAAATGATATACTCGTCAATTATTGTATTGCTTACAATTATTCCACTATTAACTAACGCGCAAATTGAAGTGTATAGAAGTTACGCGCATTATAAGGATACAAATAACAAAGAAATATATAAGAGCATTAAATTAGCAGCTTTTAAAAATAATTTTATCCTTTTGGATTCAACAGGTGAGAAATACAAAATCCCATGTGATAGTATTTGGGGCTACACAAATAATGAAGAAAAAATATTTTATAAAGTAAGAAACCATCGTGGTAGTTCCTTAAAAGTTGAAACCATAAATAATAGGATTGTTTTATATTCAGACCTCAGAGATGATACAATTATTTTTGATAACATGATTATACCTGATAAAAAGTTACTTGTTTATTTCAGTAAATCATTACAAGACACTATCTATCCCCTTAATGAACAGTCACTAAAAGAGCAATTTAAACTAACCGATAATGAAAAGTTGAAATTGGAACAATTAAGCAATCAAAACAAATTAAAAAAGAAAAATACTTCCACTGGCGTTTTTTATATAATAGAAGCCATATTCAATTGACAACAGTGTAAAGAAACTAACATTCAATTTTGTATAAGCGCAATACAGAGTTGCAGTTTCGTTTTTCTTCAAACAAGATAATTAGTGCCTATAAAGGAAATCCCGATTTTGAGACTTTATGCTCCTTTTCGGGGTTTATTTTCTATAAAGATGTAACTTATTTAGCTGACTTCCAAATATTTAAGCATTTCTTGAAAGTGCCTAAAAGAATCAGCCGGAGAGCTTATCCTCTGATTTACTTTTTATGAAATACCGAACCCGATGCTTGTGCCGTAGGCATAATCAGCATATCGTCAATATTTACATGCGGAGGTAAGCTGGCACAGTAATATACTGCATCAGCCACATCTTCGGCACTAAGGGGCTTAAAGCCTTGGTATACTATATCTGCCATGTCTTTGTCGCCTTTGAAACGTACCAATGAAAACTCAGTTTCCACAGCACCGGGTGCGATTTGTGTCACCTTGATGTTGTGTGTCACCAAATCGAGGCGCATTGCTTTAGTCAGTCCGTCAACAGCATGTTTTGTAGCGCAATACACATTTCCTCCGGGATACGTATCCTTTCCGGCAATGCTTCCGATATTAATGATATGGCCACTATTTTGAGCTACCATTAGCGGAGCAATGGCACGACTGATATACAGCAAACCTTTAAGATTGGTGTCAATCATTCGTTCCCAATCTTCTGCCAAGCCTTCGTGTATCGGGCTTCGCCCAACTGCCAAACCTGCATTATTTATTAATACATCAGGCTGCAGATTACCCTCAGTTATAAATGCAGCCAAAAGCTCGCCGCTCTTACTGTCGCGCACATCCATTTCAAGCGTAAAAGCCTTGGTATTGTATCGGCTTTGCAAGACAGAAGCCATTTCGGTCAGACGATCATGTCGTCTTGCCGTAAGTATTAAATCCCATCCTTTGGATGCAAACTGAACTGCACAAGCAGCTCCTATTCCGCTGCTGGCGCCGGTAATAATTACCAATTTATTTAGAGTTTGATTCATGATAAAAATACTGTTTCACCAAATAAAACTAATCGTGCCGCAAAGATTCTACCGGATCTTGTTCCGCTGCTTTCCTCGCAGGCAAGTAGCCAAAGACAATGCCTACCGTAGCGGCAACACCAAATGAAATAAGTATGGAAGTCCCGGAAACTATGGTCAAAATATCGGTGGTTTCGGTGATGATACGTGCCATAACAACTCCCAATATCACACCAAAGATTCCACCACTGATACTAATTAAAGTGGCTTCGGACAGAAACTGGAAAATAATATCGCTTTTTCTGGCACCGATTGATCGCCTCACGCCAATTTCGCGTATACGTTCCATCACGCTTGCCAGCATGATATTCATAATACCGATGCCACCTACCAAAAGTGAAATGCCGGCAATTGCTCCCAAAACAATATTGAAAATATCTTTGGTACGTTGCTCTTGCTTAAGCAATAGCTCGGGAACACTTATTTCAAAATCCTCCACCCCCATATGTCGGCGGCGCAGCATTTGGCTCAACACTTTTGTTGTAGCTGTCAGCTGGCTGCTTTCTTCCACTTGTACCACAATCTTATCGAGCTGATGATAATTTTGTTCATCATCTCCTCCCACATCACCACCGAAAGCAGCCACTACTCCACCTCCTCCTGAAACGATTACCGTGGTGGAGCCGGAGCCTGAAACATTTGCCGCATTTACCAGCGCTCGGTCTTTATAACGAATCAGTACGGTTTGTATGGGGGCATAAATGTCATTATTGAAATCGGATACGCCAATATCTTTCATATCAGGGTCTGCTGTGAGGCGCTTCTCGAGCACTCCTATCACTCGTAACCAAATATTTCCGCATTTAATTTGCTTTCCTATCGGATCTTCCAAGGAAAAGAATCGTGTTTTAATGGAGGGACCAATGATACAAACCGGGCTTCCGCTTTCAAGCTGATCGTTGTTAAACATCGTTCCGCTTTCCAGCTGTAAGCCAAAGACTTCAAAAAAATCGGGTGTCACACCATGTAGCTTTGCTTCTTGGCTAATACCTCCTTTGATGATGCTTGTTTCATAATTCACTTCGGGGCTTACCTTTGCAACGGTGGGAATTATTTCTTGTATACTCTTGGCATCAAGTAGTGTAAGTCCGGGAGAGAACTGTTTCCTTTCTGTTTTCCCTTCATCCCCATCATCAGATTTTTTACTTTTATCCTGCTTGGCAGTGATGATGATATTATTCACCCCCACCATTTTCATTTGCTCCAATATCTCTTGCCGTGCACCATTTCCTATTGCCATCATCGCAATCACTGCTGCCACGCCAAATATAATTCCCAGTGCTGTTAAAATGGAACGGGAGCGGTTAGCAAAAACTGCTTCAAGTGCTACTTGAATTATTTCCCAATATCGTTCCATTTATTATCTTCTTTGATTAGTTCCTGTGCCCACTCTTCCCTGCCTTCCGCCGGGTGGTGGTGCCATTGTCCCGGACTGTCCTCCTCCCGCCATTCCGCCACGCTGACGCATCATCTGTTGACGTTCATTCTCTTTTCGTGCAGCAGCTTCTCTGGCACGCTCCGCCTCCTCGGCAGCTTCATCGGCAAGACGTTGCAAGACATCATCGGGAAGCATATTCAATCGAAAACTTTCAGGATTCTCAGGTGCAATAAGGCGTACTTTATCGCCCTCCTCCACACCGGCACGGATGATGATTTCATTTTCATTTGCCTTACCTACCGCAACCTGCTGGCGACGATTTCCAATAAACACATATTGGATACTGTCTACATTATGTATGCTTTCTAGAGGTACATGCACCACATCGTTCACCTCATCCGTAATAATTACGTTTTTGGTTGTCATAGCGGGACGTACAATCGAGTCGAACTCATTTACTTCAATCTTGACCTCAAACACCTTGGCATTTGAGTTGCGTAATTGCTCCCCAATATTTGCTACTTCAACAACCTGCCCGGTAAAATGCTTGTCGGGGAAGGCATCTACGTTTATTTCAACACGTTGTCCAACTTTTACCTTGGAAATATCTACTTCATTCACATAGGTCTTTGTAATCATTTCGCGTAGGTTTGGAAGTGTTGCAACCACATTTTCCCAGCTGCTTATCGTTGCTCCGACCCCTCTCTTCTTTCCGTCATAATCACGTTGATACACCACCATTCCAGCTTTTGGCGCTCGAATTAAAAACTCTTTGCTCAGCTCCACCAGCTTTTCATATTCAGTTTGTTTTTTACGTAATGCAGTGGCAACTTCCGACATATTCGCAACTGCCTTTTCATAACGCAAGGAATAGTTTCGGACCGCCTGATCATAGGCACGCTCAGCCCTATCGAGTTCAATCTGCACCTGACGTTGTGTTGCCGGCGGCTCATAGATTGACTGATCTACGGCTATTTGCGCCTCTTCCATTGCATATTTCAGATTCACCAAATCGTTACGAGCCGAGCGTAAATCCATGGTGGTATCAAGCTGTATCTTGATGAAATTATTTTGATACTGCTCAATTTCTATTTGTTGATCTTTAATTTTATTGGTCAATTCGGTACGGTCGAGCTGTGCCACATAATCACCGGAATCTACGATGCTCCCATCGGGGATTATATCGTCAATTTTGAGCTGCCACAAACGTGCATCGCGCAAAGCAGTAGGCGAAGGACCGTTGATTTCTTCCGAGCTTTTGGCTTCCAGCTCGCCGGTAGTAGAAACGCTCACGGTAAATAAGCCTTTTTTAGCAGCTGTCTCAATCACCACATCGGTGCTTTTTACCGAACGTGTGAAGTACCATACCAGCACAGCTGCCAACAACAGCAGTACCAGACCTATAAGTGGCTTACGGTTTTTCATGATTTATCTTATTTATCATCAGGTTTCTAAAAATTACAGATTAAAACAATTGTTTAATAATTTGTTCCATGCTTATCCCTTCTGCTTCGGCGGTATAATTTCGCACGAGGCGGTGGCGAAGTATTGGTATTGACACAGCATGTACGTCTTCAATATCGGGTGAAAACTTACCGCGTAGCAATGCATTTGCTTTGGCTCCGATAATCAAATATTGCGAAGCTCTCGGACCGGCACCCCAGC
Organism: uncultured Lentimicrobiaceae bacterium; assembly: GCA_964509065.1. Taxonomy (GTDB): domain Bacteria; phylum Bacteroidota; class Bacteroidia; order Bacteroidales; family F082; genus JALNZU01. The sequence continues at coordinate 15,638 of CAZDWA010000045.1, forward strand.
TGATGTATTTATTTGTCCACTCATGGGCTGCGGGTGTTTGCGGTCTTGTTTTGGATACCAGCTTTACGGCATATTCATACACATTATCCGGCACGGGCACGCGGCGTACCAGCTGCTGGAAAAACAAAATTTCTTCTGCTGTCATCACTGCCTTTGGCTCGCTGTCTGTACCTGAAGTGGTGGACTTTACCACTTGGATTTCTTCTTCAAAGGAAGGATAATCCAACCACAGGTTAAACATAAATCGGTCGAGCTGTGCTTCGGGCAGCGGGTATGTACCTTCTTGTTCAATGGGGTTTTGGGTTGCCAGCACAAAGAATGGTTCTTGCAAGCGATGTGTATGACCGGCAACCGTGATATTTTTTTCCTGCATGGCCTCAAGCAATGCCGCCTGTGTCTTTGGAGGCGTACGGTTTATCTCGTCGGCAAGGATGACATTGGAAAAAACAGGTCCTTTAATGAATTTAAACTTTCTGTTCTCATCCAAAATCTCCGTTCCCACAATATCCGAAGGCATTAAGTCGGGTGTAAACTGAATACGGTTGTACGACAGCCCCAAAGCCTTTCCTATTGTATTAACTAACAGAGTTTTAGCCAATCCGGGGACGCCCACCAATAACACATGCCCTTTACTAAAAATAGCCAGTAAAGTCTGATGTACAATTTCATCTTGTCCAATAATTACCTTTGAAATCTCCGTTCGCAAGAGATTGTACTTTTCCAGCAGACTTTCTGCTGCTTTCACATCTGAATTATATTCCATATTTATTATTACTTATTTTCTTATCTCATAAAACCACTGTAATGGTTTTCTTATAAACAATTGTAGATCACAAAATATTTCAGGTTTATTTAAAAAAGACGAAATATTTTACAATTGCGTTGATTTATTCTTCTTTCCACTCAAAGCTAAACGAGCAGCTGTGGTATGCTTCATTAATTCGTATAAATGCATTTTTCATTTTGCTGTTGATCCAATTATCCACAGCTTTTTGCTGCTTTTCATTTAGTGCCCACTGCCTTATGCGGTCGTAATCTTCTTTCATATTCGCTTCATGCGAAGTAGTTTTCAGCTTAAGCTTCAGCAAGCGGTAGGCATCTCTGCCATCTTCTGTCGTCATCGGAAGCGGTTCGCTGATATCGCCGGGCTGTAGCTTAGCAACTACAAACGACAGCTGTTCATCAAGCATTGCTGCTTCAAAGCGCGTGCCTCCCGTATAAGGATTTATCAATAAGCCTCCATTGGATTTTCCTTCGTCTTCGGAAAACTTTTCTACAGCTTCCTCAAATGTAACCTCCTCATTCTTAATTAGGTTTGCAATGGAATCCAGTTCATTTTTCGCCTTTTCAAGCGAATAAGGCGACACTTTTGTCATCAGCAGTATATGACGTACATTCACATATTCACCCCTGCGGTCAATCATTTGAATAATATGGTATCCGGCTTGCGTTTCAACAATTTCGGATACTTCTCCGTCACGCAGCTTAAAGGCAACCGCTTCAAATTCAGGATACAGCTCGCCCCTTCCATAATAGCCGAGCTCACCTCCTTTTCGTGCCGAGCCGGGGTCTTCGGAATATAGCACTGCAAGGGTTGAAAAGCGCTCTCCATTTAATATACGCTTACGCATTTCATTCAGGCGCTCCCTGATTTCCATCTTTTCCTCCACACTTACAGGCGGCTTTTTCACAATTTGCAATATCTCATATTCTACCGGAACAGTAGGGATGCTGTCTTTGGGAATCCGCTTATAAAAGGAGCGTACCTCCTGCGGTGTAACCGAGATGTTTCGCATAATATCCTGCTGCACCTGCTCCACCAACATCTGATCTTCTACCATGCGGCGCAACTCATTCTTTATTTCGGCAACCGTTTTATTGTAATAGGACTCCAGCTTTTCCTGCGAGCCGAGCTCGTTGATAAAATAGCGCAGACGGCGCTCCATCTCCTGCTCCACCTGCACATCGGTCACAGTGATACTATCAATTTCGGCTTGATTTAACAGCAGCTTTTGAAATAAGAGATCCTCTAAAATCTGGCAACGCATTGTTTCGGCACTACCTAAAATGCCATGCTGTAGCCGCATTTGAATATATTGAGTTTCAATATCCGACTGAAGTATCACATGCTTGCCTACCACGGCTACAACTTCGTCAATAACGGCCTTTTGCTGTGCAGAAACCGAAAAAACGGTGACAAACAGCAAGAGCGTGATGAAAATGGCTTTTATTTTATTCATAGTCTTATTTATCATTTTATGGTACTGCCAAATAGGGGTTCATTCACTTTAATAAATCTCAAACACATTATCACGTACCGCTTGTTCATAAAGTTCGTGATGCATATTGCGCAAAAGCTCCTGCTTCCGCCTGTTGATGATGATATTTCGAATATTTTCATATTCAATCTCAAGTGGGGAAACACTTTCGCTCATCAGATAATCTTTAAAGCGAATTAAATATAAAAAGGGATTATCATCGATTTCGATATAGGTATTATTTCGCAAAAACAACTCTTGATTATAGGTTTCTATCGGTATCTGCGCAATAAGGTCATCAAAACGTATCCATGTTTCGTCGCCAAGATAATAGGAATGCGCATAACGCAATGCCATTTGTTCAATTTCGAGGGTTTTTAGGGTGTCGGGGTCCTTCAATAATTTTCGGAACTTTTTCAGTTGATCCGAATCATGCGGAAGCACAACATACACCACTTTTACCACATTATATCTAAGCTCAAAATTCTCTTTATGCTTCTCATAATAGGCTTCAATTTCCCTGTCATGGACGATGGTATCCAGTTTTTGGCGTATCAACTCATTTTCATAAGTAAATGTGAGCAGCGAATATTTATAATCCTCCAGCTTTTGGCTGAAGTCCTGCTGTTTTGGGGTGAGATTTCGTTCTGCCTGCTTTATAAGCAGCTGCTTACGAATCCAGCTATCGATATAATTCTCTACCAAAAAAAGGCTGTCTTTTCTTGGAGTTCCGGGCGGCACCAACCCCTCTAAGTCATTCTCATACAGATAGTTTGTATAAACCTTTGCAAGCACCTCTCCCTTTTCGGGATGGGCGGCAGGTTCACAAGCTATTAATGCGATGAGCAACAAGAGCGGGATGAAATATCTCACGTTAAAGCGGTTAATTAATTTG
>CAZDWA010000046.1:0-18590 GCA_964509065.1 uncultured Lentimicrobiaceae bacterium
TAGTATAGTGGTGTTTTCAAATTATTTTTGTTGCACTTCTATATTGAACTTAGCAGTTTTTGATCGATTATTTGATTTTTAACTTAGCTGTCAAATTCAATTTCTTGCGTATCTTTAAGCAATCAAATTTTTAAGAAAATGAAACGAATTATTTTCCTTCTTTTGGCACTTTACTTTAGTCACACTCTTTTTTCTCAGGACACATTTTCTATTGTAGCCCTTGATACCGTTAGTGGTCAAATCGGAAGTGCGGGTGCAAGCTGTATCGATCAGTCTGCCATTGCGGGCGGAGCAATTATCATAAGCGATATTATTCCCGGGCGCGGTGCGATACATACACAATCATATTGGAATAGCACCAATCAAATAAATGCCCGTAACCGCATGCTTGCCGGTGACTCTCCCGATGAAATAATCCAATGGCTCATCACCAATGATGTACAAAATCAAGCCGGCTTACGCCAATATGGTATTGTGGATTTTGATGAGGATGAACACCCTCGTTCAGCTGCCTTTACCGGCGAAAGCTGCCTAGACTGGAAAGGGCACCGCAACGGAATTGTGTATTCAATTCAAGGCAACATATTATTAGGACAAGCTATTCTCGATTCCATGGAAACTGCTTTCAACCATACCGAAGGTCCATTATCCGACAAACTCATGGCAGCACTTCAAGGGGCTAATATACCCGGTGCAGACTCCCGCTGTTTAAACCAAGGTGTTTCATCACTTTCTGCTTTCATCAGAATGGCAAATCCCAATGACACGGAAAATAATTTTATTCTCGACCTTAATGTCCCTCAAACAGCTTATGGAGTTGAGCCGATTGACTCATTGCAAGTGCTGTACGACCAATGGAAAACAATGATTGCTGTTTCTGAACATGAAGGCGATAGCTTTGAATGGGAATGTTATCCAAATCCTGCTCAAAACGCAATCTATTATTCAATTCCCCAACATACGGGAACCGCCGAGATACAGCTTTATAACAATCATGGTCAAATTGTAAAAACATTTAATATCCATAGCACTGAAGGGCTGCTTAACCTCCACAATATCAATAGCGGACAATATTATATACGGCTTATCATGACCAATATAAAAAGCAAACCGAAAAAGATTATTTTACAAAATTAATTTCCACTTTTTTGAATCAACATTTTCTTATAACAATTGTTTACAATAAAAGCAGTTGAAAATCGTTTCAAAATCTATAGCTTTTATCTTATGAGACATTTCTACAAACAGATATTATTTTTTAGCCTGATGGCATTTCTTCTGCCAAATGCTGTTTTGGCACAAAGTGGTGGACGCGGCACTTACGATTTCCTAAATGTAGCTATTCCTGCTCGTGTTGCTGCTTTGGGAGGCAATACAGTAGCAATTGACGATGATGACATCCAGCTGACACTGTTCAATCCTGCCCTTATCACTGAAGGAGTTCACAACCAATTAGGCTTATCTTATGTAGATTACTTTAGCGATATACATTTTAGCAGCATTCAATACGGCAGATCGATAAAAGATGTGGGAAACTTTGTCGGGACACTCCAATATCACAACTACGGAACATTTGAATATGCCGATGAAGCCGGCAATCGATACGGCAACTTTTATGCTTCAGATTTTGCTGCCATGCTGGGCTGGGGACGACAACTTGATTCATCTTTCAGCATTGGAGCACAAGCAAAATTCATAAATTCCAGCTACGAATCCTACCATTCATTTGGTATAGCTGTGGATGTGGCAGGTATTTACCAAAGCAATAGCGGCTGGTTATTTTCATTGACTGCACGAAATATCGGAAGCGAGTTAAAATCTTATCTACCGGGTGATGGAAGTGTGATGCCATTCAGTATGCAGCTTGCAGCTTCAAAAAGATTGGAGCATGTACCGTTTCGCTTTATGATTGTTTATGACCATCTTCAAAAATGGGACTTGACCTATGATGACCCGATCGACCTGAGAGGTAAAATAGACCCTATAACAGGTACTGTCCAAAAGCCAAATAATGTCGAACATTTTGCTGACCAGCTGATGCGCCACTTTATCTTAGGAGGAGAATTATATATCGGGAAAAACCTTAGCCTTCGTGCCAGCTACAATTATAAAAGAAGACAAGAAATGGTAATTCCCGATAAATTGGCAATGATTGGTTTTGCTTGGGGAGTTGGAATTAAAGTGTCAAAATTTGAAATCAACTACAGCAGGTCTACCTTTCATGTAATTGGTTCCCCAAACTATTTTAGCATTTCCACAAATTTGGATGAGTTTAAACGGTAGTTTTATCAAGCATCAAATTGTATCTTTGCCTGCGTTAGAATATCTATTATGTATTTGCAGCAAATTAAACTCACTGATTTTAAAAACTATTCTTCAGCGGATTTAGAGTTTTCCGAAAAAATAAATTGCCTGATTGGCAACAATGGATCCGGAAAAACAAATATGCTGGATGCGGTATATTATTTATCATTCTGCAAAAGTTATTTTAACACCATCGATCAGCAAAATATCCGGCACGGAGAAGCATTTTTCACTATTCAGGGGCAATATAAACGGAACGGTGATACTGATTTAGTAAGCTGTGCACAGAAAAGAAACCAAAAGAAATCTTTCAAATTTAATAAAAAGGAATACAGTCGCCTTGCCGATCATATTGGCAAGCTTCCATTAGTAATGATTTCACCCTACGACCGTGACCTCATCAACGAAGGCAGTGAGCTGCGCCGCAGATTTATCGACAGCATGATTTCCCAGTCGGACAGTATTTATCTTGATACCTTAATCAGATACAATAAATTAGTTGCACAGCGAAACTTCCTTTTACGTAAACTCGCCGAGACAAAACAGTTTGATCCTCAGCTTTTTGAGGTTATTGATCTACAAATGGAAGAAGCTGCGAATGTGATTTATGAGAAACGAAAATCATTTTTGGAAGGCTTTATCCCAATCTTCGAAAAATATTACGCCTTTGTATCCGGTAGTAGTGAAACGGTTGCAATAGCTTATGAAACCACCCTGGGAGATATTCCTTTGGTGCAGCAATTAAAGAATCATCTCGAGCGGGACCGCCTTCTAAAGTATACGGGGGCAGGCACGCACAAAGACGACTTAAAATGGCTTATCAACGGCTACCCACTAAAAAGATTTGGCTCGCAAGGACAGCAAAAAAGCTTTGTAATAGCATTAAAACTCGCGCAGTTTGAACATACACGAGAGCGAGTTGGCTATAAGCCGATATTGCTATTTGATGATATTTTTGATAAATTGGATGACCAAAGGGTGGAACAAATCATCCGCTTAGTCGGACAAGACAGTTTTGGTCAAGTATTTATTACAGATACGCAACAACAACGGATTATGCGGCTTTTTGAAACAAGCAGCATTGACCACCGCTTGTTTGAAGTGAAATCAGGGAAAATAATACCTCTAATACAATAAAAAACATGAAAAGAACAACGAAATGTCATTAGGGGATGCAATTGAAGCTGTTTTCAAACAATATCACTTGCAAGATAAATTAGATGGAATCCGTATTATCAATGCATGGCCAAAAGTGGCCGGAAAAATGATCGAAAACCATACAACAGATTTGTTCGTAAAGAACAATATTTTATTTGTATACATCGATTCGGATGTGATTCGCAATGAATTAAGCTATTCACGAGAGCTATTAATTCAAAACCTAAACAAGGAAACAGAAAAAGATTTTTTGAAGGATATCGTATTTAAATAAACTTTATTTTGAGTTTTTAAAATTCGCCATATGGAAGACCTGCTCATTTTTGTCCCCAGATCAACAAACCGACTGCGTTATATTTTTGGTTTAATTCTGGAAAATATACTAGGATTACCATATCGTTTTACTTCAGATATAAATCTTTACAAGAGCTATGAAGGTCCCAAATTCTGCTATAACTCACAAGCAATTGATGAAGGGGTATTTTTTAAATCATCTCCCCTCCTCTTCGAGCGCGAAATCGTTAATCAAGAGTTGAAACTTATTGATTTTAAAGATACCAAAGCGTTTTTTCCGGTTTATCACAAGCAGTCCCTGCTGCCTTTTGATCTTTTTGCTGCAAGCTTTTATTTAGTCAGCCGATATGAAGAATACCTTCCATATGTACGTGACAATTATGGACGTTTTGAAGCAGATTCAAGTTTTTTGTACGAAATTGGCATGCTTCAAAAGCCATTAATCAATCTTTGGGCAATTGAACTTAAGGAAATACTGCTCAGCTACTTTCCTCGCTTAAAACCTCAAACACACACTTATGAATTTATCCCCACCTATGACATCGATTTAGCCTGGGCTTATCTGCATAAAGGTCTTTATCGCAGCTTGGGTGCATATTTCAGGGATATATTAGCGGGTGACACCGCTGAAATCATTAAGCGCACAAAGGTATTACGCGGAAAAGAGCAGGACCCTTATGATACTTTTCAGTTGCAAATCGATTTGCAAAAGCAATACAATCTTCGTCCGATTTACTTCATATTATTTGCACATTATTCACAGTTTGATAAAAATATTTCACGCAGAAACCCGGCATTTCGACGCTTGATTCGTCATTTAGGAGATCATGCAAAAATCGGTATTCATCCAAGCTTTGCTTCGGCTTCGGATATCATGCTTTTAAAAGAAGAAATACACACCTTGTCAGAGGTGATGCATAGTGAAATTTCATGCAGTCGCCAACATTATCTGCGACTTAAGCTGCCCACTACTTATCAGCGCTTAATCGAGCTCGACATTACAAATGATTACAGCATGGGCTTTGCATCGCAAGCCGGATTTCGAGCCGGTATCGCCACAAGATTTATGTTTTATGATTTAGAGCATGATGTTCCTACTAAATTATGCATTCATCCGCTTAGCGTGATGGATGGCAGCCTGAAAGACTATATGAAACTCGATGTTGAAGCTGCTAAAGAGCAGATTAACAAGCTTATACAAGAAGTTAAACATGTCAATGGCACATTTATCAGCTTGTGGCATAACGAAAGCTTGAGTGATGAAAAACGCTGGACGGGTTGGAAGGAAGTATATATTGATTTAATTAAAAATGCCATAAGTTAATCCATGATTCGATATTTAAAACATCACGAGATTGATAAAACCAAATGGGATATTTGTATTCGTAATTCATTTAACGGAAACATTTATGCTTGGTCATGGTATCTGGATATCGTACACAAAAATTGGGAAGCACTGGTTGAAGGCGATTACAAACGGGTTTTTCCACTTACGGGAAACAAACGCTTTGGAATTCATTATTTGTTTCAGCCATTTTTTGCACAACAACTCGGCATTTACTCACCTCAAATTTTAAACCCTCAAATTATAGAGGATTTTTTAAAGGCAATTCCAAAACACTACCGTTATGTGGAAATTCGTCTCAACACACATAACAAAATCACCAAAAATGCACAGTTTAACATAAGTCAGCACCGAAATCATGAATTGGATTTGATTCATACCTACGAAAAGTTATACCGCAATTACAACACCAATACCAAACGTAATTTAAAAAAGGCTGATGCAGCAGGTTTAACTTTAATGAAAAATATCCGACCTGAGGAAATTATTAATCTTTTTCGCCAAAACAGGGGTCGTACCATTAGTCATTGGAATGACCGTGAATACAATCGTTTGATAAAACTGGTATATGCCGGATTATATAAAGGAGTTGCCTTGGTTTATGGCGCGTATACTCCAAACAACGATTTATGTGCAGGTGCTGTATTTATGAAAAGTCATGGTAAAATCGTGTTCTTATTTTCCGGTGCAAACCAAATTGGAAGAGAAAGTCAAGCACTCAGCTTTTTACTGGATTTAGTAATTCGGGAGCACGCACCCGGGCAATATGTATTTGATTTTGAAGGATCTGACAATGATAAGCTTGCTCGTTATTACAAAGGCTTCGGAAGCAAGGAAACATCTTACCCGGGCATTCATATCAACCGCTTACAAGCTCCTTTACGAATTATGGTAAAAAGCGTTAAGAAAGCACGACAATTTACCAATCGATAAAACGATTATGTGCTTTTTTGAATAATTTTCAGAAATATACTCTCAAAAATCACTTTTCCTTTTAAATTCTCCTACTTTGAGTGAATATATCGCCTTAATTATCTTATTTTTGTTCCATAAAATACAGTTTAATGGTACACAATCTAGGAGCTACAAATTCAATCTTTAATCAATTTATTGCCGAATTACGTGATGTGGATGTGCAACAGGACCGCATGCGTTTTCGCAGAAATCTGGAACGAATAGGAGAAGTTTTTGCCTATGAAATCAGTAAGACATTTCCTTATGAATCAAAAGAAATCATTACTCCTCTAGGCACTTCAACAATGCAAGTAATTCGAGAGCAGCCTGTTTTGGCAACCATTCTCAGGGCCGGACTGCCAATGCATCAAGGTTTATTAAACTATTTTGATGGGGCTGACAACTCATTTATTACTGCCTATAGAAAATACCACAAAAGTGAATCCTTTGATATACGTGTAGAATATATCTCAAGCCCTAATATAACTAACAAAATCCTGATTCTCAGTGATCCCATGCTAGCAACCGGAGCATCGCTGGTGAAATCACTGCGCGGTATGCTTGCCATCGGAATGCCTTCGCATATTCATATTGTTACTGCATTGGCAAGTGTTGAAGGCTTGGAATATGTAAAGCGCAATTTGTCACTCCGAAATCTAAAAATATGGGTGGGTGCTATTGATGATGAGCTTACTGCACAAGCATATATCGTTCCGGGACTAGGCGATGCTGGTGATTTGGCATTCGGCACAAAGAACGAATAAATCAAATGAGCCTTAAAACCCATACCGAAAATATTAAAATTGCCTTTGAATCAATCAGAAGCCAATCCTTACGTACTATTCTGACTATCGCAATTATTGGGTTTGGAATTATGGCACTCGTTGGAATTCTTACCGCCATCGATTCGATAAAATATTATCTTAACGAAAACTTTTCAATGCTGGGAGCTAATACCTTCAGCATAAACAGCAGGGATATGGTCATCCAAATAGGAGGACGTACCTCAAGTCCGAAATGGAATAAAACAATTGACTACAGAGAAGCCTCATTATTTAAAAGCGAATTTGATTTCCCCGCCTCCACTAGCATATACACTTATGGCTCCGGCAATACGACCTTGAAATACAAATTGGAGAAAACCAATCCAAACATACAAATTGTTGGGATTGATGAAAATTATCTATTTAATTCGGGATATGAACTCGAATTTGGACGTAATATGACTACTGCCGAAGTGGAACAAGGCAGTCATGTAGCCATAATAGGAAAAACCATTATAAATAATCTGTTTAAAGAAAATGAAAATCCTATAGGAGAAATCATTTCGGTTGGGCCTGGTAAATACCGAATCATCGGAATACTTGAAGAAAAAGGTTCGAGCATGGGATTTAGCGGAGATGAAAACTGCTTGATCCCGCTGAACAACGTCAGACAGTATTATTCGCGTCCAAACATGAACTATACAGTCAGTGTTCGCACCTATTCGGCAGAAGAGTTAGATTTTGCCATTGAAGAAGCAACCGGTTTATTTCGCATCATTCGAAAAGATGATGCCGGAGCAGAAAGCTCATTTTCAATCATTAAAAGCAATAATATTGCCGATATGCTGATCGATTTGACCGGACAAATCCGCCTTGGCGCAACATTTATCGGGTTGATAACACTTTTTGGTGCTGCCATCGGCCTAATGAATATTATGTTGGTATCCGTTACAGAACGAACACAAGAAATTGGAATACGCAAAGCGATAGGTGCAACAAAAGACACCATTCGAAACCAATTTTTGATAGAGGCAATTGTTATTGCACAAATTGGAGGCTTCTTCGGTATTTTAGCCGGCATAGGAGTTGGAAACCTGCTTTCATTTTTTATTGGAAGCGCATTTATAATCCCTTGGGCTTGGATTATTCTTGCCGTTATTTTGTGTTTTATTGTAGCGTTGGTTTCGGGATATATTCCGGCAAATAAAGCTGCTGCCGTTGATCCAATTGAATCACTTAGGTACGAATAAGTTTATAATATATGCCACAACTTTATCATAATTTGATTGAAAATAACAAAAAATGGGCTGCAGCAAAGCTAAAAGCAGATCCAAATTATTTCAAGCAATTAAGTCGTGGACAACAAGCAAACTTCTTATATATAGGCTGTTCCGATAGCCGAATGCCACTTGATATTTTTACGCAAACAGAACCCGGCGAACTGTTTGTACATCGCAATATTGCAAATCAGGTTTCCATTACTGATATCAACTTTTTATCCGTATTGGATTATGCCTTGAATGTAGTAAAGGTCCAACATATTATTGTTTGCGGCCATTACGACTGCGGTGGCATCAGTGAAGCATATCACGGCAAGGCAAGTGGCTTGGTTGCTAATTGGATAAGTCCAATAAGCGATTTGGCAAAAGCATACAAGGACGAGCTTGAACAAATTGAAGATCTTGATCAAAGGCTCAACCGGCTTGTAGAATTAAATGTACTGCAACAAATTGAAAATTTGAGAAAAACGCATGTGATTCAACAAGCAGCTTCCACAGGAAACGATAAGTTTCAAATTCACGCTTGGGTTTTGGATTTAGGTACGGGAATTATTAAAGATTTGACTATTAACCCATGAAAAACGCATTATAATGGCAAAGAACGAAATTTTGAATCGTGACAGTTTTGGTTCCAAAATAGGTATTATCGCTGCAGCAGCAGGCTCTGCAATCGGCTTGGGTAATATTTGGCGATTTCCATATATAGCCGGTGAAAATGGTGGTGCAGCTTTTCTTCTCATCTACCTTTTGTTTGTCTTTGTAATAGGCATGCCTGTAATGCTTTCAGAGTTTCTTATCGGACGCAGTGCCCAACGAAATCCTATAGGAGCCTACAAAAAGCTGGCTCCAAACACAAAGTGGCCACTGGTGGGATATTTTGGATTAATAGCAGCATTTCTGATTTTGGCATTTTACAGTACTGTAGCCGGATGGACATTGGAATACCTCTATCAAGCAATAAGCCAAGGGTTTAAAGGTAAAAATGGAGAACAGCTCAATGAACTATTTGTGAGTTTTCACACTAGCGGTTTTCGCCCACTTATTTGGCAAGCTGTCTTTATGTTTATGACTGCTTTCATCGTGTTTAACGGCATTAAAAATGGTATCGAAAAGTACACAAAAATACTTATGCCCGCCCTGCTTGTATTAATCATCGGATTGGGAATCAGATCCGTAACCCTAAGCGGCGCCTCTGAAGGTTTAAGCTTTTTATTTAAACCCGATTTCAGCAAACTCAATGCCAATAGCTTTCTCCAAGCTTTGGGACAAGCCTTTTTCTCATTAAGTTTGGGAATGGGTACCATGATTACATATGGTTCGTACATCAGTAAAAAAGATCGACTTCCGGGAATTACATTCTCTGTGACTATGTCAGATTTTGCTATTTCCATCTTGGCAGGGATTGCCATCTTTCCGGCAGTATTTGCCTTCGGAATAGCTCCTGAATCCGGTCCCGGACTGGTATTTATCACCTTACCAATGATTTTTGAGCAAATTCCGGGAGGATACTTCTTTTCAATAATCTTTTTCGTATTGCTGAGTATTGCAGCACTTACATCAACCATATCCTTATTGGAAGTGGCAGTAGCTTATTTCTCAGAAGAACTTGCAATCTCACGAAAAAAAGCCACCATAATAGCCGCTATCGGTATCAATATATTAGGAGCACTTTGTACCTTAAGTCAAGGTCCATTATCCTCTTTACAACTCATGGAGCATAATCTTTTTGATGTGTTTGATTTTGTATCAGCCAACGTGATGTTGCCATTAGGAGGATTCTTGCTAGTCATATTCTTAGGTTGGAGGCTTAAAAAACAAATTATTGTTGACGAAATAACAAATAATAATAGCTTCAAGTTTCGATTATTGCCTGTATTCATGTTTATAATCCGTTATATTGCGCCTGTAGCGATAGGAATCGTGTTTTTAAACGGATTGGGAATACTCAATTTTTAATATTTTGCCAATTCTTAGTTTTATTTACTAATTTGCTGCTCGAATAAATTTAAAAACTCATAGTGAGAATCATGAACTTTTTTAAAGTTTTATTTGAGTTTAATAGAAAAGAGCAGTTTGCAATATTAGCATTGGTTGTCATAATGCTTGGAATAATTGCGACATTTCTACTGTCGAATCGTTTTATAAAATCACCCTTCACAGAAGTAGAAGGCCTGGATGACAGCATTCAATTTTATGCCCATTCTTTTTCAAAATCAAAGCCTTCAACTAACAAGCCGGGTTTTGATTATAGCAATCCGGATATTTCCGTAGTCCAACAAAATTTAAATCCGTTCCCTTTTAATCCTAACAATTTATCTGAAGAAAAATGGCGAGAATTAGGCTTAAAAGAAAACCAAATTCAAAATATTTTAAACTACAAACGAAGCGGAGGAAAATTTTACCGTAAAGAAGATTTATCCAAGATTTACACAATTAGTGCTGAAGAGTTTGCCATTTTGGAGCCATATATTATACTGGAAAATCCAACGCACACAAGTCCTGTGTCTCCCGTAGAAATAACATCTAAAAAGGAAGAAGAAAAGACAAGCTTTGAACCTAAAGAACCCAGTGCTCCCATAGAAATCAATCAGGCGGATTCGCTTGAACTGATAAAAATACCCGGAATAGGACCATGGTTTTCGCATAGAATCTTAAAATATAGACGCGCATTAGGCGGATATAACAATATTGAACAATTACTTGAAGTATATGGTATTGATGAGCTCAAATTCAGTCAGATAAGCCCTTATTTTTTTGTGGAAAATAAGCATATTGAAAAACTGAAAATTAATCATCTTACTTTTAAAGAATTATTGAAGCATCCATATCTTGAGTTCGAACAAGTAAAAGCTATAATGAATCAGCGCGACCGGCGCGGCTTTATTCAGTCCGACACGAGCTTAATGCGTTTAATACAGCTTGATGAAGCAGAATTTGAACGATTAAAACCTTATGTAAGCTATCAATAATCAATGAAACTAATTAAAATCCTATACTTTTGTAAAAGCTACGTAAAGGAACTTCACTGTCATGAAAAATAGCAAAGATGAATATGTTAAATCTGCAAAGCCGCTTCGCTTCGGGCTAATGATAAATAGTTTTGAGGTGGAGCAATGGCAGTTTGACAGTATTCGTCAATTGCTTGATGCAGGACATATACCGGGACTTATTATTTTAAATGCAAGTAGTAGCAAGCAGCGTAGCATTCGAGATAAACTCAAATCCTATCCTTGGAAACGGATGCTTTTTAAACTTTGGTATCGCTTTTGTTTTCGCCCAAAAGCAAAAGAAAAGCATGATTTACGCACTATTATTGCCGAGACAAAAATAATTTCGGCAAAAACAACACAAAAAGGGACAAGACAATATTTCGACGAGTCGGATATACAGCATATCCGATCACATCAGTTAGATTTCATTCTACGTTACGGGTTTAATATTATTGGAGGAGATATTTTAAAAGCGGCAAAATGGGGTGTCTGGTCATTTCATCACGACGATGAGCGCATCATCCGTGGTGGTCCTCCCGGATTTTATGAAGTGTATCACAAACATATCACAAATGGAGTTATTTTACAGCAATTGACTGATCGACTGGATGGAGGCATCATTCTTCAACGTATCAGCCTTCCTGTAATAAAGCATTCATGGAAAGCACAGTTGGATCAGATTTATATGAAAAGTGCTTACCTCCCATCCCGCGCTGCCAAACTCATTCAATTCGGACAACTTTGCCCGACACTTTCCAAATCAAAAGCCCCCATCTATAAACCACCGACAAACAGCATCATGTTATTGTTTGGGTTAAAAATGTTTTGGCGCAGAATAGCCTACCATATACACACTTTATTTCTCCAAGAAGATTGGAATACTGCTGTGATTCCCATTGCGTTGGAGGATTTTCTGAAAGATAGTGAAAGTGCTTTGAAGGACACTAAATGGCTTGATAAGCCCAAAAGACATCAATATATAGCAGATCCATTTCTAATTGAATGGGAAGGAGAAACATATCTTTTTGCTGAAAAATTCGACTATCGAACCGGGAAAGGCTTTATTGTTTCAGCTAAGGAATCCGAAGCATTTAAAATATTCAGAGAAGTACTGCAAATAGAAGCCCATCAATCCTTTCCTTTTGTTTTTATACACGAGCAAAATTTATATTGCCTTCCCGAAAACTTTACTTCAGGGAAGCTTGACTTATATAAATGGGATAATCATAAACAAGGCTTTCAATTTGCTTCCACCTTGATTGATCATATTGCAGTGATTGACCCCATATTATTCCCTAAAAATGGCTTATGGTGGTTGCTGTTCGGGACAAAAGACATGCCATCCGGAAGCTTATTTGCAGCATATTCTAAACGCATGGAAGGTCCCTATAAAATGCATGAACTTAATCCTTTAAAGACTGATATACAATCCTCTAGAAATGCAGGAAGTCCATTTATAAAGGACAACAAGCTTTATCGATTTTCACAAGATTGTGCAGGAAGCTACGGACGCTTTGTACGGCTTAATGAGCTGGAAATAACACAAGAATCATTTAAAGAATCTGAAATTATTGAGATACATCCCAATAAACAAGCTAAATTCTCTAAAGGTTTACATACTATAAACGGAAATTCACGTTTTACGGTAATAGACGGCAAACGCTATATCTTTAGTTTTTGGGGACTTCGACATCAATGGTATTTAAAAACCAAAAAAAGATGATTTTACGAAAAATAATAGGCACTTCCGGTTCGCGCATTTTAAATGCCATATCCAGCATTGTGCTATTATGGATGGCAACAAATTATTTAGGAACAGATGCATGGGGTACTGCCGGTCTTATCTTACTCGATATATCCCTATTAATTTTAGTCGCAGATATTATTACAAACCCAATCATATTTTTTGCCGGCAAACGCAATCCGCGACAATTACAAAATCAAGCTTTTAAATGGTTGCTGTTCATTTTAATTTCTAGTGTACTCCTATTCGGGCTACTGTATCTAATATTACCGAATCTATATTACACCATTGTTCCAAAATCTTATGGCTGGCATATTATTGCATTGGCAGGGCTAAATAGCTTGTTTAACATCAATCAGTATATGCTTTTAGGCAGGGAGAAGATTAAGTCGTTTAATATCTTATTTATCCTGCAATTCAGTGTAACACTGATTTTTATGGCAATATTCATCTTTGGATTCAATATACGAGATGAAAAAGCATATGTATATGCACTTTATTTCTCCTTCTTATTTACACTGATACCGGGCTACAGCATCGTATTTCTCCATTTCAGAAAGATGGATGAAACAAAACAAAAAGCGAGTTTTAAAGAGCTGTTCAATTTTGGCAGCATGACCCAACTTTCTAGTATCGTACACACACTAAACAAGCGTTTAGGATTTTATGTAATTCGTAATTTTATAGGGCTCTCACAGTTAGGAGTTTACCATTCCGGCACCCAAGTAACAGAAGGGATGCGCCTTATCGGACAAAGTATTGCACTGGTTCAAATAAGTAGTATCGCAAACCGAGATGACAAAAAATATGCAAAAGAGCTCAGTTTACAGCTTTTAAAATTCAGTGCTATAGTTACCTTTTTGGCAGTATTATTTTTGGTTATGTTGCCTGAATCATTCTTTGCTTTTGTATTTAGCAAGAGTTTTTCTGGCATGAAGCAAGTCATTTTCAGTTTAGGGATTGGTGTGGTAGCCTTATCAGCCAATACCATATTTAGTCATTATTTTGCAGGTACAGGAAGGCCAAAATATAATCTTTACGCCTCATTAGTAGGTCTTTGTATAACTATCCCGGCATTATTTATCCTTATACCGATTTTCGGAGTTTTAGGCGCCGGATTAGCTGCCAGCATGGCATATATTGCCACTGCAACATATCAATGGTTCGTTTTTAAAAAGGATACCGGGACAAAAGCATCCGAACTGTTAATTGGAAAGGCAGATATTCAATTGGCAAGACAAGCCGTGAAATCATTATTTAAAAATTCATAAGAACTCTTGCTACTTACAAAAATAGTATACCTTTGGCACTCAACTAATATATTAAAACAATAGTGCCATGAATAAAAATGTAGGAAACACTGACCGTATCGTTCGAATTGTAATCGGATTGTTAATCGGTATCTTTGGAATAGTTTATAAATCTTGGTGGGGCTTGCTTGCTATCGTTCCTTTTGCTACCGCCTTCATGAACTTTTGCCCGCTTTATTCAATTTTCAAGATTAATACAAAGAAATAAAAAAGAGGCTTTGCGCCTCTTTCCTTTATTCTGACTTCACTTTCGAGGATTGTAATTCCGGTATTTTAATTTTAGCCAAAATCATTGCTAATCCAATACCGGAAATCATTTGCCATATTCCCCACCATGCGGCCATAAAAGCCATTCCTCCGTTTGCATCAAATAATTTCGGGTTAAATATAAGCACAAGCGCCAAGCCGGAATTTTGGATACCGGTTTCTATGGCAAGTGTCCTTCTATCCGCACGATGCACTTTAAACACAGTTCCAACAAAATATCCGGTAAACAAGGTTTGGGCATTAAGTAACATCACAATAACGCCTAAAGGCAAAATAACTCCCGGAATAAATTTGGCGTTTGCAACTAAAGCTCCAACAATAAAAGTCATATACAAGAAAATAGAAGTCACGCGTATTTTCTTACGGTATTTATCCGCAAAGCCCGGATATTTATGCCCTACCCACATCCCTAAGATCAAGGGAATTCCAAGTAAAATAAATACAGTTTGAGCCATTTGGAGAAAATCAATTTGAATCGGGATATTCAAATGACGTGCTTTTTCGTAATACTTCACATACATACTTCCCCAAAAAGCAAAATTAATTGGCGTAATAAATGTAGCCGACAATGTCGAAAAAGCCGTCAAACTCACTGATAAAGCAACATTTGCTTTGGCAAGCGCTGAAATGAAATTTGAGATGTTGCCGCCCGGACATGCCGCAATCAAAATCATTCCCATTGCAATAGACGGAGGCGGATTAATAAGAAAAACCAATAAGAAGGTAAGGGCAGGCAATAATAAAATCTGCGAGAAAATACCCAATACAGCGGATCGTGGATATAAGACAATGCTTTTAAAATGATCTCTTTTAATATCAAGCGCAACACCAAACATAATAATGGCAAGTGTGACATTCATATAAAGCAGCCCACCTTCACTAAAATTAAGACGGACATTATCGATTTGGGATAAACTATCAAACATAGCTGTTAATTTTGGAGTACAAGGTAGGAAGGTTTTAGTTAAATGTTTCCAAAAAAGAATAAAAATATTCCATTTTTGGGATTTTGGCTGTTAGTAGAGCAAGTTTTGCGAAAATTATCAGTATTAAAACTAAAAATCGTACGAAATCTAACCTGCTTAATTCATGAATTTAATAATAAACACTTTATAAAATCACTAGTAAAATCTCCTAACGCAATGTTCATGACCTTATTGCGATTAAACTAGATTGACAAGCTTATGAATTGGTGAATTATGCAGGCTAAGGTATTAATGTAATAGCCTTATTTTATATTCTTGTTGCATGTATTTAAAATACCAATACAAGCGCCTATCTACTTCTAAATCGTAGTCTGCATTTGGGATATAGGTAATCATTGAGCTGATATGGTTTGGATATTGACCACGTCTATAATACTCATTCCAATTATTTGCCGCATGATAATTACTTGATTTATAATATGTTCCATCTCTATCCATTGAGGTACTATAATTCATTTGATACCACTTATCAAAGTACGGGTCGACTATTGTTATAAGATATCCGGCGGGCTGTGTCTGCTTTTGGCTTTGCTCATCACCCACTTTCGTAAAAAGGCTGCAAG
Organism: uncultured Lentimicrobiaceae bacterium; assembly: GCA_964509065.1. Classification (GTDB taxonomy): domain Bacteria; phylum Bacteroidota; class Bacteroidia; order Bacteroidales; family F082; genus JALNZU01. The sequence goes on from CAZDWA010000046.1 coordinate 15,960, forward strand.
ATCCCAGGGCAAGTCCCAAAATAATAAAATATAGTTTTGCTTTCATAACTTCTTGTTTAGTAACATCTTAAAATGACCAAAAAGCATGCCTTATTTGTATGCTAAAAATCGGACTCCGCCTTCACTATTCTGTCCGCAATCAGAATGCTCACCTCATAAAGCCCATAAAGAGGAATACATACCAAAATCTGACTAAAGACATCCGGCGGAGTGATAATTGCAGAAATAATCAATAACACAACCAACATATATTTTCTGTTTCTTTTAAGAAAGCCCGGGGTCACTAAGCCGATTTTTGTTAAAAAATAAATTATTAAGGGCAGCTCAAATACAATTCCTACAGCAAATGTTACAGAAACTACCGTATTTATATACGAATTCAGTGAAATCTGATTATTAACAATTTCACTAACTTGATAGGTCCCTAAGAAGTTAATTGTTAGTGGTACAATTAAAAAATAAGCGAACAGTATCCCAACAAAAAATAATAGCGAACTAACTATCACTGCCTTACCCGAGTACTTAGCTTCATTACGATGTAAAGCCGGACGTATAAATCGCCAAAACTCATAAAGAATAATCGGGAACGCAAGTATTAAGCCGGTAACCAATGAAATCATCAGATGCGTAGTAAATTGCCCGGCCATATTAATGTTAATAATCTGAAGTTTAAGCGAATCCATACAAATGGCTTCGATTCCAAGCTTTGATCCTAAATTACATAAGAGTCGATTTGTAATAAAATCAGAGTTACTTGGGCTCAAAATGACAAGGTCAAAAATAAACCGTCGGTTTAGAAAAGCTAAGATTGCCAATACTATTATAGCAGAGACACTACGCACAATATGCCAGCGCAGCTCTTCCAGATGATCCCAAAAACTCATTTCAACATCTGCTGATGTCTTTTGTGTTCGTTCTGCCATATTATAATATTATAGCCACAAAGTTATAAAAAGCATCGGTTCCTTGCATTTAAAAAACAGATATTCATTTTATATTTTTCAATAAACTCGATGAAGCAAAAATATCTTAGTAATTTTGTCCACTATTTTAAGCTAAAAATCCATGTATTACACACGTTATTTTATTTTTCTGATTCTCCAGCTTTTCTTTTTGAGTCTCGTCAGCCAAAATAGTTATAATATTTCTTTTGAAGCTGAGGGGATGCAAAGTGATACATTTTATTTGGCACACTATTATACTGATAAGTTTCTCATAGTTGATACAAGTTTCCATTCAAAAGACAATGCACATTTCAAAGGAGATGAAGCATTAAAACATGGGATTTATTTATTAGCAAATGATAAAAAAGAAAAAATCGCCGAATTTTTAGTTGATGACGAACAATCATTTCAAATCCGGTTGTTTCAGGATGGTCGTTTCCCCGAAATTAAAAACAGCAATGCAAACATTCTTTTTTATGAACATTTAGAACTAACCAACCAAGTAGTACAGCAAATTGATTCTATCCGACAAGCTATTTCAATAGGAAAAACTGATGCAATTAAAGGACAAGAAGAAGTTAAACTGTTGGCTGATAGCCTGAAAGCATATCGATCACAGAAAATAAATGATGCACCTCTTTCTTTGTTTTCAATGATTTTAAAAGCAATGGAAGAGCCGCAAATTCCTGTTAATTTGCAGCAAAACAAAGAAGCTGCATTTCAATATTATAAAAATCATTATTGGGATTTATTTGATTTAAGTGATGAACGACTGTTGAATACCCCATTCCTCGCACATAAACTTGAAAATTATTTCAATCAAATCATCCCTCCTATCGCAGATTCCATTATTCGGGAAATTGATAATTTAGTTGTGAATGCAGCAGATAATCAAGATGCGATAAACTTTATGATGTGGCATTTCTTTAGTGAATATCAAGTTCCAAAATATATGGGCCTTGATAAAGTGTTTATTTATATTGTAGACAACTATTTTCTGCAGAACAGGGTAAGTAGCATTAACAATTCACTTATGGAACAAATTATTGATAGGGCAAATAAGATTCGTCCAACATTAATTGGCAATGTAGCGCCCGATATGTGGTTAATTGATACTACAGATAATTATCGCTCATTCCGAGAAATCAAAAATGAATATGTTGTGATGTTTTTTTGGGATCAAACTTGTAGTCATTGCAAAAAAGAAATGGAAGTGCTTGATAAGATATACACTAGTAACAAGTACGACCTTGAAATATTTGCAATCAACACCACAAATGATATGGAGGGTTGGAAGTATTTTTTAAATGAAAAGTCATATCCATGGATACATGTCAATGGAACAAAAAGCATGACTCCCGACTTTCACGACTTATATGATATATATAGTATTCCGGTTATATATTTATTGGATACAGACAAAAAAATTATTGCCAAGCGTTTTGCTGCGAATCATCTGGAAGACATCATTTTAAATCTTAAAAAGGGCACTGTCCATTAAACGATTCTTGGGCTCTTATTTCCTTCATTTCATCGAAGGATGGAACTTGCACTTCGGTTTACACCAAACACTCAAATCACCTAGTTATAACGTAAGGTACAGTTACTTAAAATTGTGCTTTTGGCAACATCAAACTTCATCAATTAAAAAAGCCTCATCTCACAACTGAGACAAGGCTTTCTATAA
>CAZDWA010000047.1:0-18000 GCA_964509065.1 uncultured Lentimicrobiaceae bacterium
GGTTACACCGCTTGGCAAGCCTGAAACAGTAGCGCCTGTGGCATGTTGAACCGAGTAGGTAATTGGCATTATTGAAGTGTTAATGCAAACTGTCTGTGCGTCTGTATCTTCAGCTGAAGTTAGAGTTAAAATTGCATCGTTGCATATCACCCAACTAACTATTATCTACCCATCACCACCTTTACCGCCAACATTCTTGCTAAATGCTCCTCCGCCCCCACCACCGGGTGCTCCTCCGGGATTTCCTGGATTGGCCGAATTACGTCCATTACCTCCTGCGCCACCACCAACAGGTGCAGCACCGCCCTGCAATCCATTACCATTATTTCCGTGACTACTTGAACCGGCGGAAGAACCTCCGCCACCACTAATACCGGCGGCTCGTTCACCCCCATCGCCACCGGAAAATGTGTAATCACCTTTTGAGGCAATCGCTGAACCACCTATACCAATAGTGGCCGAAATAGCGGACGTTCCGCCTTTGGCTAAAAGTGTTGCGGTATTCATAAACCATGAATCAGCTCCCGGACTAGTGGAGCTAGACCCAGCTCCAATAAATAAATTTATTGATTGGCTTGGAATAACTGTTAAGGTACTACGTGCATAAGCACCACCACCGCCACCACTGGCACGGTTCGTAGAGCCAGTTCGACTACCACCACTCCCCCCGCCACCCCATGCCTCAACGGTTATTTCTGTTACGCCAACCGGCACAGTAAAAGTATGTGAACCTGTACTTGAATAAAATTGATTTTGCAGTTGTGCATATACAGGAGCATCGAAAAACAATAACGCTACAAAGAATAGAAATGTAGCTATTAAAAAGCGAGTATATATTTTCATAATCTTAATTATTAGTAAGTTTGTGAATAAAGTATTAAAGTTGAAAATTTCTTTAACAATAAATTTATATTTTGTATAAGTAGCATAAATAGACAGAGCTTAATTCCTAAGAATCAAATAGTTGGTTGAGATAATTGTAATAGTCTTTGGATTTTCCGGGGAAGGTCAATGCAAGCAGTAAGCAGTAGCAACTGGAAATAACTCCTGACTTTTGGATAAACAGTAATTGTATCATAAGTAGTACTTTTTGTTTAATCTATTAAACAGATTTAAAACAATTTTCTATAAACTTACCTCTTAGTTAACTATACTTACTGTAGGTTTTGCTGCAACTCAGCACAAAAGGCATTAAATCGGATATTTTATCAAAAAGGAACGAAGACACCACCTCGTCCATAGCTGAAATAAATTAGCAAAAAGTGCAAATAAGCCTCAATCGAATGTATTTAATTCGGTTTAATACTTTTAAATAAGTTACTTTTACGTTTTGTATGTATCATTTTTTCTCTATCGCAAGTAATTTAATCAGTAGTATCCGATATTTGATAATTACTGTCTCTTTATTACCGATTTTGATAATTAAATACCCTACAATGTTAGGTTGAAAACAATACAATCCAAATTTATTTTCCTTAAAAAAAACTTAAAAAGTTAAATTTTTATACAAATACAAATTTAAAACCACATATTATATTATTTATCAAGCAATTATAATTTCCCCAAAAACCTAAAAATAATCAAGTATTTTTTCTCCTTCGCTATTTTATTTAGTATTTTGTGCAATAAAATTTTATTTTTTTATTAATATTTGGTTAAATAGTTTTTACCCATAAATTCTTCTAGGAACTCTAAAGAGAAAATCATCATAAAAGTCCAAAAGAACAATACATATAAGAGCTTCAAGACAACAACAAAGCCCTAAAATAATTTACCCAAATAACGCAGAAAAACCTCTTTGCGTACTTTGCGTGAAACCTCTTTGCGAACTTTGCGTGAAAAATCTTAGTGAACTTTACGTGAAAACCTCCTTGCGTAAACAAAAAAAGCCGAAGCATTTACAAACACTCCGGCCGACAATATTGTCCTAATTCTTTAATAGCTTAAGCTGACATTCTTTTCTTTAATCATTTTCCGCATATTTATAAGCGCATAGCGCATCCTTCCCAATGCAGTATTAATACTTACATCAGTCATTTCGGCAATATCCTTAAAACTCATATCTGCATACAATCGGAGATATAGCACCTCTTTCTGTTCTTCAGGAAGATAATCAATTAAATTGCGTAAATCTTGATGGATCTGGTCTTTTACCATCTTTTCTTCGATAGAAATTTCGGTATATTCCAATCGGTCAATTAGTTGATAATCGTCTGAGCCGCTTTCAGAAATTGGCAGTCGCTTTGATTTTCTGAAATTGTCAATAACCAAATTATGGGCAATACGCATCACCCATTGAATAAACTTACCTTCTTCGTTATAAGCCCCTCTTTGAAGGGTTCGAATTACTTTTATAAATGTATCTTGAAAAATATCATCCGCAAGCTGTCTGTCTTTAACAAGCATCATAATATACGCGAATACTCGTGACTGATGGCGGTTTAATAAAATCTCGAAACTGGAGTGATTACCATTAAGATAACTTACAACCAGCTCTTTATCGCTAAGATCAATAGCTTTCATAGAGCCTCCCTTTTATTATTTGTTTAGGTTTAAAAGGTAAAAGTTATCTCGATATATGTTCTCCTATAAGATTAAAATGTGAAACAATAACAGTTTTTAACTGTTTGAAAGAGCAAAATTAAACACTTTTTGATAAAAAGCAAGAATATTTGGTAATTTCGCACAAATTATTTTTGCCTCAAGGTTATTTTTAATGGCTGAATCCACTAAACAAGCATATATACATATACGAAATGCCCGTGTGAACAACTTAAAAAGTTTAAGCATTTCTATTCCACGAAATAAGTTTATTGTCATCACCGGTCTTTCCGGCTCCGGCAAATCGTCACTAGCTTTCGACACACTTTTCGCCGAAGGGCAACGGCGTTATGTGGAAAGTTTAAGTGCATATGCCCGTCAGTTTTTAGGCAGGCTAAACAAACCTGATGTAGATTCAATAAGCGGGCTTTCGCCTGCAATCGCCATCGAGCAAAAGGTACATTCCCGAAATCCGCGCTCTACCGTGGGCACAAGCACTGAGATTTATGAATACCTCAAGCTGCTGTATGCCCGAATCGGGAGGACTATCTCCCCTATCTCAGGGAAAGCGGTGCAACGCCATCAAGTGCAAGATGTGGTAAACTTTATCACAGCACAACCCAAAGACTCGAGTGTGCTTATACTTGCTCCTTTGGAGCATATAAACGGACGTAGCACGGGCGACCAGCTTTCCTTGCTCATGCAGCAAGGTTTTATTCGTGTGCTGCGTGACGGTAAAATCTACCGCATCGATGAGCTGCTGGAAGAAAAACTTCCCAAAAAGATTAAAGACTGTAAAATTGTCATCGACAGATTACGGATTGATACAATCGATGATGACTTTAGTGCACGTGCCGCCGACTCGGTTCAAACTGCATTTTATGAAGGAAAAGGCAGTTGTATCATACAAACCGAAACGAAAGAAGGCATTAGCAATCAAAGCTTTTCAGATAAATTTGAAGCAGACGGCATTCGATTTGAAGAGCCGACAGTAAATATGTTCACCTTTAACAATCCCTACGGGGCATGTAAAAGCTGTGAAGGATTTGGAACCATTATAGGTATTGACGAAGACCTTGTCATACCAAATAAAGCACTTTCGATTTATGATGGCGCCATTGCCTGCTGGAAAGGCGAAAAAATGGGTGAATGGCTGGATGAATTGGTGAAAAATGCCCATCATTTCAACTTTCCCATTCATAAAGCATATTATGCGCTTAGCAAAGAACAAAAGGAATTGCTTTGGACCGGAAATAAGTATTTCGGAGGATTGGATTTGTTTTTTCAGCATTTACAAGAACAAAGCTATAAGATTCAGTATCGTGTGATGCTTTCGCGCTACCGAGGAAAAACACTGTGTCCTGAATGCCGTGGCACTAAGTTGCGCAAAGATGCTTCCTATGTGCAAGTAGCCGAAAAAACCATAGTAGATTTGGTGCAAATGCCCTTAGACCAATTGTTTGTCTTTTTTGAACAGATAAAACTCAACGAACACGATCAACATATTGCAAAGCGTTTATTAATTGAAATAACAAGTCGCTTATCTTTTCTGCTCGATGTGGGTTTGGGATATTTGACGCTCAATCGCAATGCAAACAGCCTTTCAGGGGGCGAATCGCAACGTATTAACTTGGCAACCTCTTTAGGCAGCAGCCTAGTAGGTTCTACATATATTTTGGATGAGCCGAGTATAGGGCTGCACACACGTGATACGCAACGGCTTATAAAAGTATTGAAACGACTGCGCGACATCGGAAATACGGTCATTGTGGTAGAGCATGATGAAGAAATAATTCGTGCCGCAGATCAAATTATCGATATAGGTCCTCTTGCCGGACGGCTTGGAGGTGAATTGGTATTTCAAGGCACTATAAATGAACTTGAAAATAGTTCTGAATCTTTGACTGCCAAATATATTAGTGGTGAAATGGAAATTCCGCTGCCTGAAAGAAGACGTAAATGGCGCGATTATATTGAGGTGCTAAGTGCCACACAAAACAACTTGAAAAACATTGACGTGAAAATACCTTTAGGTGTTATCACGGTTGTTACTGGCGTTAGCGGCTCCGGCAAATCTTCATTGGTACGCTCCATACTATATCCTGCCTTACGTAAGCTGTATGGAGGGCATGCCGATGCCGGCGGAAGCTATGGCGATTTAAAAGGAGATTTGAAACGTATTCAACAAGTGGAGCTGATAGACCAAAACCCGATTGGACGTTCTTCACGATCGAATCCGGTAACTTATATAAAAGCTTTTGACGAAATTCGAAGCTTGTTTTCTGAGCAAAAGCTGGCAAAAGCAAGAGGATATAAGCCGGGTTATTTTTCATTTAATGTGCCGGGCGGCAGATGCGATGCCTGTGAAGGCGAAGGAAGCCAAAAGATTGAAATGCAGTTTATGGCTGACATCTACCTTGAATGTGATGTTTGCGGCGGCAAACGCTATAAAGAAGAAGTGCTTGACATTAAATTCAAGGAAAAAACCATCACGGATATCCTAAATATGACGATTGATGATGCCATTGAGTTTTTTTCAACCCACGAAAAGAGCTCAAACGTTTGTCAGCGGATTGCACAAAAGCTCTTACCGCTTCAAGAAGTCGGGCTGGGCTATCTGAAGATGGGGCAGTCATCAAACACCTTAAGCGGTGGAGAAGCGCAACGTATTAAGCTTGCATTTTTCCTAAGTAAAGGGCAAACCGATAAGCCCGTGCTTTTTATCTTCGATGAACCTACTACCGGGCTTCATTTTCACGATATAAGCAAGCTGCTTCACTCCTTTAATGCATTGATAGAAGCCGGACACAGCCTGATTATCATTGAACATAATCCGGAAGTAATAAAAAGTGCCGACTGGATTATTGACCTTGGTCCGGAAGGTGGAGACAAAGGTGGAGAACTAATTTTTGAAGGGACACCGGAAGATTTGCTGAAATGTGAGAAATCATATACAGCAGATGCGATACGAGATAAGCTCCGCAAAGACTGATTTAGTTAAAAGTCCTTAAACTATAGCTGTTTCGATGAGATAAACTACATCAGGAAGCATTTTTATTTATTTTCGCTTCCATAAAAACAAAATTTTTTCAATTCACTTAATTAAATAATTATGCGTAATTATATACTACCATTGGCTTTGGCTATTATGCTAGGCGCTTGCGGCAGCCCTGATAGCAAACAAGAAATCTCACAAACTGAAACTGTGGAAGAACAGCTAAATCCTATCCACTATCAAGAAGAAACACATTTGGCAAATATGCAGCAGCTTTCATTTGGAGGCGATAATGCCGAAGCATATTTCAGCTTCAACAATAAAATGATTGTATTTCAATCAAATAACCCCGCTTGGGGCTTGGAATGCGATCAGATATTCTACACTCGCTTGGATGAAGTAAATATGGCGGAAGAAATTCCACAACTGATAAGCACAGGGCTTGGCAGAACAACTTGTTCATTTTTCATGCCGGGTGACAGCACCATATTATATGCGTCCACACACAAAGCCGATGACAATTGTCCTCCGGTGCCTGCTCCACGCGAAGACGGAAAATATGTATGGCCTATTTATGAAGACTATGATATTTATGTAGCAGACCTGAAAGGCAATATCCTTCATAGCTTAACCGACAGAAAAGGCTATGATGCCGAAGCTACCGTATCCCCTCGCGGAGATAAAATCGTGTTTACCTCCGACCGTTCCGGCGATATGGAACTTTATACAATGAATATCGATGGCAGCAATGTAACCCAAATCACGCACGATATGGGATACGATGGAGGCGCCTTCTTCTCCCCCGACGGCAGCAAGCTTATTTTTAGAGCATCAAGGCCGCAATCGGAAGAAGATGTAGAAGTTTATACCAGCCTATTGAAAGAAGGTTTGGTAATGCCCACCAATATGGAGATTTTTGTTTGTGATGTGGACGGTTCAAATCTGCAACAAGTTACAAATCTTGGAAAAGCAAACTGGGCACCCTACTTCCACCCCTCCGGAGAAAAAATTCTGTTCAGCTCAAACCATCATAGCGAAAGAGGATATAAATTTAATATCTTCATGATTAATTTGGATGGTACCGGCTTGAAACAAATTACTTTTGATGATACATTCGATTCATTTCCAATGTTTTCCTTTGATGGTAAAAAGTTGATTTTCTCAAGCAACAGAAACAACGGCGGAACACATGACACAAATATTTTCCTCGCCAACTGGGTTGAATAATTTATAACCTGCTTAATTCATGAATTTGATTTTGAGAGATTTTCAGGCGTGAGCTGTGAAGCTGTAGCCAACTACCGCGAACAACTCATAACGTAAAAATCACCAAAATCAAATCAAAATTCATATTTAAATAAACAGTTTTTTAGATCACTGCAAAACATTCTAACAGATTGATCACAAATCAATTACCATAAATATTGATTGACAAGCTTATGAATTGGTGAATTATGCAGGATAAAATCTATCATAATGTAAAAGCATTTTCCAACTTAGGAGAATGCTTTTTTTTTGTTTTTGTTTAATTCATTTTAAAATGGAATGTTTTTTATCTTTGTTACAAATCAATTTTTATGAGTAAAAAGATAAGCAAAACTCAAATATTTTTACTGATTACATTTGTTGTCAGTTGGGGCTTTGCCGCCATTTATCATTTCAGTGGTGGCAGTAGGCAAGATCAAATAGGATTTGTAGTATTTGGTGCAGCTTATATGTTTATCCCGATGTTATCGGCTATAATCGTAAAGAAGTTTATCGCCAAAGAAAATCTATCCGATTTGCTTATATCTTTTAGATTAAACAAATGGTTTTTGATAGCATGGCTGTTGTCGCCTATCTTGGTCATGGCAAGTTTTGGTATCAGTTTGTTATTTCCGGGTTTCAACTATTCGCCCGAGATGACAGGCATGTTAAATTATTTTGAAAGCATTCAATCCCCCGAACAAATTGAGCAAATGCAGCTATCCATGCAACTCAACCCTATTGACCCGCTATGGATGGGATTGTTTATGGGATTATTCGCAGGAATAAGCATTAATGCAGTGGCTGCCTTTGGTGAAGAATTGGGATGGAGAGGCTTTTTGCTTACCGAATTCAAAAATATGAGCTTTCTGAAGGCAAGTATTCTTATTGGCTTTATTTGGGGAATATGGCATGCTCCCATCATCCTCATGGGACATAATTATCCGCAACATCCGGAGATTGGTGTGTTGATGATGATTGTCTTATGTATCTTACTGAGTTTTATCTTTATATATATCACCATAAAAGCAAAATCCGTGATTGCCGCTTCCGTACTGCATGGAAGCTTTAATGCCGTTGCCGGATTGGCAATTATGAAAGTAGAGCCTATACACGACCTTATCACCGGAATGACGGGCTTAGCTGGTTTTATTTGTCTGGCAATCTTTATCGGACTGTTGTATTTCTTTGATCGTTATATCAGCAAAGAGCATATTTTCAGCAACAAAATCTCGAATTTCATCTGATTTCTTTAGTTTTTGTTTTAGTTTGAGTGCAAAGCCATATTTATTATTGGCTGCACGCAACGATTTGCCTCATTTTTTCATCTACTAAGTAACAAACAAATTTAAAAAACCAAAACAAAAATTTATGAACAGAATAATCTTCTGTGTGTTTGTCCTATGCCTAGCTACAAGCAATCTATTTGCCCAAAATAGCGGTGCCAAATTTCAGTTGGGAGGAACACACAACTTACAACTTGATTTCGGAGTTTTATCTCCGGGCGGAAGCGTGAAAGAATCGCTGGAAGTTCGGCAAAACCCCAGCTATTATTACGATAATAATTATAGGTCAGGGAGCGTCAATGCCGAAACTTCAATCTACAATTTTGGAGCTAGTTATGAGTATTTCTTGGATAACTTAAAAAGCGGATTAAGTACGGGGATACGCTTTACCAATGTTTTCACCGAAGTATTTGGACACAGCTCCCATCAGTCGGATTTCTTTTTTCTTCGATATTCCGAAGATGAAAGCGATACGAAATTTGCACGCGTTAAAAATCTGACTGAACATTATGCGGTACTTTCAATCCCTTTGGAGTTGCGAGTACAGCTGTTGCGTTGGCATGACTTCAGCTTGTTTGCACGAGCCGGAATGGAATATGCGTTTGTAAAACTGACGCATTCATTGGATATTGAGTTTCAGCAAGAATCAATGGATTTAGTCAAAGATGTGGTGCTGGATAAAATAAAGAGTCCGTTAAATAATCAGTATGCGACTGCTTATGCCTCGCTAGGTCTTACCTATGGAAAAGAAGGCAAAATAAATGCCGTATTTGAGCTTATGGGTCCTGCAACATTTTTGACAAACGACAATTTCCATCTTGTTGATTTACACTATAATTCAGGCTTCAAGCTCGCTGTTATCATTCCTTTGACCAAAACCCAAAATATTGCAAAATGAAAAAGACAATTCTATATATCAGCTTATTCATGCTCATCACTTTAGGTGCTTGTCAAAAAATGGAAGATGTTTATCTTTCCGGCACTGTTTTTATAAACGACCCCTATTTCCCGGGGCTACCCATATATTCCGAATGGGGTTATAACACCTTTGGGGCTTATATCGACCGAAAACCGTTCGTCGCAAACCCCTCCGACCTCCCAATAAAACTTATTGCCAATAATGATACGCTACATATGATTTTTCGAGGCAATATGGGAAACCAAAAAGTGGACCTTACATTTTCAATTAAAGGACCTGAGCCACAGTCTCATGAAGATTTGACGGCGCTCAACCAAGCCACCTACAACCTGAAAGATGCAGGACGTAGCGTGAAACTTAAAATTGACTCCAAAACATATGATTTAGAAATCATTGAAGGCGAGTTTGTTTTCAATAGAATTCAACGTTTGTATGTAGATGAAGAAATGAGTCGTTCCATTATGTCGGGCTACTTTCGATTCAAAACCTTTTTGGATGACGAACCGGTATCCATATCAAATGGAAGATATGATTTCGGTATTGGCTACGAAAATTTCTACCGCTATTAACAGCTTTGTATGCAAATTATTTAAGGCAAAATTTCTCATAGACTTGGTTTTATAAATTAAGCCAAGCAAGAAAGATTCAGTAAAATCACTCGTTTCAAGTGTTATTATTTGTATTTTTGGAACTTGCTTTGTAGGTAGAATACGGCATATCCGTAATCGCATTTAAGCCTATCAGCAGGCAAAAATCAAAGATAAATTAAATCATGAAGAAACTTCCTTTTGCAGCCATCATGCTGTTTATCATCCTATTTGCTTCTTGCACAAGCCAACCTGCCGTCTTGCCACGCATTGCCATAGCAGGTATTGCAATTGAATCCAGCACTTTTTCACCGGCTGTAACCGATTCAAACAGCTTTCCAATTCTGTTAGGAAATGATATTTTCGGTTATTATCCATTTTTTGCTGTCGATTCGGGCATTATTCAGCTTGCCGACTGGCGCCCTACCCTACGCAGCCATGCCATGCCGGGCGGTATCGTTGAGCGTGAGACTTATGAAAAGATGGTCAACAAAACGCTCAAACTTCTTAAAGAAGCCATGCCTTTCGATGGGCTTTTCTTTGATATTCACGGTGCAATGAGTGTGCAGGGTATCGAAGACCCTGAAGGCGATTTCATTGTACGCATACGTGAACTCATTGGAAATGAGGTATTGGTTTCTTCTTGTATGGACCTGCACGGAAGTGTTTCCCCACGACTTATCAAAAACCTTGATTTGATAACTGCTTATCGCCTGGCACCACATGATGATGCCTTTGTATCGAAAAAGCGTGCATTGGTAAATCTTATCGAGCGTGTGAAAAGCGGAAAAGGAAAACCTGCATATAAAGCATGGATTCCGGTTCCTATTTTATTGCCGGGAGAAAAGACAAGCACACGAGTTGAACCCGGGAAAAGCCTTTACGAAGATATAGAAAATGTATTGGATGGCGATAAAGTTATTGATGCATCCATTTGGATGTCATACCCTTGGGCTGACGAGCCACGCAATCATGGAGTGGTAGTTACTTACGGAGATGATAAAGAAGCGGTGGGAGCTGCAGCAGAAAGGCTGGCACAACACTTTTGGGATGTACGCGAGCAGTTTGAGTTTGTAGGTCCTACCGATTATTTGCCCGAAGTGCTTGAAGAAGCATTGAAAGCCACGGAGCGCCCCTTTATCATCAGCGATATGGGCGACAATCCCACAGCAGGTGGTGCCGGTGATGTAAGTTGGACATTAAATGAACTGCTTAATCGAACGGAGTTCAAGTCTGAAAATGCTAAATCACTCATTTATGCATCCATACCTGATGCAGATTTTGTAGCAAAAGCAGTAGAAATTGGCGTTGGTGGCGAGATTGAAGCCAATGCAGGAGCTAAAGTAGACGACCGCTATGCCCCTCCGGTGCCAATTAAAGGAACAATTACCGCAATCCATACCGATGATAGAGATAATACCATCGTAGTGGTAAAAGTTGGAAGTATTTCGGTTATTATCACCAAAAACAGAAAAGCATATCATTACGAACGAAACTTTACCGAGCTAGGGCTTAATCCACGCGAAACCGATATCGTAGTAGTTAAAATCGGCTATCTCGTGCCGGAGCTGTACGAAATGCGTAAAGGCTGGATGATGGCACTTACTCCCGGAGGTGTCGACCAAGACCTGCTGCGCCTGCCCTATAAAAATATTCAAAGACCAATGTATCCGCTTGACCCCGACATGCCCGAGCCGGATTTGTCGGCACGTTTTATCCCTTTGGCGAATGAATAAAAAGGAAAGACCTTAGCTGTCTACACAAACTCAATTAAATCCAAAAAGTGAAAAGAAGCTTTATATTCTACTTAACTTTAATGCTGTCGGTAAGCAGTTTGTTTTCGCAAAATTATGAACGATATAAAAAACCTGTAGACAGCACTATTTTTTCAAAACACTTGGATTTTGAGAAAAATATTTCCATCACACTGCCTATCGAATGGCAAGCAGATATTGAAAAAGATTTTCCGCTAATTATTATTTTCGACCGTCAAAATCCACGCAGTCACAATTATATAATTCAAGCTATTGATTATTTGACAAGCAATGAACAAATGCCGGCTTCCGTGTTAATCAGCGTAGAATCGACTGAGAAACACCGCTTTAAAGAAACAAGCCATCAAATATCCAATCCAAATGGGCTCGCCTTTAAAAATGAAAAATTTATTTTTGAAGAGCTAATTCCGTTTGCAGAGCAAAACTACAAGGCATCCACATTCAGAATGCTGATTGGACACTCACGATACGGTTATTTCACTACCGCATTATTTCATTCTGCAATTGAAAATTTGAATGCCGTAATTTCAATTAGTCCGTTCTTTTTTCAAAAAAATATCAGCCTGACTGACTCCCTACGGGCATTGAATGATATTGAATTTACTTCTAAAAAATATTATCGCTTTGGAATTGGGAACGATTATCCGGAAGATTTTAAAGCCATGGATAAGATGCTGAAACAAATTGACAATCCCTATTTAAACATGAAAGGACAGCTTTTCAAAGAAGCAGACCACAATGTCACACCGGGTTTGGTAATTATCACGGCACTTTATGAGATTTTTGAAGATTGGGCAGCCATATCAAACAAGTATTTCTCAAACGAACAAAAAGACTTAGCCGATAAACCGCTTTTTGAAAAGGAAATTGCCGCTGTATATGGCTCTAAAATCGGCTTGCCATTAGGTATTTTAAATGGAAAAGGATGGTATTTTTACAGTGAAAATCAATACGAAAAAGCTATTGAAGCTTGGCAATTATTGCTGGAAGATTATCCAAACTTTTCTGAAGCATATTTATATATTATTGATGCCCAAATACAATTGAATCAACCCTTTACAGATACAATTAAAGAATTTGAAAATTCTTTAAAAGCATCGACTTTTTATTCAGCTGAAGAAAAATCAGAACTGGAAATCGAATTAAATGAATTACTGAAATAGTTGTATTATTTTGACTAAGCTTTTTTTCCGTCAACTGCTTCTTGAAATAGCAAAATAAGGTGCTAATCAATTGATTTCAAGATAAATATATTTTAGTTTTTACAATAAAACCAATCTATCAAAATTGATATTCTTTTAAGATGGGTTTATGAACAAAATTGCCCGAAAACTGTTTAGCAGTATCAGAAATTGCCTTTTAGGCAGCTACTATTTTAAATTTTTATGCAATGAAAAAATTATTTGTTCTAATGTTGGCAGTTTTGCCTTTTTTTAGTTTTGCTCAATCCGATTCAGATTTTGATTCAAAGGGAAAAATAGAAATTCATGCGGGTTACGGTTTATTGACAGCGCCGGACATAATCACCGCCTTTTCAGATGTTTTCACCACAGCATTATTACCAGGTATGATTGAAAAAGTTGAATCAAAAGGTTTTGGTACAGTCTTTGGCGGAGCAGAATATTACATAAGCAATCATTTTGCTGCCGGATTACAGTATAGCCATGCTGCTTATGAACATACCTACAACATGGCAGATCAAAGTGTTGCCAAAATGAACAACCAATACCACACAATTTTGCTACGTGGAAAAGCCATATGGTTTAATCAGTCACTATTTCAGATATATTCAGCACTGGCTGTAGGTCCAACTTTTACAAAAGCTGAAAATGAATTAGGCGACACAAAAACCAATACTGCTTTTGCATTTCACGCCAGTCCGGTTGGTGTACGCATTGGAAACCATATTGCATTTTTTGCTGAAGCCGGTTTTGGTTACCAAGGATTGATTTCTGCAGGTGTTTCCGTCCGATTCTAATGCTTAAATAGACTCAAATAATCACTTTCATTTCGAGCTTAGTATGTTAAATGAAAGTGCATTTTTCCTATGCAACAGCTTGATCCTTATATTTTAATTGAATTAAAATGACACCAACTATATCCAGATAACTTTTGAAATGTATTGAATTATTTTTCTATTTATTTGATTTCATCAGGCGGTACAGAGTAAAATTGTGAGCAATCAGAAATTAATTTTGATTGCATGCTTTTGCTATACTTTTTAATTTATTTTCGCAAAGAAGAAATTTAATAAAGCAGATGCACTAAGCATTGCAATTAGTTAAGCGGTTAAACTCTCAATATTATGGATATAGACGGTATTTTCAAGCATAATGAGGAGTGGGTAGCAGAGCAATTGGAAAAGGACCCCAATTATTTTGTGAAACTTTCGCAAGGGCAAAACCCGAAATATCTTTTTATCGGCTGCTCGGACAGCCGTGTTTCTGCCGATATAGTGATGGCTGCAAAGCCCGGCGATGTTTTTATACACCGAAACATTGCAAATGTTGTTTCAAATAACGATTTGAACATACTATCGGTTATCAATTATTCGGTAAATCACTTACGCGTGTCGGATATTGTGGTGTGTGGCCATTATAATTGTGGTGGTGTAAAAGTGGCGATGACCGCAAGTGACGAAGGATTGCTAAACCCTTGGTTGCGACATATAAGAGATGTGTACCGCATCCATAAAACCGAATTAAGTGCAATAAAAAACCTTGATAAACGATTTGACCGCCTGGTTGAATTGAATGTGAAAGAACAATGCATCAATCTGATTAAAACCAGAGATGTGCAAAAAGCCTTGCAAGAAGAGCGGGTTCAGGTACACGGATGGGTATTTGATTTAAAAACCGGCAAACTGACCGACCTTAAAATTGATTTTGAGAAGGTTAAAAGAGATATCATGGATGTGTATAATCTGTTTGACTAGATGCTAGCTGAATTTTCAAAAACCTTTATCTAATGGCAAAGAAATACATCGGTATAAAATTATTTTTCTTTGTAAGTCTGTTTTTTCTATCAAGTTGTAGCTCCATCTTGATGGGACTTTACGGATTAAAAAACATAAGTGATATTAATGATGCAGAAGTTTGCAGTTATGCTGAAAGTTATCAAATTCCTACAAAAGACAGCTACCGACTTGAAAAAAGCTATACCGATTTCCTTTTATCGCTTGATACCAACCTTTTTAGAGAAGAAATACAAAACCACTACCAACCTTTACAAGCATTGTATTATGATACAAGCGGGCAACTGCAGTCATTTCACATCAACTGCTATGCAGGAGGATTCCCAAATTTAAAATGGAATAGAAACAAAAACATGGAAACATTTCCACCAAAGCAACAGGCTCCTTTGGACACAATCTTACCTCTTAATACACAATTAAAATACCTTCAAGCCTTAGCCGGAAGTGAACCGTTTGTTACAGAAGATTATGAGTATGTTGTTTTTGTTTATTGGAGCGCAAATATGGGAAGACAAAGCAAACGTTTTATACGCATCGTACAAAAAAACAGCCTGCTTGCTACTGACAATTCAGTGAAATTGGTGTATGTAAATACAGACGATAGATAATATATCTGCTTAAATCAAGTCCTCCCTCAAGCACACCAATTACTTTCATCCGGGTAGCGGTATCTTTTCCCTGGCAGATAAAAATTTGCGCCTTCTTTTTACTTATAAATTGAGTCGTTCCATATCAAAAGATTTCCTAATTTGCAGGCATCATACAAATTCAGATTTCTGACAAAATGAAAATCAAAAGAATTACTCTACTGTTCTGCATATTCTGCCTTCTTTTCCCGACCTTAATTTTTGCTCAAAAGCACACAAATGATCGCGCACAATGGTTCACCGATGCACGTTTTGGCATGTTTGTACACTGGGGTGTTTACAGCGGTTCCGAAGGCATATGGAAAGGTGAATCGTTGCGCCACAATAACGAATATGCCGAGTGGATCATGTATAGAAACAGCATCGAACGGGATGAATATCCGAAGCTTTTAAAACGCTTTGATTGGGAAGCCATCAATCCCGAAGAATGGGTCATACTGGCAAAGAAATCCGGAATGAAATACCTGACCTTCACCGCCAAGCATCATGACGGATTTGCACTTTGGGAAAGTGATGTAAGCGATTATAATGTGTATATTCATTCCAATCCGCAGCGCGACATATTGAAAGAGCTTGCCGAAGCCTGCAAAAAGCACGGGATAAAGCTGGGATTGTATTATTCGCACTGGATTGACTGGGAGCATCCCTACGGCTGGAGCCACGAAATGGAAATCAAGGGCATTGAACCGGAACAATATGATATCTACTGGCAGCAAAAGGTAATCCCCCAAGTACGAGAACTGCTGACAAATTATGGCGACATCAGCATATTCTGGTTTGATATGTGGATTCATCATTCCGAAAGCGTGATTTCAAAGGAACAGCTTGTGCAACTAAAAAGCTTGATTAGGGAGCTGCAACCAAATTGCCTTATCAATTCGCGCCTTGGGCTCTCCATTGAAGAAGACCCTGATATCGACTTTAAAACCCTTGCTGACAATCAGCTTGGCAGAACGAAAGAAGAATTTCCATGGCAGTCGCCCGCCACAGTTGCCCATTCATGGGGATTTCATGCGCTGGATAACAAGTGGAAGTCCACCACCACCCTACTTAAATCGCTGATTAACAACGTGAGTCTGAACGGCAATTTCATGCTGAATATTGGACCAAGAGCCAATGGAGAACTTCCGCAGGAGATTTCGAAACGCCTGCTGGAGATGGGCGAATGGCTGGAAACAAACGGCACTTCCATATATGGAGCCGGTGCTTTTGAGCTGGAAAAAGACCTGCACGACTGGGGCAGCATCAGCTGCAGCCGGCCAAATGAGCACACAAAGCTTTATCTGCATGTATTCAACTGGCCGTTGGACAAGCAGCTGTTGCTGACCGGAATCACTTCCAAGCCGGATAAAATATACCTGCTTGCCGATAAGAAACAAAAAACACTTTCATTTGAACAGATTGGCGCACTCACAAAAATTGAACTTCCCGCTAAACAGCCGGACTCTTTCATCTCTGTGATTGTTGTCGAATACTTGGAATATCCCGAAATAGTGGCTGGATTGGTAGCACAAAATACAGCGGGTGGCTTTGCCCTACGACCGAATAATCTGCCAACGACCAACAATTCCATTCAAATAAAGTCTAAAGAGCGCTATGGAACCATTCCCGAACATATTGCCGTTACCCAGCCACAAAAGTTTAGCTGGAAGATTTTTGTAGACAGCCCGGGCGAAAAAGCGGTGGATATCTCTTACAGCTGTCAGTCTCCCACCCCAAAAGGAAGGCTGAGCATTAACTCTGGAGGCAATATTTTGGAGCATTCATTTGAAAATACCGGAAAAACGGTAGGAGAACCCAATGCAGACTGGCATATTGACCGCTATAAAGCCTTTCGCCTCGGCAGCATCCACTTCCCTCAGGCCGGCTATTACGATATCGAACTCAAACTCAATCCCGAACCAAATGAACAACTGAATTTCCAGTGGATTTGGGTGAAGTGATGAGGGGCTGAAAAGTTTCAAGGAAATTATGGATACCCTAATTAAAAACGAATAAACATTATTCAAAAAACCAAAGGCTGCCTTTATTCAGACAGCCTTTTTGATGTTATTCTTCGGGGATTAAAAATCGATCGCCGGTATCGTCAATCATAATCTTTTTAAATGAGTCGGTAATTACAATAAAACTAATTCTAAGAACCTAAATTACAGTCTTATACAATAATAAGCCTTCACAATTAAGTTTTTTGTAATTTTGTTTTTTGATTAATGCTTAAATAGCATATTGTACTTTTTACATTTTTGTAAATAACCAAAGATTTTATTGACTATTAAACCAAAATATTAAGCAAAGCATAAAATTAAGAGATGAAATTTAGGAAATTATTCATTTTTTTGACAATTATTCTTTCTATCAGTTTATTAAGTAGTTGTGCCATCCACAGACCTGTTTCAGTCAATTTGATTGTTCCAATTAAGAGCTATAAATATATGTTTATAACTGAGACATCGAGCTTATCATCAGGAACCGGGGCTGTTTATGGTGATAATATGGGTGGTGTTTATGGCGGGATGACAAGCAAAAGTGTGAATCCAAGTGATGTAATTTCAGGAATGTTAATGAAAGAAGGTTTTATCCGCATCCCGGCTTTAAATGAAGAACTTACTGATGAAACCTTAATCATAAGCTATGGTGAAAGCGGCAAAAGAAATGTAGCCGGTGGTCTTGGTGGCTACACGCTTGAAATTACTCTACAGTTTCTAAGTGCAAAAAACCATGAATTAATTGGCACTTGTACTGCCGAAGGGCAAGGTTCTACTGAAGCTGATGATATCCGAAAGGCAATTAGGCGTTGTTTGAATAAAGTTTTAGCTCAATAGATAATTAAAAAATAAACTTGACAGTTTCTTCAACTAAATAATCCGTATCAAAGAAATAATATTGCAATGCCCACACAAATAAATGCTAAGTTCAATATAGAAGTGCAACAAAAATAATTTAAAAACACTACTATACTAACTTATATTTTTTTCAAAATCCCCTTTCAAAAGAACATAAGGGGTTTTGAGAAAAATATAAAAACTCAAGC
>CAZDWA010000048.1:0-17257 GCA_964509065.1 uncultured Lentimicrobiaceae bacterium
GAGCACGACCTTGCCAAGGTCGGGGTCGCGAGTTCGAGTCTCGTTTTCCGCTCAACAAAACATCCCGAGAAGATTCGGGATTTTTTGTGCTAAGAGGTTGCCCGAGTGGTGGAATAGGTAGACACGAAGGACTTAAAATCCTTTGGCCATTGCGGCCGTACCGGTTCGATTCCGGTCTCGGGTACCAATAAAAAAACCTGAATTACTTCAGGTTTTTTTGTTTTATATATCTTCTGCCAAAGGCTTTATATCCGGATCGTGCCAGCTGGCATACATCGTATACGACTTGGCAATACGCTGCACCTCCCCTTCCAAAAGTTCACGGTCAATGGATTTTATCTTACGCGCAGGGATGCCGGCATACACACTGCCCGATTCAATACGCGTAGCTTTTGAAACCACCGCACCGGCAGCAATAATCGAATTGCTTTCCACTACCACATCGTCCATCACAATGGCACCCATTCCTATGAGTACATTATCATGAATGGTGCAGCCATGCACTATAGCATTATGTGCAATAGATACATTATCCCCAATGGTAACAGGGGATTTTTTATAAGTACAATGTATGATGGCACCGTCTTGTATGTTGACGTTATTACCTATTTTAATATAATGCACATCGCCACGTACCACCGCATTAAACCATACGCTGCAGTTGTCACCCATGACAACATCACCAATTACTGTGGCGTTTTCAGCAAGAAAGCAGTTTTTCCCAAATACGGGAGATATTCCTTTTATAGGACGTATTAAAGCCATTTTATTTATTCGTTTTTTTGTGGAGGATAATCGATCGAATAGTGTAGACCGATACTTTCTTTTCGTTGAGAAGCATATTTAATAATCAAATATGCCAGCTTAACCATATTACGCAATTCACATAATTCAACCGATACCACCGATTTTTCATAAAGCTCTTCAGTTTCTTTAAATAATATATCGAGCCGTTCATTCGCGCGCTTTAGTCGTAAATCAGAGCGTACAATACCCACATAATTACTCATGATGGATTGCAATTCCTTTTTACTTTGTGTAATAAGCACCATTTCTTCATTCAATACCGTACCTTCGGCATTCCATTCGGGTATATTCGTCTGAAACTCGATATCGTGTACATTAGCGATTGCATCCTTACCTGCATTATGCGAAAATACAAGCGCTTCGAGTAAAGAATTGGATGCCAGCCTATTGGCTCCATGAAGCCCGGTCGAAGCTACTTCTCCTGAGGCATAAAGATTTTTGATATTGGTACGTCCGAATGCATCGGTTTTAATACCTCCACACATATAATGTGCTGCAGGCACTACAGGAATCATTTCTTTCATGATATTAATGCCGATGCTGAGGCATTTGGCATGAATTCCCGGAAAATGGTGTAAAATTTCATGTTCCGAAATATTTCGTGCATCCAGATATACAAACTCACTACCGGAGAGTTTCATTTCGTTATCGATGGCACGAGCCACAATATCTCGTGGTGCCAAAGAGCCGCGAGGGTCATACTTTTGCATGAACTCTTTTCCTTGCTGATCTTTTAATATCGCACCGGCTCCACGGAGTGCTTCGGTAATTAAAAAAGACGGCTTTTCTTTTGGATTATATAGCGATGTAGGATGAAATTGTACAAATTCCATATGGTCTACTATGCCTTTTGCCCTATAAAACATGGCAACCCCATCTCCTGTGGCAATGACGGGATTGGTAGTCGTTTGATACACATTTCCGGCACCGCCTGTGGCTATCATGGTGGTTTTTGCCAGTATCACGTCAATATTTCCGGTATCGGGATCAAGCACATATGCACCATAGCATTGGATATCGGTATGCGTGCGGCGCACGATACTTCCCAAATGGTGTTGTGTGATCAAGTCGAGGGTAAAATGGTTTTCCCTTATTTCGATATTAGGATGTGTTTTAACTTTATCGGTCAGTGCACGTTGTATCTCGGCTCCGGTTTTATCACGATGGTGGAGCACCCTGGATTCGGAATGACCGCCTTCTTTGGCCAATGAATACTTGCCCGAATCTTCCTGATCGAAATGGGTACCCCAGTTTATCAGTTCTTTTACACGTTCTGTGGACTCGGTAATGGTCATGCGGACGATATCTTCGTCATTTAACATGCTCCCCGCGACGAGGGTATCCCGAATATGCTTTTCATAGGTATCCGGGTTATACATCACTGCAGCAATACCACCTTGTGCGTACCATGTAGCCGTTTCCGTGATATTGGTTTTACTCAGGATCATCACTTTGCCATGGTCTGCCACCTTTAGTGCAAAGCTAAGCCCGGCAATGCCGGTTCCGATAACCAAAAAGTCAACTTGGTGTTGCATGGCTTATAAATCCAGTAAAACTTCAAACGGATCGCGAGATCCAAACAGCATACGAGCCGGATTTTCAAGCATTTCTTTTACTGTTACCAAAAAGCCTACCGACTCACGTCCGTCGATGATACGGTGGTCGTAACTCAAGGCAATATACATCATGGGACGTATCTCCACCTTGCCATTTAAAGCAATCGGGCGCTCCACAATATTATGCATTCCGAGTATAGCCGATTGCGGCGGATTGATAATTGGTGTAGACATCATACTTCCAAAAATACCGCCATTGGTAATGGTGAAAGTACCGCCACTCATTTCGTCCAGCGTGAGTTTATTGTCGCGAGCTTTTGTTGCAAGTTCTTTCACGGCAAGCTCAATCTGCGCCAGGCTAAGTGTTTCGGCATTCCGAATTACCGGCACTACCAAGCCTTTCGGACCGGAAACGGCAATGCTTATATCAACAAAATCGAAGGAAACTATATCGTCACCATCAATTTGTGCATTAACCTGCGGATACAATCTCAGCGCTTCGGTTACAGCTTTGGTAAAGAATGACATAAACCCTAAGCCCACTTGATGTGTTGAATGGAACACTTCTTTATATTTTGCCCGAAGGTCCATGATTGGTTTCATGTTCACTTCATTGAAGGTAGTCAGCATGGCGGTTTCATTTTTTACTGAAACCAAACGTTCTGCTACTTTTTTCCGCAAGGTTGTCATTCGTCTGCGCTCGCTGTCGCGCGTGCCTCCCCATGAAGGTGCGGCAGCTTGTTTCGGTGAAGCTGCAGCAGGCGATTGTGTTGCAAAATATTGAAGGTCTTTTCTACCGAAACGGTAATTTTTTACCATTTCAATCAGCTGTGCTTCAGTAATATTTTGCTCTGCCATCAGCATACGTGCCAAAGGCGATATATTCAAATCGGCTGTGGCTGCCGGCTCGGGACTTGCTTTGGGCGCTTCTACAGCTTTCGGCTCTTCTTTGGCAGCAGCCGGAGCAGCTTCAACAGCAGCCGGGCTCTCCTTTTTAGCCACATGACCCGCAGGCGCTTCTGCAGGCTCAATCATTGCAATAAGTGTGCCTACCTCGATGGTTTCACCCTCTTCAACTTTATGATGAAGAATACCGGATTCTTCGGCAGCAATGCTTAAAGTTGCTTTATCTGAATCTATTTCGGCAATTTCTTGATTCTTTTCGACGTACGCACCATCTTCTACCAGCCAGTTTGCCAACTGTACTTCGGTAATTGATTCACCCGGGCTTGGAACTTTAATTTCTATCATAATTTGTTCTTTTTAGGCTTAGCCTGCTTAATTCATGAATTTAATTTTGAGAAATTTTCAGACATGAGCTGTGAAGCTGTAATATGCTACCGCGAACAACTCATAACGTAAAAATTACCAAAATTAAATCAAAATTCATTTTATAATAAATGCTTTTTTAAAATTACTATTAAAACCTACTAACGGAATGTCCATTAGCTTATTACGATAAAGTTAGATTGATAAGCTTATGAATTGGTGAATTATGCAGGTGAGTAGTATTTTTAATCTTTGTTCATATCAAGTTTCCTGATTGCGTTATGGAATTTACTGTCAATCATATCCACCTTCAGTTCTTTTAATTCTTTTTCAAACGATTTCCATCTGTTTCCGATACAAATCATGCCGCAGTCTTCATCTACCAAGGGGCAGTCGCAAGCATGGAATGCTTTGTCGAGAATCTTTTGTTGACGAATCACATGGAATTTGGATGAACCCGTTGATGGGCTGCCACTGGCAGGACGGGCAATCATGCGGAATTTCACATCTTTGAACGCATGTTCAATAAAATGGTAAGCTCCCATATTCAGTGGTTCTTCTTGTACCCATAAATAAGTTCTTGCATTCACATATTTTGCAATCACTTTGCGCATTTGTTCTGCCGGCAAAGGATAAAGCTGCTCAATACGGATGATTGCTGTATCATCTTTTCCAAGTTTTTCTTGCTCTTCCAATAAATCATAATATACTTTACCGGAGCAGAAAATCAAACTTTTCACTTTAGTTACATCTGCATTTGCATCATCGATTAACTCTTGGAACTTACCATCCACCAGCTCATCAACGGATGACACACATTTAGGATGGCGCAGCAATGATTTTGGCGTAAAAATAACCAAAGGTTTACGAAATTCGCGATTCAGCTGACGGCGTAAGATATGATAAAAGTTAGCAGGTGTGGTGCAATTTGCCACTTGCATATTATTTTCGGCACATAAGGTCAGGAAGCGTTCGATGCGTGCACTCGAGTGCTCCGGTCCTTGCCCCTCATATCCGTGAGGCAGAAGCACCACCAAGTCGTTCATCACATTCCATTTTTCCTCGGCACTGCTGATAAACTGATCAAAAATAATTTGTGCGCCATTATTGAAATCACCAAACTGTGCTTCCCAAATAGTAAGTGTATAAGGCGAGGCAAGTGAATATCCATACTCAAACCCCAAAACTCCGTACTCAGATAATAAGGAGTTATACACATCGAAGCGTGCTTGATTTTTATCCAAGTTATTCAATGGAATGTATTCCTGCTCCGAGTTTTCAACGCGCAGCACGGCATGTCGGTGGGAGAACGTACCTCGTCCAACATCTTGACCACTCAGCCTAACCGGATGTTTTTCAACAAGCAAGCTTCCGTAAGCCAGCAGCTCTCCCATTGCCCAGTCAACCTGCTTCTTTTCAAAATACATCTTATGTCTTTGCTCTTGTAGGGAAACCGTTTTACGGAAAAAGCGTAGCTCATCCGGCAACTTGGTAAGCTTGTCGGCTATTTCGTCTAATTTCTTTTTGTCAAATCCTGTTTTGGGCGAAGATAAAAAGTCATCTTTAGTGGCTTTACGTATCCCTTTCCATGTTTCATGTGCAAAATTAGAAAGTTGAGTCTTTTCCAACTGCTTGGCAATCTTCAGGCTTTCATCCAGCTTTTGCATATGTTGATTTTCTTGCTCATCTACTTCTTGCTGGGTAATCACTCCTTCGGCAATCAGCTGCTTTGCATAAATATCTCTCGGATTGGGATGCTTTTCAATAGCCTTATATAATAATGGTTGTGTAAAGCGCGGTTCATCACCTTCGTTATGTCCGTATTTACGGTAGCACAGCAAGTCGATATATACGTCTTTATTAAACTTATTTCGGATTTCCACAGCCATTTCCATTGCATAGACCACTGCTTCCGGATCGTCTCCATTCACGTGAAACACAGGCGATTGTGTGACTTTTGCAATATCTGTACAATATATGCTTGAGCGGGCATCCAGATAATCGGTGGTAAATCCAACTTGGTTGTTAATGACAATATGTATGGTTCCACCGGTTTTATATCCTTTCAGCTCCGACATTTGTGCAACCTCATATACAATACCTTGTCCGGCAATGGATGCATCGCCATGGATTAAGATGGGTGTTACTTTACTGAAATCGCCCTCATATTCCAAATCTACTTTAGCACGTGCAATACCTTCTACGACGGGGTTCACCGTTTCAAGATGTGAAGGATTCGGGCTTAAGGTAAGTTTTACCGTTTGTCCATTTGTTGCTTTACGTTCTATCGTTTGTCCCATATGATATTTCACGTCTCCCAACAAGGTTTCGTCCTCATATTCCTTCCCTTCAAACTCATTAAAGATATCTTGATATGGCTTACGCATGATATTTGCCAGCACATTCAGTCTGCCTCGATGTGCCATCCCGATAACAAGTTCTTTTGCACCCATTTCGGCACTCTTTTCGAGCAATGCTTCTAGACCGGGTATAAGCGAATCGCCTCCTTCAAGCGAAAATCGCTTTTGTCCGGGGAAGCGTGTGTGGCTAAACTTTTCGAAATTAACGGCTCTATCCAGTTTTTGAAGAATAAATCGTTTATCTTCCGCGGTATATACGGGTCGATTACGAATTGGCTCCATCCTTTTAAGCAGCCAATCAACCAGTTCAAGGTTTCTGATAAACATAAACTCAGCCCCAAAAGAGCGACAATATGTATCTTCTAATGTAGAAATAATTGTTCGCAGGCTTGCGGCTCCCAGTCCAACTTCAGTGCCGGCTTGAAAAACGGTGTCCAAGTCTTTTTCTGTCAAGCCGAAGTTTTCTATATCCAGTGTAGGGCTATAGGTACGGCGTTTACGCACCGGATTTGTTCTGGTAAACAAATGTCCGCGTTTGCGGTAATCATCAATCAGATTAAGCACTTTAAATTCACTTGGCGTCACTTGTTCAGGCTCCGCTGCGGGCTGATAGCTTTTTGCAGCAAAATCAAAACCTTCAAAAAATCGCCTCCAAGCCGGGTCAACCGTTTCAGGATTATTTTTAAACTCTTGGTATAAGTCCTCAATAACCCGGGGATCGCTACTGTTCATAAAGGAATATGTATCCATGTAAAAGTTGCTTTAAATTTATTGCAAAATTAGAAATAATTCAGGACATCACATGCCGAAATCGTTTGCAAGCGTTAAGAAAACTAAAAAGAAAGATTAATATGTATGTTTTTAACACTTGGCCTGCTTAATTCACCAATTCATAAGCTTATTATGATAAAATTAGATTGAAAAGCTTATGAATTGGTGAATTATGCAGGTTGGAGCGTGAAAATTCCAATTGTATGCGCATCAATTCAAAAAAAAGCGGCTATTCCGATAAACAGAACAGCCGCATAAACGTCCTTAAAAAAAACTTATCTTATTCCGGATGGATTGCTTCAACGGGGCAAACATCTGCACAAGCTCCACAATCTGTACACAAATCTGGATCAATTACATAAATATCACCTTCGGAGATTGCTTCAACCGGACATTCGTCAATGCAAGTACCACATGCCGTGCAATCATCTGTTATTACATATGCCATAACCTTAATATTTTTAAGTTGAACAATATATTTTCACTGCAAAGATATAACACTTATCACATACAAGACACATAAAAGCATAATTTATAGCCTGTCTAAATTAGACTTTTCCTTTCAAATTCCCTGCCAATTGTAGGCTTAGGCTTGTTTTGAATTTAGACTGATTATAAAATAGCCTGTCATTTTAAAAGATTCAAGCCATTAATAAAATTACAACATATTGTAATTCTGTTTATTACAATCATATATTCATCTTTTTCCCTTCCGAGCTGAATTTATATAATAAGGAGATATGTATGGGAAGCAGCCGAAAGTTCGTAACTTTGCATCAATATAAAATTTTGTTTTATGACAAGTCAAAACAATAAAGTTATTGAACTCGAACAGGTAGTAATTCGTTTTGCCGGTGATTCCGGTGACGGTATGCAGCTAACCGGTTCGTTATTCTCCGATTCAACGGCTTTCGCCGGTAACGATTTTGCTACTTTCCCGGATTATCCTGCTGAAATCAGGGCACCTCAGGGTACTGTTTCAGGTGTTTCGGGCTTTCAGATCCATTTTGGTCAAAAAACGGTACACACTTCCGGTGACCTGGCTGATATATTAGTAGCCATGAACCCCGCTTCGCTAAAAGCTAATATGCGTTGGCTAAAGAAGGATGCCATTATTGTGGTGGATGCAGATGCATTTGTTGAAAGAGGCCTTGAAAAAGCAGGCTATACAAGCGATCCGACCACAGATGGAAGCTTAAGTGGTTATAAGATACTACGTACCCCCATCTCCACTTTAACAAGAGAGGCTGTAAAAGAGCTCGACTTAGACCAAAAGACCACGCTCAAGTCGAAGAATATGTTTGCCCTCGGTATGATTATGTTCATGTTTAGCCGCGACACCAAAATGATTCATGAGTACTTTGAAGACAGGTTCAAAGCAAATCCATTGGTTGTTGAAGCAAACAAGCTGGTGTTGGAAGCCGGGTATAATTATGGCGACACAGTCGAATTGATTGGGAATGTATTTAAGGTAGAGCCTGCTCCGCTAGAAAAAGGAATTTATCGGAATATCACCGGAAATATCGCCACTGCTTGGGGCTTTATTGCAGCTTCCGAACGCAGCGGTCGTCCGTTATTCTTAGGATCTTACCCCATTACGCCTGCCACTGAGATACTTCAAGAGCTTGCAACACATAAAAGCTTGGGTGTGAAAGCCTTTCAGGCTGAAGACGAAATTGCAGGTGTAGTATCTACACTCGGTGCTAGCTTCGCGGGCTCACTCCCCATTACTACCACCAGCGGTCCGGGCTTATCGCTAAAATCGGAAGCTATCGGACTAGCCGTAATGACCGAGCTGCCCATTGTAATTGTAGACGTACAGCGCGGAGGTCCATCAACAGGGCTGCCCACCAAATCAGAGCAAAGCGATTTGATGCAGGCACTCTTCGGACGTAATGGTGAAGCACCGGTAATTGTATTAGCTGCAAAAAGCTCTTCAGACTGTTTTTATAGCGCCTATGAAGCTGCCAAGCTGACATTGGAGCATATGACACCGGTAATTCTTTTGACAGACGGCTCGCTTGCAAACGGTTCAGAAGTATTTAAAATACCTAAAGTAGCTGATTTACCTTCTATCACACCTCCATTGGCTGAAGCCAACGATCCGGATTATATGCCTTACAAGCGCGATGAGCAGAAGCTGAGTCGCAAATGGGCAATCCCCGGTACAGAAGGATTACGTCACAGACTTGGCGGCTTGGAAAAAGCTGACGGCAGTGGAAACGTGTCACACGACCCGCTAAACCACCAAAAGATGACCTACTTCAGAGAAGAAAAGGTACAGCGTGTTGCAAATTATATACCCGAACAACAAATAATCGGATCGGAAGATGCAGAATTATTGGTTGTAAGCTGGGGTGGAACCTACGGCGTGATGCTTACAGTAGTGGAAAAAATGCAGCAGCAAGGAAAATCCATTGCATTAGCGCATTTCAAACATATTATGCCGCTACCTAAAAACACGGAAGAGGTATTTACACGCCATAAGAAAATTGTCGTTTGTGAAATAAACAACGGACAATTTGTAAAATACTTACGCATGAACTATCCACAGTTCAAGTACGAACAATATAATAAGATTCAGGGATTGCCCTTTATGGTAGCAGAACTTGAAGACAAATTTAATGAACTTCTTAATAAATAAGCCATGGAAAATCAAACTATAAAAGAGCCTATTCAGCTTACAAAAGAAGATTTCGCCAGTGACCAAATGGTTAAATGGTGCCCGGGATGTGGTGACCACGCCATCCTTCGCGCAGTGGAAAACGTATTTCCCAACTTAGGTATTCCTAAAGAAGATTTTGTAGTGGTATCCGGTATCGGATGTTCCTCACGCTTCCCATATTATATGAACACCTATGGAATTCATGGCATACACGGACGTGCTGCCGCCTTGGCTTCAGGAGTGAAATTAAGCAATCCGAGACTGAGTGTGTGGATGATTACCGGTGATGGCGACAGCATGGCAATTGGTGGAAACCATTTCATACATGCCGTACGTCGAAATATCGATTTTAACTTATTGTTATTCAACAATAAAATTTACGGATTGACAAAAGGCCAATATTCGCCTACCACACCGCAAGGTACGAAAACCAAAACAAGCCCTCAAGGATCATATGAAAAGCCATTTAATCCGGGAGAACTGGTAATAGGTGCTCAAGGTAACTTTTTTGCACGTGTGATTGATACAAATCCCCGAATGATGACAGCTGTATTTATTGAAGCAGCAAAGCACAAAGGCACTTCCGTAGTGGAAATCCTTCAAAATTGTGTGATATTCTTCAATAAAGCACATGATCTCATCACCGGACGTGCAACAAAAGACGACAATCAGTTGTTGCTCGAACACG
This sequence comes from uncultured Lentimicrobiaceae bacterium, assembly GCA_964509065.1. Taxonomy (GTDB): domain Bacteria; phylum Bacteroidota; class Bacteroidia; order Bacteroidales; family F082; genus JALNZU01. The sequence continues at coordinate 10,117 of CAZDWA010000048.1, forward strand.
GCAAGCCTTTAATCTTCGGAAAAGAAAAGAATAAAGGAATCATACTGAAAGATTCACACCTTCAAGTTGTTACAATAGGAGAAGATGGCATAACAGAAGCCGATATATTAGTTCATGATCAGCATGAGAAAGATCCCGGAATTCATATGATGCTCGCACGTATGATGCCACCCGAATATCCCGTGGCACTCGGAGTGATTCGCTCAATAGCCGATGTAACCTATGAACGCGCCATGGAAGACACAATTGCACACGAAAAAGCTACATCAGACATCAAATCAGTAGATGATTTGCTTCATAGTGGTGCAACCTGGGAAATTAAGTAATAGACAGCTTTGTTTTCATAAATACAAATCCCGTTTCAGTGTAACAATTGAAGCGGGATTTAATTTTTAGTCCAATTAAAAATGAAATACGTAATTTTACACAATGATTGCGCAGTTTGAGGAATATATTAAACAACACAAGCTTTTTCAAGCAGATGAGAAGCTCCTGTTAGGCTTTAGCGGCGGGCGCGATTCAGTGGTGCTGGCGCAGCTGCTTAAAAGCTGCAGCTATTCCTTTAGCCTGGCACATTGCAACTTTCAATTAAGGGCTGAAGAATCAGAGCAGGATGCCTTGTTTTCCGAAGAATATGCTAAAACAAACGGTCTTTCCTTCTTCCAAAAACGTTTCGATACCCTTCAGTATGCGGAAGACAATAAAATATCTGTTCAAATGGCAGCACGCGAGCTTCGGTTTGAATGGTTTGAGAGCCTTTGCAAAACAGATGGATTTACAAAAATTGTCTTGGCACATCATGCCGATGATCAGATTGAAACATTTTTCATCAACCTCATCCGTGGCAGCAGCCTCGGAGGGCTGAAAGGAATGAAAGCTTCTCAAAACAATATCGTTCGCCCCTTACTTTTTGCCTCCCGCAAACAAATTGATGCATATATCGAGCAACAGCAATTAAGCTACAGAGAAGACAGCACGAATAAAGAAACCGATTATCTACGAAATAAAATACGGCATCTGCTTATCGAAAGATATAGTGAAATGCACCCAAATGCCAATGAAGGACTGCTACGCTCGATGGAACTGCTTGGCGAAGACCATTTGTTATTTCAAAAGTTGGTAGATGACGAAAAAGAACGGCTCCTACAGCCTACAAGAGACGGATATTTCATTGAAACATCGCAGCTGATTAACCATCCCGGGCGACTTTCTTTGTTATATGCGCTTTTACGCGATTTTGGTTTTAATACAGCCCAAGTTAAAAGTATCCACCATGCCTTGGACGTGCAGCCGGGAGCAAAATTTATTGCTGAGGAATTTATTTTGCATATCAACAGCCAAAATATTGAAATTCAAAAATTAGAAGCTGCTTCTATCATGCAGAAAGTAAAAGTTGAAGAAGATACCAAGGAGGTACATAAGCCTTTGCAACTTAAGCTGCGGCATATTAAAAGGAGTGATATAAATTCATTAAATCAAGGAAATCACATTGCTTTTTTCGACAAAAGCAAGCTGAAGTATCCCTTATTTATTCGCAATTGGCAATTTAGCGACCGTTTTCATCCTTTCGGGATGAAAGGCAGTAAACTTTTAAGTGACTTTTTCATTGACCTCAAGCTAACAGCTGCGCAAAAAGCAGCAAGCCTGGTACTTACCGATGCCGAAAACAATATATTATGGGTGATAGGGCGACGAAGCGACAACCGTTTCAAGGTGGAAGATACTACGGAAGAAGTGCTACGAATTGAAATCGTGTTATAGCATCTTATTTAGCCTGCTTAATTCATGAATTTAATTTATAATAATTACTTTTTTAAATTATAACTCAAGTTAATAACGCACTAATCCTAAACTTATTACGATAAATATAGCTTGACAAGCTTATGAATTGGTGAATTATGCAGGTTAGAAAGATTTCTAAATCACACAGCTTCGAATTGCGAAAATTTCAATGAAATTACGATGAATACTACTCTTGGCGCAACCAAAACGCTTTATGAGTTGTCTATTAAAGGTTATAAAAATTCTAAAAGCGGCAGCTTAGGCGCCGTTTAATGGTGATAAATTGTATTTTTGCAGGATTCTGAAATTTAAACGCATGAAAAGGAAAGTATTGCATCTCATCTCTACACTAATTTTATTGTTCCCAATCTTTGTGTCCGGGCAAATTCTAGAGCCGGTCAAGTGGAGCTATTCTACTGAATCATTGGGCAACAATGAATACAACTTAATTTTTATTGCCGATATTGATGCGAAATGGCATCTTTATTCGCAAGATATTCCCATGTCGCCACCGGCAACTACCTTCAGCTTTGAGGCTGCTAACAGCTATGAATTGATTGGGGATGTTACTGAGTCTGAATCTATTGAACAGTACGACCCAAACTTCGAGATGGTCCTGAAGTTCTTCTCCAACCGGGCTACTTTTAAGCAAAAGGTGAAGGTTCTCAGCGACCAGCCCGTTGAAGTAAGCGGCATCATCGAATTTATGTGCTGCGACGATACGCGCTGTCTCCCTCCCACCGAGGAAGATTTCAGCTTTAAGTTGCAAGGCGATGCAGCAGTTGCCGCCAGCCCCGACTTTGAAGTGGCAGCCGTTACCGCACAAGGGGTTGTGGAGCCGGTAACTTGGAACTATTTCATTGAAAACTTTGACGGCAAAAGCTTCGACCTTGTGTTTGAAGCCATTATCGATGAAGGATTTCACCTGTATGCAACAGATATACCGGAAGATGGTCCCCTGCCAACGGAATTCAGCTTTGAAGAGTCGAGCCATTATAAACTTGATAAAGACATTGTTGAAGCCACCGAAGGCATTGTCAAGTATGACGATATCTTTGAAATGGACATTAAGTCGTATGAAAATAAGGCTTTATTCAAACAACATATTACATTTAAAAAAGACAAATCCTTCCCCATTGTAGGTGAAATTGCCTATATGGTTTGTAACGATATAGGATGTATTGCCCAATATCACGATTTTGAAATCAATTATGCCGGGGAAGGACAGATTTCGGATGAAGCACTTTCAATCCAAGAAGATATTGATACCGAAGCCCCAATTACCGAAGGCGGTAAAAAGTCAAACTTATGGGGATTCTTCTTTTTATCCTTTTTGGGAGGATTGGCTGCTATCTTAACTCCTTGTGTGTTCCCAATGATTCCGATGACGGTTTCATTCTTTATGAAGGACCCGGAGCATGTGGCTCAAGGACGTATACAAGCAATTATTTACGGTATAGCCATTATCGCGATTTATTCGTTAATCGGTTCCGTATTGGCTGTTGTTGCCGGACCCGATATTGCCAACTGGCTGAGTACACACTGGCTGCCTAATGTATTGTTTTTTGTCATCTTTTTTGTGTTTGCCGCTTCATTCTTCGGGATGTTTGAAATCACACTTCCCCACTGGCTTGTAAACAAATCTGATGCAAGAGCCGATCAAGGCGGAGTGATGGGACCGGTATTTATGGCACTCACCCTCGTTTTGGTTTCCTTTAGCTGTACCGGACCTATCGTAGGGACGATTTTGGTGGAGTCGGCAGGCGGACAAGTAGTAAAACCCATTATCGGTATGCTCGGCTTTTCCCTTGCATTTGCTTTACCGTTTACGCTTTTCGCATTCTTCCCCTCATGGCTGAGCGGACTACCAAAATCCGGCGGATGGCTCAACTCGGTAAAAGTAATTTTGGGATTCCTTGAGCTTGCCTTAGGATTGAAATTCTTAAGCATCGCCGACCAAACCTATCACTGGGGCTTGCTCGACAGAGAAGTTTATCTCGCATTATGGATAGTTATTTTCTTCCTCATGGGATTGTATCTATTAGGCAAGATCAAATTTGCACACGACTCGGATGTGAAATTTATCAGCGTGCCACGCCTCATGCTTGCCATTATAACCTTCTCATTTGTTGTATACCTCATCCCCGGAATGTTTGGCGCGCCACTTAAAGCATTGTCAGGCTATATGCCGCCAATGCATACACACGATTTCGACTTGAATAAAATCATACGCGACAATGCACGACTGGTGACCATGGGAGCTGCTTCCGGAGGTGAGTCGACAAGCAAGCGACACGAACTATGCGACACTCCCAAATACCATGAAATACTGCATCTGCCACACGGCTTAGAAGGTTATTTCGATTATGAGCAAGGCCTTGAGTGTGCCATCGCACAAAATAAACCCATCTTCATGGACTTTACCGGACACGGATGCGTAAACTGCCGTGAAATGGAATCCAACGTATGGAGCGACCCACGCGTACTGCGTATTTTAAGCGAAGAATATCTAATCGTTGCATTGTATGTGGATGATAAAACATCGCTAAAAGAAGAAGATTGGATTACCTCCGAATATGACGGAAAAATAAAGAAATCCATCGGCAAGAAGTTTGCCGACTTCCAAATCAGTAAGTTCAACGTAAATGCACAACCTTACTATGTGCTGCTCGGTCATGAAAATGATGTGCTGGTACAGCCACGTGCTTATAATTTGAATGTGGATGAATTTGTGAAATTCCTTGAACAAGGTGTTCAAAACTTTAAAGAAGGAAAAGTAGCATTCTATATGCAATAAAATACTAACAGAGAGTAGAAAGGCTGTCGAAAGGCAGCCTTTTTTTTTATCGCCGGCAATTTTTAAACGAAAAAATTGAAGATTTAATCAAGCCTATATTATAAAAAACATACTTTCGCACAGTCATTAGTTATCAAAATGTGGAAGCTGCTTAAAAATATAAAACCGGATTATTTCGTACTGTTCATTTTTGTGGCAGTTGTATTGGCATATTTCTTTCCACAACTTGCCTTTTCGCCTCATATCCCTTTAAAACAAATTATCAGTATCGGTATCACGCTGATTTTCTTTTTTTATGGGCTGAAACTGCGCATTCAAGACATTAAAAAAGACTTGAATAATGCCCGTTTGCATGTTTTAATTCAGTTGTCGACCTTTTTACTCTTCCCACTGCTGGTATTAGTTGCAAAACCATTTATCCAAAGTACCGACAAACAAATTATTTGGTTGGCTTTTATGTTTTTGGCAGCTTTGCCCTCCACCGTTTCTTCTTCGGTAGTCATGGTGTCAATCGCTAGAGGTAATGTACCTGCCTCAATTTTTAATGCCACCATTTCGGGCTTGATAGGAATTGTGCTAACACCTCTGTGGATGGGGCTTTTTGTATCGCAAAATGAAATTCAATACGATTGGGGTCCAATTTATGCTAAGCTATTGACAGAAATATTGGTTCCGGTAATACTCGGAATTGTTTTACAGTATTATGTCCCATATTTCCACAATTTCACACAAAAATTTAAAACCACATTTACCAGATTTGACCAATTTATAATTTTACTGATTGTATATGAAAGCTTTGCCGCCTCATTTAAAGCCAAAGTATTTTCGGTTGTAAGTGTATGGGACTTAAGCTTGGTGATTTTCTTTTCAATAGCCTTATTTTATATTGTCTATTTCATTACAGGGCGCATTGCTAAAGTATTGCGTTTCAATACCAAAGACACGATTACGCTTCAGTTTAGCGGGACAAAAAAATCCTTACTGCATGGAACGGTTTTCTCGGAAGTAATTTTTGGTGCAAGCGCAATGCCTATCGGAATTATTTTACTTCCTATTATGATTTTTCATGCATTTCAACTGTTTGCAATTAGTGTAATCGCTACCCGAAAAGGAGCACGCATTGATGATGAGTGAGATTTTGCCTGCATAATTCATGAATTAAGCGGCTTAGATATATATCAAAAGCAGTAATACAGTCATGTTTATTACACATTAGTTGCCCCGAAGCAAGCTTATCAATTTATTCTCAAAATAGCTTTCGATGCTGGCATTGAATCAATTACAAGCTTTTTTAACATTTAATAGAAAAAACATTCTCTGATTTATTAAATAATATTGTAACTTGCGCAAAATTTGATTACCAATTATTTTAAATTCAACGTTTTATGAGTAAATTTGATGAAGCTGTAGAAAAATACGCAGCAGAAAACAAAAGACTGAACCTGAATATTCCTCATGATTTTCTGGTAAAAGTTACTAAAGGATTAGGCCCCTCAATATACAGACCTGACGCTGAGCTCGTTTCATCATCAGATCAGTCTGAATTAGAAACCGTAAAGAAAAACTTCCTGATTAAAAAATTAGGACTAGCAGACGGCCCCGAATTAGACAAAGCCATTGAAGAAGTTGTAGAAAAATTAGGCAGCTCAAACCGCAACAAGTACAGAGCTTTATTCTATGCATTATTGGCTATTAAGTTTAATAAGCAATCGATTTACGACTAAACAACTATTGTTTTGTCAACTTTATCTATAGGAATGGACATCGTACTGCCCTACTTAAGGCAGTGACATTCCAATCCTAAAAAGGAAAACATGGGAGGTGGTTTACCAAGGTTCCACCTCTTTTTTCATCAATTTTTTTAAAGCTATCACTATAAAAATTTCAAATACAACACAATGAATATCACTGATTTACTACAAGGACCTTTAGGCAACACCATTATTCAGAGTGCTGCCAGTCAATTTGGCTTAAGCAATAAGGAAGCCGGCAAAGCTGTTGGCGCTGCCCTTCCTGCTATTTTGAGCGGTCTTCAAAACAATTCCAAAACTACTGCCGGTGCCGAAAGCTTGAACAAAGCGTTGGAAGCGAAGCATGACGGCAGCCTGCTCAGCGGCTTAGGCGGATTATTGGGCGGCGGCAATATGGATGCACTTCTCCAAGACGGAGGCGGCATTTTAGGTCATGTTTTTGGAAATAATTTAAGCGGTGTACAAAATAATGTAGCCAAACAAGCCGGAATCAGCAGTGACAAAGCCGGTTCAATTATTAAAATGCTTGCACCTATCGTGATGGCATTTCTTGGAAAAGAAAAGAAAGCCAATAACGTAAATGCAGGCGGATTGGATAGCTTATTGGGCGGTATACTCGGTGGAGGTGCTGCACAAAAGAGCGGAGGCGGATTATTGGATATGGTATCAGGTATGCTGGGTGGCGGAAAAGCAAGTGGCAATCCTTTAAGCGATTTGCTTGGGAAGTTCACCAAAAAATAATATAGCCCTTTTTACCCTGCATAATTCACCAATTCATAAGCTTGTCAATCAATATTTATGGTAATTGATT
>CAZDWA010000049.1:0-17156 GCA_964509065.1 uncultured Lentimicrobiaceae bacterium
GAGTCTGGTCCGTGTCTCAGTACCAGTGTGGGGGATAATCCTCTCAGAACCCCTAACCATCATTGCCTTGGTAAGCAGTTACCTTACCAACTAGCTAATGGTACGCATGCCCATCTTTAACCGCCGGAACTTTCATATATTAAAGATGCCTTAAATATATAATATGGGGTATTAATCCGGATTTCTCCGGGCTATCCCCCAGTTAAAGGTAGGTTGCATACGCGTTACGCACCCGTCTGCCACTCTCATCAACATATTGCTACGCTGAATCCCGTTCGACTTGCATGTATTAAGCCTGCCGCTAGCGTTCATCCTGAGCCAGGATCAAACTCTCCGTTGTAGAGTATAAAAAATTAAAAATATCTCAGAATTGCGCTGTGTTTAATAAAATGTCCGTGAACCTTATCTAAAAAATATTTATCATTCCTTCCAAAAAAAAATTAATGTAAATATCATAAACAAAATCCAGGCTTTTGGCTTCAAGCTTTCAAAGAACTTTATTTCGTGTGTTATTAACCCAACCCAACAATTAAGTCTTCATCGTGAATTGGGAGTGCAAAAGTAATACTTATTTTTAAATGGACAAGCATTAATTTGATTATTTTTTAAATTATTTTTCAACTTATTGAAAATCAGTTTAAAAAATTAATCGATGAAATTTAAAAAAGACTTTTTTATATGCTCTCTTATCGATTTCAATATCTTGTCAATCAAAAATGCAAAGAACTTTCGCTTCAAATGGACGGCAAAGATAATACTAAATCTTATTGCCACAAGTTATTTTGCAATTTTTTTAACTTTTTTAACCTCTTGTAAAAACCGGCTTCTTTTCGGTTGAAAGTTGATTATTGTAGCTATACCCATCATCATTGAATGCAGCTATATCTAACGCATTGGTAATGCGGTTTTTAATCAGAAATGAACTCATCTTCCCTCGTGCTCTTTTGGCATAAAAGCTGATTATTTTATACGTCCCGTTCTTAAAATCTTTAAATTCAGGGGTGATAATATCTGCATTAATTTGTTTCAAATCCACTGCAGAAGCATATTCATTGGATGCAAGATTAATTAAAAGCGGGTTTTTTAAAGCTTCCAGCTCCTCATTTATGCGTTTTGTGATACGAGTTTTCCAAAAAGCGTATAAATCGGCATTTCCATCAAATGGCAGTTTTGTGCCCATTTCAAGTCGATGGGGTTTTATCAAATCAGTCGGACGCAGGTATCCATAGATTCCAGATAGCATTCTAAGGTGGTTTTGCGCAAAATCCAGATCTTCGCTTGAAAGTGTTGTTGCCTCCAATCCTTGATACACATCTCCTTTAAACGCAAACAAGGCGGGTCGAATTGGAGTTGAGGCATCATTCCAAGATTGGTAGCGTTCAAAATTCAGTCGAGAAAGTTGCGTGCTCAACGACATAAGTTTTGCTATATCTTCGGCTGAGTATTTTTTCATGAAAGCAGCAATTTGCTCGGCTTCCTCATTGAAATAAGGGGTCCCGGTAGATTTCAAATTGATTTGAGTATCAAAATCAAGTTTTTTTGCCGGAGAAATAAGTATAATCATTGTATAAAATTTTTAACTTACACCTTATTAATATTAAGCGATTCTATAGCGCCATATTCCAAGCGGTTTAAAATTTCGTGATTTACCAGTTTAAATAAGGTGTTTTTTTCGGTTATTTCCATTTTTATAATATCGGTAAGCAAGAAATCAACGAGTATTTTCTCTGCTTTCCGCTTTTTTATGGCTGCCAATCCCATATATTCTTTTAGGCTTATGGCGTGATTTTCTGAAAGATATTTCAGCAAAGCGGTTTCGGGTTCCGTAAAGCTAATATGAATCGGTGACCTGCTTTTCTCGCGTCGCCAAAGCTGAAGCAATGTGCTTGTAGCCAGTAAATTTTGATCTTTTACCCGAATATAATACATATATACATCATCTTTATGCGGAGCCTTATGTTTTTGATTTTCAGCTTTTGGTACATGAATTTCAAGAACCAGCTTCCCATCTACTTCCCATTCTTTGGTAGTAAAATGCAGCTCGGGTTTACAGTAAAGTTGTGCTGCAGCTTCGACCATATAATATTCTTCTTCGGTTCGAACACCTGCAATCACGCCATTATCTTTTACACCTACCAGCAAGCGTCCTCCATCGGTATTGGCAAAAGCCACCAAGGAGCGTGCTATTTTACGGCTGTCGGATATTTCAAATTTGAAGTCGAGCTGCTGATGTTCGCCTTGAGCTATAAGTTTATGGATGTATTCTGACATGGCAAGTCAATTTAAAGCCACTGAATGTTCAGTAGTTTTCAAGTTGCAAAAATAAGGAGATTAAGTGAATTTGCTTTAATACCCTTATCTAAAATAATTAGATTCTGATTTACAGCATATTACAAAAATACAAAATTTGCACTGGAAGTATTCTTTTCGCAATAATGGCATGTAAGTTTCAACTGGTCTTTATCATCAAAAACAACATGAAAACGTGTGGAAATCCCTTCTTTGTTTGTGACACAATTTGGATTAAAACATTTTACAATCTTTTCAATTATATCGGGGATGCGCACATGCGTTTTTCGAATTACTTCAAAATCGCGAATTTCGATTAGGGTAGCTGATGGTGCTACAAGTGCAATTTTATTAATTTCATCGGTAGCAAAATAGGTATCGCTGATTTTAATAATCCCTTTTCGACCATATTTTTTACTTTCAAGATTTGTTCCGAAATACACTTGCTTATCTGTATTATCGAGCCCAAGGATACGGATAACTTGAAAGACACTTTCCGGGGGGATATGGTCTATTACGGTTCCGTTATTAATTGCTGAAACTATGAGTTCTTTTCTTTTCATACTATATTTTTTTAAGATACCAATCCTAAGATAGCTGCTATAAGTGCTTGACGCACATACACTCCATTGCGTGCTTGCTGAAAATAATAGGCTTTGGGGTTTGAGTCAACATCTACGCTAATTTCATTAACGCGTGGCAGCGGATGCAATATTTTTACATTATCCCGTGATTCGTCGAGCATGGAATTGGTAAGATTAAATGCATTTTTCACTTTTTCATATTCTAGCGGATCGGGGAAGCGTTCGCGTTGTATCCTCGTCATATAAATTATATCAGATTGCGGAATTACTTCTGTAAGATCTTCATATTGTCGGTACTGCAGTTTGGCATCTTTAATGAATTGTTTCACGGCACTGGGGAGCTTTAGTTCTTTGGGCGAAACCAAATGAAAGTGTGTATTGAATAAGCTAAGTGCAATAATCAGGCTATGCACGGTTCGACCGTATTTTAAATCGCCAACAAAAGTCACATTCAGGTTTTCGAGCGTGCCTTGGGTTTTTCGTATCGAATATAAATCAAGCAGGCATTGTGTTGGATGCTGATTTGCTCCATCGCCGGCATTTATTATTGGTACGGGTGAAATTTCACTTGCATATCGTGCGGTTCCGTCAACATGATGGCGCATTACAATAAGATCGGAGTAATTGCTCACGGTGAGTATGGTATCTTTAAAAGATTCGCCTTTACTTTGGCTGCTTGTTTCAGAATTTGCAAATCCGACAATATTTCCTCCCAGTTTTTGCACGGCACTTTCAAAACTTAGGCGTGTACGGGTGGAAGGTTCGAAAAATAGGGCGGCAATCACTTTATTTTTCAAAATATCTCTTCGCGGATCTTTTTCAAAGGTTTCAGCAATATCGAGTATCCTCAGCAGCTCTTCTTTCGAATAATCATTGATAGAAACCAGGCTTTTATTTTTCATTGAATTTTTTATTGAGTGTGTATAAATGGTTTAGCATATGAAAAGGCAAAAAAAAGACGGCTTATATAGCCGTCATTAAAATATTTTCTACAAACTCCAGTACTTGAAGTTCTTATTGACCGAAAAGTAGTTTTTTGATTTGTTTGCATTATTCTTGTTCTCTTCGGAAGACAAAAATAATGCAGAATTACACATATAGCCAATAATTTTTCAAAATAATTTTACCGGTTCTGTATGAAAGCCGATTTGGGCATCATTTTATCTTATTCGTTACACAGTGTTTATTCACTGATTTTCAGTATTTTAGGCGTGAAATTATCGAAGGCTTCTCAACCTGCTTAATTCATGAATTATGCATGTTAAAATATCTTCACTACAAGTACACGCACATTTTGATCACTAGTATTTCTCAAACCTCGCTGTTTATCCTTTTCGATAAACAACAAGCTGTTTGGAGATGCCAAGCTGCTTTGATTTTCAAGTAAAACTTCAGGACTTCCTTCAAGTATATAGAATACCACATCGAATGGATTTGCATGCAGTTCTATTTCTTCTTGAGGTTTGAGGGTTATATGAATCAGTTCTGTTTTTTCATTGGTGAACATTTTACGTCCATCCAGATTAAATGGAACTTTTTCAGCGGTTTCCGGTGTTATAAACTTCATATCATCAATTTTTTACGGTAATTTTTAATAAGTGTCATCAATTTTCCAGACGAATGCGCGTATGCCGACTTCTTTATTTATTTCGTCAACTTTTTTCACCCGTTCCAACAAAGCTTTCACTTTTTCTTCGGGCACAATAGTAAGAAGTGCAGAATTCATTTCGGGCCAGGTATGTGTTCCTTTTCGCGGTTCACCATCCACTGTTCCTCTTCCTTCTACCTCTGCCCACCAGCTATATCCACGAATTTGCAACAAATCCAGAATATACTCCACCCTTTCGGTATGGGCTTGATTAAATACAATATATACTGCTTTCATTTGATTTTATTTCGATTCTAATTATTCTTCAAGTTCAACCATTTTCCTTCTAAGTTTCATTATTTTATCTCGTTCGCCGGAGCGCCCCATAATTCCATACATTACAGGAATAACCACCATGGTTACAATGGTAGAGAACACAAGACCTCCAATAATAGTAATTCCCATCGGGCGCCATATTTCAGAACCTTCTCCCCTGCTAAGTGCAAGCGGCAGCATTCCGAGCATGGTTGTAAATGCGGTCATAAGTACAGGACGAAGTCTTGAACGACCAGCTGTTACTATCGCATCATAGAGGCGCATGTCTCTATCTCGCATCAGGTTAATAAAGTCAACAAGTACAATACCATTTTTCACAACAATACCTATTAATAGTACTGCGCCCAATGCTGCAACGATATTTAGTGTGGTTCCGGTTATCAATAATGCCAATATTACTCCGGTAAAGGCAAAGGGTATTGAAACCATGATTATCACCGGCATTGTAAAGGATTCAAACTGTGAAGCCATCACAATAAACACTAGCAGCAAACTTAGCAACATAAGCAATATCAGGTCTTGGAATGACTCTTGCTGATCTTGGAAAGCACCGCCTACATGGATGAGTGCATCTTGTGGCACTTCCACTTCATCAACCGCTGCCAGCACTTTTTTTGCCAGTGCACCGAGCGATATGCCATTCGGCTTGACTGAAACGGTCACGACACGCTCTTTACGTTTATGCTGAATACTGGGCGGCCCCCAATATTCTTCAATAGCTCCAATTTCTTTAAGCTTAATCTGCATCCCTTGTTGATTCATTATCGTAAGTTCTTCGAGCAGGGTAATCGAGTTACGATATTCTTCCGACAACCGAACTATGATGTCGTATTCTTCACCTTCTTCTTTATATTTGGATGCTGTTGCACCATGCACACGGTTTCGAATCATTGTTGAAACTGTTGCGCTATTTAATCCGTGTAATGCCATTTTCTCACGGTCAAGCACTACTTGAAGTTCGGGCTTATCGCTTTTTCTACTTACGGTAATATCAGTTGCTTCCGGCAGCTCTGTCAGGGTTCTTCGTACTGTTTCAGCGATACTGTTTGTGGTATTAAAATCATAGCCATAAATTTCAACATCTACAGTATTTTCACCTCCCATTCCCATTCCACCTCCGGAAGTTGATACATTATATGTGGCTACTTCGGGGAACTGACTTATGATTTCACGAATTTCATCTGCAATATCCCAAACCGTTCGAGAGCGCTCGTCCACATGTTTTAGGCGCATCATAAAGTTAATAATATTTGAGCCTGACGCACTAAAGGCAGCAAACATTCCGGCATCTTCGTCAGCTCCGGATGAGACGGACATAAGCTCTACTTCGTCAGGGAAACGGGCTTGGATTATAGCTTCCATTTTACGGGCTGTAAGTACAGTTTCTTCCACCCTAGTTCCGGTTTGCATTTCAATTACCATACTGATTCGCGACTCATCGGTTTGCGGCATAAAGTCAGTCCCTACAAATCGGAGCAAAAGTAGTGATCCACCAAAAATAGCTATGGATGCCAATATGGTGAAGGTTTTATGTCGCAAGGTCCATTGTAGCGTATTTGCATAAAAATCATCAAGCTTATCCAAAAGTGGTTCAATGGTATTTTGATAGCTATACTTTTTGGGCTTTCTAGATTTATCATGTTGTTTCAGCATTCTGCTTGCCATCATTGGAGTAAGTGAGATTGCTGCAATTGTGGAAGTTACCACTGTAATAGTAACAATCCAACCCAACTGATTGAACAATTCTCCGGTAAGTCCGCTAACAAGGGTAAGCGGGAAAAATACTGCTACAATTACAAGTGTTGTTACAATTACCGAAAGCCACACTTCATTGGTAGCATAAATTGATGCTTCGCGTGGGCTGCTTCCTCTTTCAATATGGCGTGTGATATTTTCCAATACCACAATGGCGTCATCCACTACCATTCCAATTGCAATGGACAAAGATGTAAGTGAAATTACGTTTATGGAGTTTCCTGTTGCAAAGAGATATATAAACGAAACGATAAGTGAAATAGGAATTGTTAGTACAATAATAAAGGTTGCTCGCCATCTTCCGAGGAAAAACAATACCACAAGTGCAACAAAGATAAAGGCATAAAGCAGTGTTTGTGAAAGGTTATTGATAGATCCTTTGATAAACGAAGATGTATCCATAATCAAGTCGATTTGGACATCCGGCGGCAATGTTTTTTTAAGCTTTTCCAGCTCTTTATTTATTTCTTTTGCCACTTTCACCGTATTTGCTCCGGATTGCTTCATGGCAAACATCCGCAGCCCTGTCTTTCCATTAATCTTCTCATCCAAAGACATGTCTTTCAATGAGTCCCGTACAAATGCCACATCACGCAAATAAATGGGATTTCCGTTATAATTACCTACGACCAAGTCAGTGAGCTGGTCACTATCGGTAAACTCTCCTTGTACGCGCAATTGATAGTCCATTGCCCCCATCTTCACATGCCCGGATGGCATATTCAGGTTTTCCATGCCTATGGCAGAACTAATCTGCTCAATAGTAAGATGATACGCATCCAGCCTATTTGGGTCAGCTTCAACATATACTACTCGTTTTGGAGCTCCAATAATTGAAACGGAACCCACACCACTAATTCTATTAAGGGGATTAATAACCTTTTCTTCCAATATCTTATCTATGCCCGGATAGCTTTCATCTGCCGTAACGGCATAAAAAACAATTGGCATCATGTTGGTATTGAATTTAAATATGGCGGGTCGATCTACTTCTTCGGGAAGAAAATCATAAATACGGTCAATTACGTCCCTTACGTTATTTGTTGCTTCATCCAGGTTTGCCCCCCAATTAAATTCCAAGTTAATTATTGAAAAGTTATCGGATGATACTGAGATTACCTCTTTGATATCATCCACAGTGTTCAATGCATCTTCAAGAATTTTTGTAATATTTGTTTCAATATCCATGGCACTTGCGCCGGGATAGGTTGTCATTACCGTCAAGAAAGGCGGATCGATTTCCGGGTAAAGATCTACCGGAATATTAATCAGCGCATACAGCCCCATCACGATGACAGCCGTAAACACCATAAAGGTGCTGATGGGCTTATTTACAGCGGTTTTATAAATACTCATTTCCTATAATTTCCTTTCTATTACTTCGGTTTATTTTACCTCCAAACGCATTCCGTCAAGCAATCTGGCTTGTCCACGAATAACCAGCTTATCGCCTTCTTTAACTTCATCTGAAATCACCTCTACCAGTTCGTTATAGCGTTTTCCCAGTTTCACCGTCACACGCTTCGCAAAGCCATTTTCTTCAAGAAACAAATAACGGTCATTCGAGCCTTGCAACTTAAGTACAGATATGGAAGGAAGTAAAATCGCCACTTCTTCATCAAGGTCGAGCCCTACTCGCGCAAACATACCGGGGCGCAACAATGCTTCGCTATTATCAACGGCTACTTCTACAATAAACGATCTACTGGTCGGGTCAATCGTAGGATAAATATTGAATACCTTTCCGGTAAATTCCTTGTCCGGATAGACGTCGATGACCACATTTGCTGCCATGCCATTTTTTATCAATGGAAAGTATTTTTCAGAAATAGCAACTCTCAACTTCAGGCGATCGATTTGAACCAATGAAAGAATTGCAGATTTTCCTACTGTTGGCGAAGGCGTTCCAGCATACATTTCACCTGATTCGTAATATTTACCAGACACCAATCCACTGAAAGGTGCCAAGAGGCGTGTATTCTCCCTGAGAAACTTTACATTTGATCGTGCAATATCCAGCTGGGCTTTTATTTGGTCATATTGCTGTCGCGCAATGCTACCGGTTTGGTTTAAGGTATCGATACGTGCAAAGTCGAGCTCTAAATTACTTAGCTGTACCTCAGCCTGATGCAGCTGTGTGAGGTCCATCTGGGCAAGTAACTCACCCTTTCGCACTCGTTGACCTACTTCAACATAAATTTTATCGATTCTGCCGGGTGTAGCAGGTGCATAATGCAACTCTTCCCATGCCAATACTGTGGATGTATATTCCACATCACGGGCAACAGTTTGAGGAACTATTGTCATCACTTCAACCGGTTCGGCTCTATCTTCCGAATCGGATGCAACATTTTTACTCTTTGTACCCGAACAGGCTGACAGCATCAGTACGATCCATCCATAAATTGCGATACGTTTCATATTAACTTTGATATTATTGTAAAGTTCCATAAAGTTTTTCTAGTTGTAGGCGGGCATTCAGCACCTGCATGATTGCATTGACATAGTCTGATTCGGCACGCAGGTAGTTATTATCCGCATTAATTAATTCGAGACCGGAGAGCATCCCCTGGCGATATTTTGTTTGTAAATTTTGATACACATTTCGAGAAACCGTAATATTCTTTAGCTGAGTTTCGTAAGTATCCACGGCAGTGGCAAGGTTAAAACGAAGTTGTTTTTCCGATATCTTTAATTGATCCTCCAGCATAGACTTTTGATTTTGTGTCGTCTTAAGATCCACAATAGCTTGTTGAGTTTGTGAATGCCTTACGCCGCTTGAGAATATGGGGATATTCAGTTGCAATCCAATCATATTTGCAGGTGACATATCAAAGTCGGGCTTAAGCAGTTTATGGGTATAGCGATAAAATGCCACTAAGGTTGGAAGCGCATTTGCGCGCTTCATGTCAACCATCTTTTTCGTCATAAACTCTTGTTGTTGCATCATTTGAAAATCGATATTCCCTTCCAAATCAAACTCATTTAAAAGAATATTCTCTAATGCGGCATCTTCCATTAATCCATTCAGTTTATCAGTCAGAATCAGTTCTGTTTCTATAGTTGCTCCCAATTGAAGGCGCAATAAGTTTTTAGCCAGTTCGGCTTGGCGTTCGGCTGAAGATTTGGTGTTTTTTAATGCATTAAGCTGTACGTAAAGCTGGTCCAAATCAGTCTGCTCCATAACTCCCACACGTACCATGGGTTCTGATTTTTCATACAAATCATCAAGGTTATGTACGTTCTTTTGGATGATTGACAACATTTCGTTGGTAACCAACACAGCATAATATGCGTCAGAAACCGCTGAAATAACTTCAAGTTCAGTTTTCTGTAGATTCATGCCGCTCATTTCTTTCGCCAATTTTGCAAGCTGAACACCTACAATATAATTTCCACTAAACAGCAATTGATTTACATTAAAGTAAAAATTACTTTGTGGTTTAATGTCAATTTCAGCTGCCGGCATCCCCTCCTGAAAACGGATAGAAATTTTTGCTCCCATTGCATTGGTATAGTCAGCTGAAGCATCCAGCTGAGGCAAGCCGTTTGCAATGGCTTCGCGTAATGCAAGACGTGCCTTGTCAGCTCCGTACTCAGAGTTAATCATATTCTTATTATGGTCCAGTGCGTAGGCACGAGCTTCCATTAAAGAAAGTGTCAATACCTCCTGTGACAAGGCTATAAAGCTTTGAAGAAGGATGAAAATACTTATTGAAATGAATTTAATTCTCATTTTTCTATTGTATGTATATCGTGATTTTGTTCAAAAAAAGTATCCATTAATTTTAGCCCTTTAGGAGTGCAAATTCCTCTAAAATATGGAAGAAAAATATTATATGAAAGCTCAATTTCAGTTGGGTTTAGCACCGAAATTCGTTGGCTGTTTAGCACAATTCCAATCATATCTTGAAAGAAAGCATCTACCAATTGAATATTCAAATCCTTACGAAAAATGCCTTCTTCCACACCTCTTTCCAGTAAAATATATGAAACCGAATAATGTTTTAAATCTTCGGTTCTCGAATAGTACAATTGCTGAAGCTTTGATACATATTTTTTCATATCGAGACGAAAAAGCTCAGGCTTCTCATTACGTATCCACTGTTTGCGCTTCATTATTAAAAACAATGATTCAACCACATGTTCCGATCTTTCCATAATAGCTAAAAGCTCATTGTTTTCCTGAATTGTCATATGATGCAATGTTTCAAGAATAATTTCTTCCTTATCATTGAAACACTCATATATTGTACGCTTTGAGATACCAACTTCTGCGGCAAGCTGATCCATGGTCACATTTCGAATGCCCATTTTTAGGAATAACTCCGCAGCAGTATTTACTATTTTCTCTTTAACCGACATTATAAGCTCTTAATAATTGACGGCAAAACTACAAAACTATTTTGGTTTATCAGTTTACAAGTGCAATTAATTATGTTAAAATTTATTTAATTGCCGAAAAAGACGAATTAAAGTCGAATCAGAATTTAGCCTGCATAATTCACCAATTCATAAGGCTATCAATCTAACTTTATAGTAATAGGCTCATGATCATTCCATTAGGAGGTTTTAGTAATAAATTTCAAAAGTATTTATTATAAAATTAACTCATGAATAATTCAGGTTAGGGCTAGGTACCATAAATAAATACAGGTTTTAGACTACAAAGTGACCGAAACCTGCATTATTAAAGCTTATTATATTGATATTAAGTGAAATATATTGATATTAAGGGATGACTAGGCTAGTAAAATAAATATTGAATGATTCATGTTCTGAATTTTATAAAGTTTCACAAACTCAGATTTTGGGGGAATTGTAATTTAGGCAATTTTGGTGATAGATTTTTTTATCCTGTCGTGTCATTAAAGTTTTTGACCGCAAATTCCGTAGATTTGCTCAATTGCACAAGATGTAGTTGGCCGGTGGCTTACGGTTTATCTGCCCTTAGAATTAACGAACAGTAATTTGTATGATAATTCTACTTTTTCAATCTATCTTTACGTTTCATCTTAAAACCATTAGATTCCATATAATTGTACCATTCAGACTCATCACACCAAAACCATTCCTCTTTTTTTAACCAGGTATCAGATGGTAACTGGATATTGGTTTCTATAAATTCAAGAGTAACAATGCTTTCATCATGAGACTTATTTTCATGTATATAATCCTTAGCATAAACTACTTTTGAAGTATTTTCGTCAAGTATTTTATACCAAACTTCGATTAAAGTCCAATAAGGATTGAATTGGGGTTGATGGCTGATGTACTGAAGTTTTATTATGTCACCATCTATTTTGTAAATACCCCAATACCTCCAATTATAAAATTGTTCGGATTCAGGTTGTTTTTTTTGTTCAACCTTTTTCAAATAATCTATTTCGTAAAATGTGCGATTTGATTTTGTATCTCCCAATACAAAAACACCATCTTCAAACAACATGATATTATTAAATGTCGTATCCTGATGGCGTTCTTTTCTATTACCCTGCATATCATGATATTCAATCATAAATGGATCATGTTTCATGATATAATACCCGTTAAATTTAATAAATGAATGGCTATAATTAACATTTTGGTCATAGCAAAACTTAAAGTTTTTTTTAACTCTTAACGGCACCTGACTGGTACATGAGCAGAAAAAACTAATAAGAAAAATTAATAGAACAAACTTAAATCTCATTACCATAAAGAATAAGGATTGTAGTACCCGAAGTAATTGTAAGTACCGTATTGAAAATAGTCATACTTATTAAAAAAGTTTGTTCTTCCTGGTCCAAACCATTTATGAATAACATTTTGCGTTCTATCTTGCACCATTGGGTGACTATAGCCAAATCTGTAAACCTGACCATTAGCTTTAAAACCAACCCATAATGGACTTGAAAAAGTTTGACCATCTTTCCATGCACTATTGGGGGCTCGGTTACATTTGTTTCTCAATAACATACCAGTACCATCAGTAGGAGGTGGATTATCTACTGAATAACCTTCCCATACATCATTTTTATACAAATTCGTGCCTATAACAAAGTCCCCAATTGTCAATTCAGCGGCATTAGACCGCCAGCGGTCGTGCCGGTCTCCAAAGAAATCGTTTTCTAAACGGAAAGAAACATTCTTATAAGAAAGTGAAACACCACCTACCACTTGACTATTAGCCCCCGAATAACTTGTACGATAATAGCCAGCTCCAAAGTCACCAATTCTTATACCACCACCATAACCAGAGTAGCTTCCTGAACCACCTTCACCAGCACCATAACCAAGTGATGCTGCAAAATCTCCGTTCGAATAATTTCCGGATACATTAAAACCTGCACCAAGCCCGGAACTGCTTACCCCAAGCCCCATTGACATTGAAACTGAAAAATTATCTGTAATTGGCACAGTAACGCCTGGCATAAAACTATTTACTGCTGAAGATATTGCATAATTACTAGCAAATGTGGCACCTCCTGAAAGTGAACCACCGGCTGCATGACTAAATCCACCTGCTGTATAATAACTAAGCAAGGCTACTCCTGCTCCTATACCTCCAGCCCCAACTGCCTTCCATCCCCAGTCCCCATGAGTAAGACCATAACTCACATAACCAAATGCAAACCCAACGCCTCCTACAATCAAATCATCTATTAAATATAATTCTCCTGATGGGTCTGTGTAGATAAGCGGGTTATTCAGGCAATAACTATACCTGTTAAAACTCTGTGAGAAATCGGGTGCTTGTATGTAATTATCCGGTGAGAGCATGCGCGAAACCACGGGATCATACATCCTGCCGTTCATGTTTATCAGGTTGAAGGCGTACAAATGCTCGTGGCCGGTAAAGCCGCGATCAAACAGCGGCGCGGTTGCTATGCCGGCAAAAGCGCGCCAGGTAGTAGGATTTCTTCTATTGCCCCAGGCATCAAAGCTCAGTTCTTGCAGTAGGTTGCCGCTTTCGTCAGTTATTGTGGCCATAGATCAATCTCCTATCTTTGATTCACAAGTCTTATTTCACAAAATTATTTGTGCTATCAGGTTTGGGAGAAAATTCCCTAAAATGATAAACCTCGTTTAATTCTTTCTCTTCGCCTGTTTTTGAACGAATAGATTTTGTAATTACAAAAGTGGTGTCGTTCTGTATTTCTCCTGAGCGAATATATGCAGGTAATGGACCTCCTGAAGATGGATACCATCTTTCAAATGATATTTCATCTCCGTAAACTTGAAAAACTCCCCATTTCAGTTTGTTGTTGTTTATTTCATCCCAGTCAATAGTCTGAAAATTCCTTTCCAATTCTTCTAAACTGCTATTTATCCATCCACCACGATGAATAATAATTCCATTTTGATAAAAAAAGTAAGTTGCATTTACTCCATAGTCATCCATTAAATAATAGTAGCCATCAATGCTTAATTGATTACCCGTATATGGTATCATATCAAGAGACAATTCATCGTCTGCCAATATGTCTTTATCGCAACTATTTGAAGAAAACACAACTGCCATTATTATTAGTATTATTTTCATTTCTTTCATGCTTCATTAAAATTAATCCTACCATAAAGTATTTCCTGTTCCAGAACCAAAATAAAAGTACCATCTTGGGTCTCTATCCAACCATAAGAAGTATGGTGATTCACCTCCCATAATAAAATCATGCGCAAATTTATTTTGGAAAGTATTTCTAATTTTCTCTGAGTTTTTACCAATTTTAACGGGGCCAATACCTATGTAGAAAACACCTGACCTATATTTATCTAGGTCTCTGAAATTACTTTTTCTATATGTCTCTCTACCGTTATTATCAGGGTCTTCAAATGTTGACCGATTATTTGGGTCTAAACCAGGGTCTCCTGTAAACATATTAACCCCTGCTTTAAAAGAGCCTACTTTTAAGCGTGCAGCAGCAGTTCTATATCTGTCTCCACCATCAGCGGCAGGAACACCGGGAAAATATTCTCCTGCACCAAACATATAATCATTCTCATATTTGAAGTTTACAAATGGACTTCCAATTGTTATCATATTTGTTGTTTGGCTCGTACCACCACTATTAAACGTTGTACCGGAATAGCTTACTACTCTACCAAAAGTCCATTCACCTCCATATCTGGTTTCCCAACCTTTGTAACTATCATCATAATGTTGCCAATAGTATGTAGCCCCGGCATGTGCTCTATAACTAACAGGGAAGGCTTTCGGTATTCCGACCGATATATCAACACCAATGCCTTTTTGCTCGCTCGAAAATAAATGCACATCAACATGAGTCGCTACCGGTAACACATACTTTTGAACTTCGTAACCAGATTCTGTAAATAATAACCAAGCTCCAAATAAAGCAGGAATTAAAAACTCCCCATCCGGATCCGTCAACACCAAAGGATTATTCCATGCATAGCTATACCTGTTAAAACTCTGTGAGAAATCGGGTGCTTGTATGTAATTATCCGGTGAGAGCATGCGCGAAACCACGGGATCATACATCCTGCCGTTCATGTTTATCAGGTTGAAGGCGTATAAGTGCTCGTGGCCGGTAAAATCGCTAACATCCCTGCTATACAGACTCACAAAGGGAGCTTCTACCCTAAGATAATCACTAGTTATTTTATATGTATATAACCGGCTCATTTGTTTTCGCTATGGCAGTACCTGATTAACAAGGTAAAGATAAGCTTTTTTTGGATTGAGAGTTGCTTAGTAGTAATTTTTTAGGCTAGTAAAATAAATATTGAATGATTCATGTTCCGAATTTTATAAAGTTTAGCAAACTCAGATTTAATATTAGATTTCTGATTTTAAATATAGGAACATCAGAAAACGCTGTAATGATACAAATATGGACTGCACTAATAACAATACTCATCCTAAAAGCATTAAGAGCCAAGGCAAAATACCCTTGGTATCTTTCAAATTTGGTTGCATTTATTCGATTAAACTTATTTGTGAAAATAGAATTACAAAAATGGATAGATAATCCATTTGAAGAATCAAAACCACCACCAGATATATACAAACAGGGGTCTTATTTTGAAAATATGAAAAAGCCTTGCTGTATGTTAGTAAATACGTTAAACTTGCACTAGATAAAAGTTATTTAGGACAGTATTGATCATTATACTTACTAATTTTTTAAATGTATCTCTATTGTATCAGTTATGATGGGGTTACCCTCACATGTAATAAAATTTGAAGGCAAAAGTAATACTGTTCCAGTTGCACTCTGATATGGTACAGTTGATTTTAAATTGAAAAAAAGAGTCAATGTTTCACTCCCTGTTTCTAATTCCTTTTCTGTAAAGTCTTTATTGTTTAACCGAAAATGGATATTTGTAACTACATCTTCGGTTGAGAATGCTTCTATTTTTAATGAATCGGTATTAACATGATACTTCCCATTAAATGTACAGCCAATAATCACCGACGTTGAAAATGAAGAACCTTTTATCTTTAATGTCCCACATTCATCAGATAAAACATATTCATTTTTCCCGTCTATAACAAATGGTTCCGAATTATCACAGGAAACAGAGCAAAAAATAAGTAATAATAAAACTATACATTTTGTCTTCATAATACTGATTTCTGTTTTACCACCAAAAACTTCCATAGGCTTGGTCTTCAAAATAATTGTACTCTTTAAGGAAGGAACCTCCCATTAACATAGCTCCTATTCCTTGCAATCCGTAATTCAAAAGAAACATATCTCCAAAAGCGCGTGACTGCCACAAGTGGTGTAATTCATGTGGATATAATGTTGGGTCTGCGAAAAGAGCACTATTCCCTATTACAGAATGTGCCCCAAATCCAGAATACCAATACCGTGGATCATAAAATTTATCAATTATCCCACCTGTGTAATTGAGCGATAAGTTCTTCCAATCAAGATTGACTTTGCCGCCAAAAGCCAAATTACTCAATCCAAAGGCATTTGTGGCAATATTTCCTATATTATTCTGCCATTGTAATAATTTTTGTCCCTTGCCAAGTGTTAAATTAACAGGTCCTACTCCCAACGTTACCTTTGATAATGGGTCTTCGCCTCTTGCCCAATTATTGCCAATAGAAGCCCCTGCCGTTCCTATCATTTGATATCCAAGTTTTCCGCCAAGTTGGGCAAATGAGTTACTAGAACCAAATCCTTTTACCATTCCAAAGCCGCCAGTAGCATTCCACCCCCCTGTTGCTAAGCCAACTACTCCAGCCTTCCAAGCACCGTCCCAACCGCCACCTGACATTGCGTTCATAGCAATATTTATTGTGCCACTATTTAACATTGAACTTGTAATCCCTGCTGCTTTTGTTGCCACGGTTGCTCCATTTGCTGCAACTGTTGTCATACCGGAAGCGCCAATTGCTCCTGAAATACCATACCCAAGAGTAGCTCCGACTATTGCACCTGCGATTGCACCTTTCCAAGCATCAGGTTTCCAATCCCAAAACGCTGCAGTACCTGATTGTATGGAAGCTCCAGTATATGCTCCTACTGCAGCCCCAATGATTACCGGAACGAACCAAACAATTTCTCCTGACGGGTCAGTAAACACTAACGGATTATTCCATGCATAGCTATACCTGTTAAAACTCTGTGAGAAATCGGGTGCTT
>CAZDWA010000050.1:0-16913 GCA_964509065.1 uncultured Lentimicrobiaceae bacterium
TAATATCGCATGCCGTAGGTAGTGCCGCATACTTCTTGTAGCACCACCGCCATCTTTTCTTCGTCAATCACATTCTTTGTAGCCATCATATACGCCTTGCTGTTTTTATAAAAAGCAGAGGCATATACACTTTTGATTGCCGTATTAAGCATTTGCACCATGATGCGGTGATTGTTTTCCACCAAAGGAATCATATATGTGCTGTATATTCCGGCAAACGGCTGATAATGAGAGTCCTCAAGCAGGCTGGAGGAGCGGATTGCAAGCGGATGGCGTATGACCGAAACAAGGGCGTAAAGGTCTTCTTGAATTTGACCGGGAAGCGAAGCATCGATAAAACTTTGAAGAATAAACTCATCGCTATGATCATCGCATAATGCAATCGGATATAAGTTGTTTTCTTCCATGAAATCATCGAAAATATCGGTAGATAAAACTACGGTACGCGGTATTTCTATTTTGACATTCTCGTATACATCATGCAGTTTATTTCGTTTTATCAGTGTGTCCAAAAAGGCGAGCCCTCGGGCTTTACCGCCAATTGAACCTTGTCCGATACGGCTGAATGACACATATTCATCGAAACTGTCCTTGTTGAATTCGGCTATTACCCCCCTTGCTCTGGTACGGCGGAATTCGGCTATCGCATTAAAAACAAAACGCTTTACCTCATCACTATCTTTAAAGTCTTCAGGAGTAAATAGCTTGAATAATTCTGCCAAAGGAAATAAAGCCCTGGCTTTTAGCCATTTAGATAAGTGATTTCGTTCAATATGGTACTGCAATGAATAATCCGGGACTTGTTCAATCACCTCTTGCAGCATGCGTAAATCTGCAGCACGTATGACTTCGGTATTTGTTTTTGGATCTTTGAAAACAAAATCGCCAAAAGCAAAAAATTCCATAATAAATTGCCGCAGCTCGAATGAAAGTGTTTTGGAGTTTTTATTGATAAAGCCAACTTTCAAGCGTCTTGCCGTTTCTACATTGTGTGCATCGGACGACTGCAGCAGCATGGGCATATATTTATCATCTTTTTTTACTTCCTTGCATAGCTTGATACCTGCCTCATCGTCAATCACTCCGCTGCGTTTGTACGAAATATCGGAGATGATGCCTAACAAATTATTTTTGTATTTTTCATAAATATCAATGGCTTCTTCATAGGTGGTTGCCAGCAATATTTTAGGCCTTCCACGCATACGCATGGTCTGTTGATGGTCGTTCAAGCCTTCGGTCATGAAAGATTTCGACTGCTTAAAAATGATTTTGTACATATTTGGCAGGTAACTGCTGTAAAAACGTACCGAATCTTCTACCAATAAAATACATTGAACCCCCACATCCAGTATATCGTGCTCGGCATTCATTTTGTCTTCAATCAGTTTGATTATTGCAAGCAGTATATCGGTATTTCCCAACCAGTTGAACACATAATCTACTGATTGCAACTCTTTTTTGTTCATTTTGATAGACAGCTCACGCGAAAGCGGCGCCAGCACAACGATAGGGATATCCGGATTTTCGGCTTTTAGCTTTTCAGCCAACACATAAGTTTGCTTTTCTTTGGAGCTGAGCATGATAATAATCAGGTCAATATTATCTTGTTCCAGCAATTCAAAGGCTTCTTTTTCAGTGCTTGCAAGTAAAAAAATGGGAGGGTAGCGCAGGTTGAGTGATACATATTCATTGAAAATTTGCTCGTCAATGCGCCCATCTTCTTCGAGCATAAAAGCGTCATATACGGATGAAATCAGCAATACATGATAAATGCGATTTTTCATCAAACTGATAAATGGCGTATCATTGAAAAAGTAGTTGCGATATTGGCTAAGATATTTCTCCGGATTCATATGCGTAGGGCTAAATGTGTTTTTCACTAACAAAAATAGCTTAAGATAGCTGCATTCCAAATTGTTTGGGTGTTTTTTTTGTTTTTTCCGCCGGCGGAAAATGACATAATAGATGATTTAACCCGAGCTACTGAACTTTTTATCACATCTTTTGCCTGAAACCCATTACATAAGGAATCATTTCTTATTTTTGCTGCTTGATATTTAAATCGTACGTATTTGTCATCAATGAATGACCTCACTTCCGGTAAGGAAGGCAGGCAGATTCTTATTTTTACCATTCCAATGCTGATTGGCAATGTGTTCCAACAATTGTATAATGTTGTGGACAGTATTGTTATTGGCAAATTTCTTGGTAATGAAGCACTTGCAGCTGTTGGAGCCAGCTTCCCGATGATTTTCACACTTATATCGATGATTATTGGCTTGACAACAGGAGCTACCATAATTATTGCCCAATTTTTTGGAGCTCGAAATATGGAACAAGTCCGCAAGTCAATTGATACGGTATATATTTTTCTGTTTGTTTCTTCCTTGATACTCACTGTAGTGGGGACACTTTCCAGTACCTTTTTATTCAGGCTTATTGATTTACCCCCTGAAGTAATCCCTGAAGCGGTCAGTTATTTCAATATCAATGCATTAGGTTTTGTGTTTTTCTTTGGCTTTCAAGGAACTACCTCCATACTTCGAGGAATGGGCGACTCAAAAACGCCACTTTATTTTTTAATTGTGGCTACCATTGTGAATATTATTTTGGATATTTTGTTTGTGGTGGTCTTCAAATGGGGTATTGCGGGCGCAGCGATAGCTACGGTTATTGCACAAGCCGGTGCCTTTGTAAGCCTTGTATATTATCTGCATCGTACCAATGAGCTCATGCGATTTAAACCCTTTGAAATGCGTTTTAATAAAGCCATTTTTAAACGTAGTGTGCAGATTGGTTTACCAACAGGTTTTCAGCATACCTTTGTGGCACTGGGAATGTTGGCACTTTATCGCGTGGTGAATATGTTTGGCACCACAATTATTGCAGCTTATGCCGTCGCCATGCGGATTGACTCTTTTGCAAGCTTACCTGCCATGAACTTTTCAGCGGCTTTATCTTCATTTGTAGGTCAAAATATCGGAGCCGATAAACCCGGCAGAGTGAATGCCGGATTAAAAGCTACTTTACGTATGACCACCATCATATCGTTGGCTGTGACACTGATTGCATGGCTGTTTGCCGGTCCAATAATGCGTATGTTTACGAATGACCCGGCAGTGGTGGAAGCCGGAAAAGACTATTTGTATATCGTCAGTATATTTTATATTATTTTTTCGGCAATGTTTGTATTCCATGCCGTCTTACGAGGTGCAGGTGATACCGTGATTCCCATGTTTATCTCCTTGATTTCGTTGTGGGTGGTACGTGTCCCGATTTCTTGGATATTATCGCAATATTGGGGACCAAAAGGCATTTGGTGGGGAATACCGATAGCATGGTCAATAGGTGCGCTGCTTTCATTTTTGTATTATAAGACCGGCAGATGGAAACGACGGAAAGCCACCGCCGGATTAGACTAATAAAATCACGTTCAGCAATTTTGTATTTTTGCCTATAAAATTAAAAACCTTATGAAAAGAATTGTATTTATTTTAAGTGGAATTTTGTTTATGATCTCATCATGTTCTCAGAAAGAGGCTAGGCAGTACCCTGAATCTAAGAGAGTTCAGCAGGTAGACAGCTATTTTGGCTATGATGTGGAAGACCCTTATCGCTGGTTGGAAGATGACAACTCGGCCGAAACTGCCGAATGGGTAGCAGCACAAAATGTTTTGACACAGGACTATCTTGAAAAGATCCCGTTCCGTGCACAGTTGAAACAGCGCCTTGAAACAATTTGGAATTATCCCCGCCTTGGTATTCCTTTTAAAAAAGGAGGGAAGTACTTCTTCTTTAAAAACGATGGACTCCAAAACCAAAGCGTACTGTATATGCAGGAAAACCTTGATGCAACGCCTGAGTTATTATTGGATCCAAATGCATTTTCGGATGATGGAACCATTGCTCTCGGCAGCATGAGTTTTTCAAAAGACGGCAATTATTTGGCGTATTCCATCAGTCGTGGCGGAAGCGACTGGAATGAAATTGTGGTGATGGAAGTGGCTTCACGCGAAACCCTTGCCGATACAGTAAAATGGGTTAAGTTTTCCGGTATTTCATGGCTTGGAGAAGGCTTCTTCTATAGCGCATATGATGCGCCTGAAGAAGGACAAGCGCTCTCAGGAAGCAATGAGTATCATAAAGTATATTATCATAAATTGGGTACCGACCAAAGTGAAGATAAAATCGTATTTCAAGATAAAGAACATCCCAAGCGTAACTTTTATGCCGGTGTGACAGAAGATGAAAAATATGTGATTATTGGTGAGTCAGAATCCACAAGCGGCAATGCCTTATATGTGAAAGAAGCACATCAACCACATACTGCATTTGTGAAAATTGCAGAAGGTTTTGATTATGATTACAGCGTAATCGATCACCTGAACGGCAAGCTGTTGGTGAAAACAACCAAATCTGCTCCAAAATATCAATTGGTAATGATTGACCCCAAAAAGCCGCAAGAAGAAAACTGGAAAATAGTAATCCCTGAAAGTGAAAACGTATTGGGAAGCGTTCAATTGGTTGGAGATTACATTTATGCACAATATTTAGAGGATGCGCACAGTCAAGCCTACTTCTTTGATTATAACGGAAATAAAGTACAACAATTAAATCTGCCTACTTTGGGAACGATTGGCGGCTTTAGTGGCGACAAAGGAGATTCTGAAGCGTTTTTTGCATTTACTTCATTTACATTCCCTTCAACCGTATACAGATACGATTTGAATACACATGAATCGAGCTTACATGCCGATAGTGAAGTGGATTTCAATCCGGATAACTTTGTAACCGAACAAATTTTCTTCGAAAGCAAAGATGGCACCAAAGTCCCCATGTTTGTTACCTATAAGAAAGGCTTGGAGTTTGACGGACAAAATCCGGTATTACTTTATGGCTATGGCGGGTTTAATATCAGTGTAACGCCTTCATTTAGTGTTGCTAGGCTTCCATTCTTGGAGCAGGGTGGGGTGTATGCATCCGTGAATCTGCGTGGAGGTGGTGAATATGGTAAAGAATGGCATAAAGCCGGTCAGCAGTTTAACAAACAAAATGTATTTGATGACTTTATTTCTGCTGCCGAATACCTTATTGCAAATAAATATACCAATTCGGATAAGATTGCAATTATGGGTGGCTCAAACGGTGGCTTATTGGTTGGTGCTTGCATGACACAGCGCCCCGATTTGTTTAAAGTTGCCATTCCGGTTGTAGGTGTGTTGGATATGCTACGTTATCAAAACTTTACAATCGGCTGGGCTTGGGCTACAGACTATGGCAGAAGCGACGATAGCGAAGAGATGTTCCGTTATTTATTGGCATATTCACCCTTACATAATGTAAAAGAAGGGGTGGAATATCCTGCTACACTTGCTATTACCGCCGATCATGACGACCGCGTGGTACCTGCACATACCTTTAAATTCATGGCTGAACTGCAGTCGAAGCATCAAGGCAATAATCCGGTGCTGGTACGTATTGAAACACAAGCAGGTCATGGTGCCGGAAAACCTACTTCAAAACTTATTGAGGAAAATACGGATACCTACAGCTTCATCATGTATTATCTGGGTATGAAGCCTGTCTTCTAAAGAAATTTACAATGCATAAAAAAATCCGATATGCACACACATATCGGATTTTTTTGTTGACTTTATTTTCTTAGTCTGCTTAATTCATGAATTATGCAGCTTAGGCGTCTATCTTGGCATATCTTGCATTTGCTTCGATAAACTCACGTCTTGGCGGTACTTCATCACCCATCAGCATGGAGAAGACGTGGTCGGCTTCTGAGCTATTTACAATGGTGATTTGTCGCAGTGTCCTATGTTCCGGATTCATGGTAGTTTCCCACAGCTGTTCGGCATTCATTTCTCCAAGACCTTTATAGCGTTGAATATGAATTCCTCTGTCACTTCCGTCTTTTGACCACTCCGCCACCAGTGCTTCTCGTTCTTCTTCAGTCCAACAGTATTGCTCTTGCCTTCCTTTTCGAATCAGGTAGAGTGGGGGTGTAGCGATATATACATATCCTTTTTCAATGAGTTCGGTCATATATCGGAAGAAAAAGGTCAGAATAAGTGTAGCGATATGGCTGCCATCGATATCGGCATCCGTCATAATCACAATCTTATGATAGCGCAGCTTTTCAAGATTTAGTGCTTTGCTGTCTTCTTCGGTACCTATTGAAACGCCCAATGCGGTAAAAATATTTTTTATTTCATCGCTATCAAATATCTTATGTGGCATAGCTTTTTCCACATTTAATATTTTACCTCTGAGCGGTAATATAGCTTGAAACTGTCTGTCGCGTCCTTGCTTTGCCGTGCCTCCTGCCGAATCACCTTCCACCAAGTAAATTTCTGCTTTTGCGGGGTCTCGTTCGCTGCAGTCTGACAGCTTTCCGGGCAAGCCCGAACCTGACAATACGTTTTTGCGTTGAACCAGCTCACGTGCTTTTCGAGCGGCATGGCGTGCCGTAGCAGCAAGAATCACCTTGTTTACAATGGCTTTTGCTTCTTTGGGATTCTCTTCCAAATAGTTTGTAAGATGTTCACTTACAATCTGATCTACTATTCCCATTACTTCGGTATTCCCGAGTTTGGTTTTGGTTTGCCCTTCAAACTGAGGCTCCGGAACTTTAATGGATAAGATGGCGGTAAGCCCTTCACGGAAGTCGTCTCCGCTGATATCGAACTTCAGCTTGGCGAGCATACCTGTCTTTTCGGCATAAGATTTTAAGGTACGTGTAAGCCCACGGCGGAAGCCGGCCAAATGCGTACCCCCCTCATGCGTATTGATATTATTTACATACGAATGCAGGTTTTCCGAAAATGAAGTGTTGTATTGCATGGCAATCTCTACCGGAATCTTATTTCGTTCCCCTTCGATGAAGATGACATCATCGATAAGCTTTTCTCTGTTCTCATCCAAGTAATTGATGAAATCCACCAAGCCTTGAGAAGAGAAAAAGGTTTTGCTTTTGAAATTGCCTTCCGCATCTTTTTCACGCTCATCAGTGAGTACGATGCTGATGCCGCGATTCAAGAACGCAAGCTCACGCATACGTGATGCCAATATGGAATAATCGTATTCGGTAGTATGGAAAATGCTGCCATCCGGTTTAAACGTAATCTTTGTTCCGTTTTTGTCGGTATCTCCCACAGGCTTCACTTCATAAAGCGGAGCACCGCAGCTGTATTCTTGCATAAATACTTTGCCCTTACGGTACACTTCTGCTTTAAACTCAGTTGAAAGCGCATTCACAACGCTTACACCTACACCGTGCAAGCCACCGGAAACCTTATACGAGCCTTTGTCAAACTTACCTCCGGCATGTAAAACAGTCATTACAACCTCTAGCGCCGAACGGTTTTCTTTTTCGTGCATCTCCGTTGGAATACCTCTACCGTTGTCCATTACGGAAATGGAATTATCAGCATGAATAGTTACGTCGATACGATCGCAGTAGCCTGCCATTGCCTCGTCAATGGAGTTGTCAACAACTTCATAAACCAAGTGGTGCAAGCCGCGAACATTCACATCGCCAATATACATGGCAGGACGTTTGCGCACAGCGTCAAGTCCTTCCAATACCTTAATATTACTAGCAGTATATTCGCTGGAAGCGATAAGTTTTTTTTCTTCTTCTGTCATTTTGAAATAGATCTATTTTCTGAACCTTTTAGTCAAAAAGGTAGTGCGATTTTAAGATACAAACATACGGATAATTTTGATAGCAATCGCATTATTTTGAGCTCATTTAACGCATTTTATCAACAATTTTAATGCAAACGTCTGCATTGTTTTTTTTAAAGCCTTTTTTGATTGAAAAATTAGCAAAAAACTGCTTTTTCGGCTGTGTTTTTATCCTGATTAATTCATGAATTTAATTTTGAGAAATTTTAAGGCATGTGCTGTGAAGCTGTAGCCAACTACTGCGAACAGCTTATAACGTAAAAATTGCCAAAATTAAATCAAAATTCATTTTATAATAAACAGTTTTATAATTACCACTAAAATCTCTTAAAACAAAGATTATAAGCTTATTACGATGAAGTTAGCTTTATAAACTTATGAATTGGTGAATTATGCAGGTTATGATTTAAAATCGCATCGACATGCCTAAAAATAGCTGAATGCCTTGTACGGGATAAGCTGCAAAACGTTCGTAACGCTGATGCAGTACATTATTTAACACGGCAAATAAAGACAGCTGGTCATTAAGCGAATAATCTGCTTCCAGATACAAATCCCAAATATTTTTCATTTTTGAATAAGTAATCTGATCAAATTCAAAACTGCTCGCTTTCATTCGCTGACTTTCATGATATAATCCCGCTCCAAATTTCCATTCTTCATTCCATTTATGAGCCAGATACAATTCAAAGCTGATGCCGGGCTCGTGTAAAGGTTCAGAAAGCTTGTCTAAGCTATAATTTTGCTGTAAAAATGTTGCACGTGCAATCCATTGGTCGGTAAATTTAAAGCTTAACTCCGATTTAAATTGCAAGCGTTTTGCATTATCAAATATAAACTGAAACTGATTTTGCAAGGGGCTGCTGAAATCCGTTATAAAAAATCCTTTATGTGCCAGCTCGTCATAGCGAAGTCCGATATGGAAATCGAGATTGTTGACTAAGCTTGTTTTTATTCCGGTCTCGAAGTGAAAATCATTGTTTTCCCAATACGAAAGGGTGCCCGGTTTCAAGAAGGGGTTGTATTCTGTGATTTCTGTAATGCTTTGGCGCGTATTGCTTCCATCTATTCCGGCATAAAACTCGAGTTGATTATCCAATAATAGCAATTTCCCCCAAATATTTGGAAATAGATGAAAATTACCGCTTGTATCATGGATATATTCGGCTCTCAGTCCAACACCGATTGAATAAAAATCACCATTTAGTTCCATTTTGGAATGAAAGCCAACAAACACATCATTCTCGCTAGCAATCGTATCCCCCTGATTATATATGGATGAATAAAGGTCTCCACTCAGAATTTGATAGCCGTCCACAGGAAGTATATCTAGCTTTTTGTGCATATTCAACTTCATCTTAAGCCCGTTTTCAAAATCATTATCGCGGAATGCTTTAAAGCGTGTATAATCGATATCTATCGCGTGATGAAGCGCATCGGCACTGCGATAGGTGCTTTTTAATGAGGTATTAAAGCCGAGATGTTGATAATTTCGGGCGATGGAATCTTTAGGAAATTTCGGTTCTTCCGGAAGCGGTTTAAAACCGTAATATCTGTGGTGATTGCGCTTGTATGAAACATTTGCCGAAAACGAATGATTGTCAAATGCTTGATCCACCCCTGTAGCAAATTTATTTTTCATCCAATCGGAAGGAGCATAGTCTTTTATATTTACCCATGATGAAAGATGCGCAATTTGCGCTCTGAAGTTAGTTTGTCTTGCTATTTTGCTATAATGGTCAAATAAAAATACCGGACTTGCCAAAGTGCCAATCCCTGCTTTCAGATAATTGGAATAGCTTGTGCGTTTGCTGCCGCTTTGAATGGTAAGT
The DNA here is from genome assembly GCA_964509065.1 of uncultured Lentimicrobiaceae bacterium. Classification (GTDB taxonomy): domain Bacteria; phylum Bacteroidota; class Bacteroidia; order Bacteroidales; family F082; genus JALNZU01. The sequence goes on from CAZDWA010000050.1 coordinate 9,531, forward strand.
GGACTTATAGACTGTATTGTTGCCATTGAGGGTTCAATAATTCCGCGGTCGAAAATTTCCGTGTCAAACTCTTGCATCAGAGTTTGGGGTCCTTCGGGGCTTAATGCAATCTTTTTTACTGTGCCCAAGCTGGGCTCCATAGTGCCGATGATGGTAACCTGCTCCCTATGGGTTTGCCCAAATACGGCCGGCATTATCAAAACGAATGCGAGGATGATAAATAAGATGCGATTATGACGAAAAATAGTATGAATCATATGTTTTTTCGGTTTTTATCCGTGATTTGAAAATTAATGAAGCATGGATAATTTGCGGACAGCTTCTTGCTTTAAGTCTTCTCCTTTATAGTTATCCACGATGCTTTTTAGTGTTTCTTTTGCTTGAAAAATATTATTTTGTTTTACGTACACATCAGCCAAGAGTAAAAATCCTTTGGCAACCCAATAATCTTGTGCGGCATATTTCTCCGAAAGATCAAAAATCTGATTTTCTGCTTCTTCCAGTTTATTGCTGTTATAACTTATTCGTGCCGTGATATATGCAGCTTCGGCTCCCAGCTGTCCGCCCTCATTTTTTGAAACCTGACTCAAGTATTGTTTTGCCTCTTCTGTTCGGTTTGTATCAAATAACGATTTTGCCGCAATATAATTTGCTTGCAGCTTTTGTGAAGCAGTAGCAGCCGGGCTTGCCAGTAAAAGTTGTGCTGATTCTATTGCTGTTGCATGCTTAGCCGTAAAATATGCACTTTTCATCTTCCCTTCCAAGGCTTCCATCCGTTCTTCGGGCTGCCCCGAAAGCTCATAAAGCTCGTTATAAAGTGCCTCAGCTTCAGCATATTGCTGTGCATCATAACGAATGCGAGCACTATGAAGCAATGCTTGTTCGGCATAAGGATTGCCTTTTTTGTCGATAATATAGTTGAGGCTTTGTAGCGCTTCGTCGGTGCGGTTTGCCAAAAGTAACAACTGATATCGATAATGGTGGGCTTTCAAAAGATATGCACCATTTGTTTGCTTTTGAATATATTGTTGCAGCGATTCCAATGCTTTTTGATGATGCCCTTCAAGATAAAAGTTTTCTGCGATGGTAAAAGCCAATGAATCTTCCTCCGATTGACTGATGCTGCCGATACCGAGCTTTTGCGACAATGAGATATATTCATCCAAGCGGTTCATATCCATATAAACTGCTTTTAATGTATTCATCGCCTGACGGGCATCTTCGGTGCCGGGATACATTTCTATCACTTTCTTTAAATGGCTTATTGCCTTGTCGTTCTGGTTGTTATTGAAATATATCAAACCGGTTTTATGCATGGCATCGCGTGCATACACCGAGCGTGGGCGTTCGCGAACCAGTTTATCGAAAAATACAATCGCATTTTGAGGGTCGTTCATGATGAGGTTTGTACTTCCAATCTCATAAAGTGCCTGATCATAATAAAAAGAAGAAGGATGCGATTTTACCAGCTTGTCCAATGCCGTAATTTTATCGTTGAAGCGTCCTTGAGCACCGTAGGAAAGCCCATTTTGTAATAAGGCATAATCGCTTCCGGGCAGCTGACTACCGGCTACTTGGTTGTAAGCTTCTATCGCCTGACGGTATTGCTTTTGAATGAAGTGGCAGTCGCCTATACGCAGCCAGCTGTCTGCTTTCATGGCTTCATCAATGGCACCGCTGCCGGTAAATTTCTTGAAATAATTGAGTGCCTGCGGATATTGCTTCAGCTGAAAATGCGCATAGCCGCTTTGGTATGCTGCTTGTGATATCAGCCGCTTTGCTTCATCCGAGCGGTGACTTTCCAGCTTCTTTAAGCTTTGGATGGCATTGGCATATTGTGCCGACTGAAGCTGTGCCTCAGCTTTCCAAAACAATGCTTTGGCTCCAAAATCGGATGTGTTGTCCGCTTCAAGGCGTGTGAAGTATTCAATGGCTTTTGCGTAATTATTTTGTTGAAAAAAATTGATTCCCGTATTATAAGATAACTGTTGATAAATTTTTTCAAGCTGCGGATTTCTCGATTTTCGCTTTTCGATAGATGCCAGTGCCGCATCGTAATTCTTGCTGTGCAGGTACAGCTGAACAATCAAGTCTGCTGCCTCATCTTGTCGTTTGCCACCATCATCCACATATTTCTCCAAAAGGCTCACCGCTTCATTATATGGGTCTGCATTGGCTTCCATGCTCAAGCGGGCATAATTAAAGAGTGATTCTTCAGAAATCTCCTGATTTGCAGTAAGTTTATGTGCTTTTAAGAAGGCGTTACGGGCAAATGTTTTTTGTTCTGTTTCATTATATGCCAAGCCGAGATGGTAGGACGCATTTTGTGCCAAGGCATCTTCAGCGGAGGCTGCGACTCCTTCAAAAAGCATGATGGCTTCAGAATAATTGCCGGCTTTAAATAAACATATTGCTTTTTGATAGCTGTGCTCACGCGATAAGCGTGGACGCCCTTGTGCATCCAATTTGGTATAATATTCCAAAGCTTTTGAGAAATTATCTGTTTTGTACCAAGCGTCAGCTACCAGCAATAATATATCGGGACGGTGCTTGTTGTCGGTTAGCCCCAGCACATGCTCAGCTTCTGCCGTCACATACAAATAATCGCCTTTGCGATGCTTAATATGCAAAAGATATTGCGGCACAATACGCTTATACTGTGGCGACTGTGCCAGTTTTTCCAAATGGGCAGCTGCTTCTTCATCATTTTCCTGAAGATATTGCAAATGTCCGTAATAATAGATTGCCGGCTGCTGATATGCACCTTTAACTTCTTTTGCCAAGGCTAAATGTTGCAATGCTTTTTCGATATTATTTTGGCGCATCAGGCAAAAGCCTGCCTTATAATTTAGTTCGGCAGCTTCAAATTCTGCCAAGCTGCTTGCATCAACTTTTTCAAATGCCGCCAATGCTTCTGAATAGCGCTTTTGTTCAAAAAGGAAGCGCCCTTCGAGGAAATTCACACGCGGAATCCAAGCCGAGCTGCTATATTGTTTAGCGAAGTTTTCAATCTGCAGGTTTGCATCCTTCATATTCAGTTGGACGGCACATAATAAGCTATAATATTGTGCTTCGGCAACCAACACATTATGTGCATCGGCTTCCATCTTGAGGAAGGAGTCCATCTTTTCTTTTGCAGCACCATACATTTCCTTTTGTATCAGCTCGATACCCTGCTGAAATATCAGGGGATAGCTATCAAACTGCCTGCTGTGCTGTGCGTTTAGCAGTGATGGGAAGAGAAAGAAGGCGAATAACACCATTTTAGGGAATATCCGCACTGCATTCTTTATGCCTTTTCCTGCGTTTTGTATGAATAATGTATTTGTTTCTTTGAATTTCGACATATACTCGTCTTAAAAAATCAATCTTACAGCAAATTAACGACAATGGCGTCAAGATATTGCAAGCAATCCGGCAAACTGTTGTTCACCGGATTGTTGCGGCAGTCTCATAAGCGGGATTCTGTACGGGGTTGTCATTTATCTAGGCTTTTTGTCACCAAAAAGCTCGTGCAGCCTACCCATAAGCATCGGGCGAGCAACCCTTTCGATAGCGGTTTTCACTGCATATCTTCGCTTAAATATTTGGCCTTGCAGCCCATAAGGTTTACCCCGCCGCTAAGTCGCCCTAGCAGCGCGTGAGCTCTTACCTCACGTTTTCACCCTTATCTGTTTTTTAACAGACGGTTATTTTCTGTGGCACTTTCTGTTGCATAGCTGTTGCCAACCATGCACCTTCCTGTTAGGAAGTATGGCGCTCTGTGCTGTCCCGACTTTCCTCGGCAATTACTTGCCGCGACAACCGTTACTGCCATTGCAAAGATACAATTTTGATGCCGAAATATGCTAAAACAAAAATTGAGTTTTTATTCGCTCAGCTTTTGAAGCTCAAGCATCTTCTTGTTGAAGACGTCAACATCAAAAGGATTAATACGTTGGGCTTCCTGATACGACTCCTTGGCAAGCTGGTAGTTCTTTTGCGCCACATAAATATCTCCCAATAAGAAATAGGCGTCAATATCTTTTGAATTCATATCAAATGCTTTTTCTTTCAACTCTTTTATAGCCAAATCATGCTGTCCTAACTTATACAATGCTTTTGCTTTCCAAATATGGATGAGGTAAATATCTTGTCCTGTCAGTATGTATTCGGCTTGCTCCAACAGCTTTTCATGATTGTTTTGATTATAAAGGCTGTTGAGGATGAATAGCTTGGGAGACATATAATCCGGATACAATTCAAGTGCCTTTTCAAAACGTACGGTGGCAGCATAGCTTTCTTCTAAGCCGAAGCTTGCCAAACCATATAAAAACCATGCCGGTGCAAAATTACTCAGCTGCTTTACTGAAATATCGAAGGCGGCTGAGGCATTTCTCCATTGCTTTTTAGCTAATGCATCCATGCCCTTGTTCAAATTGGCAATGACATTGTCATTCAGTAAGTTGAGCTTGAGCTGTGGATGAAGCATAATCATTTCGATATACATGATAACCCATGGATCTGCACTTTTTTCAATTACCTCATTCAGGTATTGCGTAAAAAGATGGGGGTTGTTTCGATGGTTCATCGCATTGTAAAACTCTAAGTAAGGCTGCGGCTGCTTATCGGCTTGCTGCTCAAGATTTTCTATCACCTTGTCGGTAAACAGCTTTTCTTGCGTAAAGAGTGCGATGCGTTTGTTGAGGATATATACCAAATCGGTATAATCTTCAAACCAGCCGTGAAGCTTTAACTCATTCACATGATTTGCGGGAATATTTCCTTTTAAATTAAAATCATGTGTCGTTTTATACAGCTCTTGGCTGCTTAATAAATCATTTTGTATCAGCTTAAGGAAGAGCCCAAACTGATAATTTGAATAATCGGATGTTTCGAGTAGCAGCATGCTTTGTTCATACAAGCCCATGACCAATTCTTTTTCTTTGGCTTCGATGCTGCGTGGCTTGGTTTTAATATATTCGGTTAGCTTTTGCCCACCCTTGAAGTTCATGTCAAGGTATGCAGCGGTTTTCTCGAAAATATTGTTTATCAGTATTTTATTTTTGTCGTAAAGCTCCAACTGCTGACGTTTGGTATCGGTTTTGGTAGTGTCAAAACTCGCTTCAATATAATCGATATGTTTTTCTACAATCAGCGGAGGTAAATTATTGCAAATCTCTTCAAAGAGTTTAAACTGAAACAAGGTACTATCTTCTTCAGCTGCATGGATTGTTTCCATTGTCTGCTCATAGGCACGCTCGTAGTCGTTTTCATTTATCAGCTTAAAAATACTGTTGTAAATTGCCTCCAATTTGTCGTAGCCGTCAAGGTAAATTTCCGGGATATGTAATGGATCCGAAAGCCCTATCTTCGACTTAAACACAATTTCTTTATGCAGATCCAATTTGGATTTTGAGTAACGCATCAACACGGCAGTTGCCCTTCCATCAGTCATTACAGGCTTTAATGCTTCTGCCGGTTCAATAAATTTACCATCTTGTTCAAGCTGAATCAGTGGCAAATCAAACTGAAGTTCATTACCCCTGAAATATTGAGAACCTTTTTGTGGGTCGGGCTTGATGGTGAAATATACCCATCTGCCGCTTTTGAACTGTTCAACCGGAATTTCATCCCCTCCATCCTTATTCGATAAGCTGATTTGCACATCAATAGGCGCATTCATCCTTTTTTTATAGGTAAGAGATACCGTTTGTGAACTCAGCCCATGGGCGATGAACAAGAAAAAACTTAAGGCAAGAAGAAAATTTGTGCGTTTCATGAATAAGCGCTGTTATATTCGACATAAAAAAATAAAAAAAAGTTTATGAGTGACAGTTGCAGTAATTGAGAACTAAAGTGTAAAAGTGTGCCATAAACTTGAGATAATCAATTATTTATCAACTTATTTGATGTATCTGTTTTAATAAGACACAGTCAAAGCAGATGTAAAAGTACGAAATTAAGTAAAAAACCTTTGCTCTTCCAAATAATTGATCGCAGCACTAAAATTATTTCCTGAAGAATTTGTCTCAACTTGGACCGAATTTTATTTTTATCGCTGTGGAATTTCGTATCTTCGATGCCAAAATATTTATGGCTAGGCATTCACCAAATTCACTAAAAAAGACCTCTTTAGATCGCTTTTTAGACTTGAGCTCCGTACTATTATTGGTTTGGATGTGGGTGCTTGTGGCTTGGTCGTATCAAAAGCTTCCGGAAACAATTGCCATACATTTTAATATTTTGGGTGAAGCCGATGGCTTTGGTAATAAAACCACAGTTTTTATGCTGCCGCTTATCGCGATATTTATGTGGTTGCTTATCTCGATTTTCAGCAGATACCCGCATATTTTCAACTATCCGGTAAAAATCACCGAAGAAAATAGACTTCTTCAATATACTATTGCTGTGCGTTTTTTGCGTTGGCTGAAACTTATCATAATTGTCATATTTTTCTTAATCTTGATGGCAGTGATTTCTTCGGCGAATACAAATGCAGGAAAAAATATAGCATGGCTTATTGTATTTATTCCCATCATTACTTTTGTACCTTTGGGAGTTTATATATCAAAAAGCGTGAAAAATAAATAATTTAGCTGTAATAGATTAAATATGAGTATATTATCAAAGTTAAAAGCTGTATATGCGTTCCTGATTTTAGTTGTGGTTTTTGTTTCTTGTTCCAAACAACAAGCTTTAACAGGCTATTATTCGGGTAGTTTGCAGTTTTCGGAATATGAAAAATTGGAAGCCCGTCTTTGGCTTGATGAGGACAGCAGCTTCGTATATATTAGCCAAGCCAATATGGATGAAGACTGGTTCTTTTTTGCCGGAAAATGGCAGCTGATTGAAGGAAAATTATTTTTGAATTCCGTTGATGCGCATCAACTTTGGCTGCATCCCTCCAAAAACCGGCTTGAGGTGCTTGATTTTTCTGGAAATACCGTAATTGGCGAAAAACATTTCGTACTGCATAAGAGCCTTGAAATACCAAATGAAACGGTCAATATTTCCCTGCCCGGAGAATTGACATTCGATGCAGAAGGATATAAATTTCGTCCATGCGCCGGAAATGCAAATTATCATATTGCATTGGAAGCAGAAGACCTTCAGCCTCTTGAACTTGAAAACCTAGGTCAAGGGCTTGATAAAGTTTTTGTGGATTTACGCGTCGAGGCAATTTTTCCCGAATCTTTGGTTGCTGCGCAAAAACCATTGCAGCTGCTTGAGGTTTGTGGCTTGGCAGCTCCGTGTGAGGAGTAGGAATCAAGGCTGATTCCATACGCCTTAAAATCATTAACTTACTATCTTCATTCGTCCTTTTTTTTTAAGAGAAATTATGGAATTAATTGCCTTTCAGCTTCAGAAGTTTTCGGAGCTCTGGGCCCAGCAATAACGTAC
>CAZDWA010000051.1:0-16625 GCA_964509065.1 uncultured Lentimicrobiaceae bacterium
GGTTGACCCATTCATTCATGCTTGATTTTTGCGTCCTTTTTATCAAGAAAAAGGACAATCAAAGAAAATAAAGCATTTGTTTTTATGCTATTTCTTAAAAGCATTTCTTATGCAGGTTATAAACAAAGGAACATAGCCCGGAAAAAAAACATTAATTTAGAATTGTTCTAAATAAACTTAATGCATTGAATATCACTAAATAAATAATTCATAATAATGGCTGCGAAAAGATTTTCAAAATTAATATTTGGATTTTAGTCCTTGACTTTGTATTATTGTATGATGAAAATGCCGCATAATGGGCAATTGTGATGCTATGAATGCAAACAAGAAAAATAAATTATTTTGTCAAACAGCAAATACTTTAACAAAATGGAATTAAATTTTTCGAAAACTCAGATTTATTTTTTATCGATTTTAATAACTATCTCGATTATTGTTAACTTCGGTATCCTGATTGGTGTTGCAATAAAGCAACAATTCATTGCCGGTGTGGTATATTGGTCTGTAATTTTCGGCGCTATAGGAATGTTATGGGCAGGGGTGCTGCGGTTTTTGTATTTAAGGCATAAAGCTGCTTCTTCTGATTAAGCCAAACTGCAAGTTTGCACCAATTTGAATTCCTGTTTTTGGGAATGCAACCAAAAATACGCTTGATAGAGGATGTTTGGATTAATTAGTATTTAGAAATTATAAAACAGTTAAATTATTTTATCAAACCATAAAAACCTTGGAATTATGTTCAGAAATCTTTCAAAAAAGCAGAAAACTACCGGAGTAATTTTCCTGATTATCGGATTTTTAATCAATATCTATTTTATTGTTGCTTCAATAAAGTATGAGCTTTATGCAATGATTGTATTTTGGTCTGTGATGCTGGGAGTTGGATTGATGTCACAGCTGGTACTTTCATATCGCTATATAAGCAAGAGGCGCGCATCTAAAAAAGTTGAGGAAGCTGTTTCATAAGGCGCTACAGTTATTTTAACTGCTTGAAGTTTGCCTTGGGAGTGTTTCACTAGAAAGTGGCTTGTTTGCACTTTGTGTTCCCGGCAAATCATCATTTTAAAATCAGTATCGCACTAAGGTTTTTAGTTTAAGAATTTTACTATTGAATATGAAAAAAAAGCCTGCAAAACAATTTGCAGGCTTTTTTTTCATAATATAAGTTGTTAATTAAAACAGTCCGCTAATATTACCTTCCAGGTCAATATCCATTCTTTCTGCTGCGGGTGTTTCCGGAAGTCCGGGCATTCTCATTATTTCTCCCGTGATGGGAACAAGGAATCCTGCTCCGGCAGCAATTTCAATTTCACGTACGGTAATTACAAAATCTTTCGGACGTCCTAACAATTCCGGATTGTCGGAAAGGGATTTTTGTGATTTTGCAATACAAATTGCGAGATTATCCAATCCAAGGCGTGAAATTCTGGCTAAGTTTGCCTTTGCTTTCGGAGTATAGTCTACAGCTTCGGCTCCATAAATATTCTTAGCAATAATTTCAATTTTCTTTTCAACACTTTCTGTCAGCTCATATAGCGGCTCAAACTTGCTTGGAGTAGTTTCAATTGTTTCCACCACTACACGTGCCAGCTCTTCGGTGCCTGCTCCACCTTGTCCCCACACATCGGCAATTGCAACGGCTACGCCTTTCGATTTACAGTAGTTTAATAAGAAGTCAAGCTCTTCTTCTGAGTCGCTTGTGAATTTATTAATTGCTACGATAGGAGGCAGTTTGAACAAACGAATATTTTCGATATGCTTGTCTAAGTTTTCAACTCCTTTGGCAAGTGCTTCCACATTGGGCGTTTGCAACTCTTTTAGTGGCTGTCCGCCATGATGTTTTAACGCACGAATGGTAGCAACAAGCACTGCGGCATCCGGTACTAGTTTGGCATGACGGCATTTGATGTCGAGGAATTTCTCGGCGCCGAGGTCAAATCCAAATCCTGCTTCAGTAACGGTATAATCCGATAATGACATGGCAGTTTGTGTGGCAACAATTGAGTTTGTTCCTTGTGCAATATTTGCAAACGGACCACCATGAATAATTGCAGGTGTATTTTCCATTGTTTGAACAAGATTAGGCTTCATGGCATCTTTCAACAATACGGCCATGGCACCATGTGCATTCAAATCTCTGGCATAAATCGGCTTTTTATCAAAGGTAAACCCGACAAAAATATTTGCCAAACGTTCTTTTAGGTCTTCCATATCGGTAGATAGGCAGAGGATTGCCATAATCTCCGAAGCGGCTGTGATATCGAATCCTGTTTCTCGTGGGATACCGTGTGTAGAGCCGCCTAATCCAACTACGATGGAGCGTAGCGAACGGTCGTTCATGTCCATTACACGTTTCCAAGATATGGTGCGCGGGTCGAGATTAAGTGAACGGGTTTTACTTTGGATATTGTTGTCGATAATGGCTGCCAACAAGTTGTTAGCCTTTTCAATAGCTGAAAAGTCACCTGTAAAATGCAGGTTAATATCTTCCATGGGAAGCACTTGTGACATACCACCACCTGTGGCACCACCTTTAATTCCGAACACAGGTCCCAAGGAAGGCTCACGCAATACTACAGTTGTATCCTTGCCAATCCTATTCATTCCTTGGGTAAGCCCGATGGAAACAGTGGTTTTTCCTTCACCTGCAGGGGTAGGAGTAATGGCCGATACCAAAATGAGTTTACCAAACTTTGAGCGGTCAATAAACTTCAACGGTATTTTGGCTTTATACTTGCCGTATAATTCCAGGTCATCCTCCGGAATGCCTAATTTTGCAGCAATCTCCGTGATATGCTTTAACTTTACCCTTTTGGCTTTTTCAAGATCATTCATGGTTTAAATATTTAGTTTGTATTTTGGGTTTTGATATAATTTGTCTGAATAAATAGTTACAGTTTATTGCAAATTGAAAAAATAATATTAGCCGTAGGCCTTTTCTCTTCGATATCATACAAGATGAACCTCCGAGAGAAGACAACTTCACTAAAGCAGGCTAAAATAATAAAAAAAATTGATTGCCGTCACGCAATGAAAAACAAAATAATAATGTGGATTGAAAGAGATTTTCATCAAACCGCTTAATTGACGTTAATTTACTGTATTTCGATAATTAATCCTTTGTTTTGGAGCATTTACTTTTCTGTTAATGCCTTTATTTGATCGCGTAGCACTTCAATTCTTGAAACTGCATCGGCTTCTTTTTTCTTTTCCATTGAAATCACCTTTTCCGGTGCATTGGCAACAAATTTCTCATTTGCTAATTTCTTTTGCACCGAAACGAGAAAGCCTTCTGTATATTGCAGCTCTTGTTCGAGTTTTTGAATTTCGGCTTCCACATCAATTTGTTCATTTAGAGGCACAAAAAACTCTACGGAACGCACTACAAAACCAAAGCTTGAGTCCGGATTATCGCGAATATAGTCCAGTTGGCTTATGTTACAAAGCTTGGAAGCCAACGCATCAAAGCTTTTATCGTTTCCGTCTGCTTGAATTTTTACTTGCAGCTGTATAGGCTCTCTGAAAGGGATATTTTTCTCGGCTCTAAATTTTCGGATGGCATTAATCACTTCTGCCGCATAATCGAATTTCTTCAATATTTCGGCATCATACGCTTTGGGGTCCGGCTTGTTGGAAATGATAATATCATCGCCTGCAGCACGTTCTCTCAATAAATGCCAAATTTCTTCGGTGATAAATGGCATAAACGGATGCAGCAGCTGCATCAGTTGTTCAAACAGCTTGATTGTGGTTTCCAGTGTAGCTGCATCAATCGGTTGCCCGTAATCCGGTTTTACCATTTCGAGATACCATGAGCAGAAATCGTCCCAAATCAGCTTGTAGATATCCATCAGGGCATCTGAAAGTCTGAATTTGGTGAAGTTTTCTTCTGTTTGAGCCAAAATTTGATTCATGCGCGCACTAAACCACTGAATGGCGGTTTTAGCTGTTTCAGCTTGTGCGATTTGTGTATCGGATTCCCAGCCTTTCACTAAACGCATGGCATTCCATATCTTATTGCTGAAGTTTCTTCCTTGCTCGCACAAAGCTTCATCAAATGGCAAATCATTTCCTGCAGGGGCAGTAAGCAACATCCCTATGCGGACACCATCGGCTCCGTACTTTTCAATCAGCTCCAATGGCTCGGGTGAGTTGCCAAGAGTTTTTGACATTTTGCGCCCAAGCTTATCCCTGACGATACCCGTGAAGTACACATTCTTAAACGGGATATCGCCATGATATTCCTGTCCGGCCATAATCATGCGTGCTACCCAGAAGAATATGATATCCGGTCCGGTAACCAAGTCGTTTGTAGGATAATAGTAGTTTACTTCTACATTCTTTGGATTACGGATACCGTCAAAAACCGAAAGTGGCCATAGCCAAGAAGAAAACCAAGTGTCAACCACATCTTCGTCTTGTTTGATATCGGAAGCAGTATAATTCTTTTCGGGAAACTTTGTTTGTGCCGCAGCAAGTGCTTCAGTATCGCTTTTTGCCACAATCATTTCGCCATCGGGCAAATAATATACCGGTATGCGCTGTCCCCACCATAGTTGACGAGATATGCACCAGTCTTTTACATTTTCCATCCAGTGGCGGTAAGTATTTTTGAATTTCGCCGGGTGGAACTTAATGGTGTCATTTTCGACCACTTCCAATGCTTTTTCTGCAAATGCACCCATTTTTAGGAACCACTGCAAGGAAATTTTCGGTTCTATTACCGCATCGGTGCGCTCTGAATAGCCGACTTTATTGGTATAATCTTCGATTTTAGCAATATTTCCGGCTTCTTCGAGCAGAGGAATTATTGCTTTACGGGCATCGAAGCGGTCCATTCCCACTAGCAGTGTGGCGGCTTCGCTTAGGGTGCCGTTATCATTGAATATATCAATGGAGGGCAATTTGTGTTTCAGTCCCAGCTCATAATCGTTAATATCGTGTGCCGGGGTAATCTTTAACGCTCCTGTGCCAAACTCACGGTCTACATATTCATCCACTATAATAGGGATTGCGCGATTTATTAGGGGCACAAGCACCTTTTTTCCGTGCAGTGCGGTATAACGTTCATCCTCGGGATGCACACAAACCGCAGTATCGCCTAAAATCGTTTCGGGACGGGTGGTTGCAATGGTGATAAACCCATCTTCTCCTTCAATTTGGTAACGGATATGATAAAGCTTTGACTGTATTTCTTTATAAAACACTTCCTCATCCGAAACGGCGGTAAGAGCTTGCGGATCCCAGTTAATCATGCGTATGCCGCGATAAATAAGCCCTTTGTTATATAAATCAATAAATACGTCTATGACGGATTCGTATAAGCTGTCATCCATGGTGAAGGCGGTGCGGTCCCAATCGCAAGATGCACCCAATTTTTTCAGCTGTTCCAATATAATGCCGCCATGTTTGTCGCGCCATTCCCAAGCGTGACTTAAAAACTCTTCCCTGCTAAGCTGTGATTTTTCAATGCCTTCGCTCTTTAGCTTGTTAACCACTTTGTTTTCAGTGGCAATGGAGGCATGGTCGGTGCCGGGTACCCAGCAGGCATTCTTTCCCGACATACGGGCGCGCCGTACCAATACATCCTGAATGGTGTTGTTCAGCATATGTCCCATATGCAGCACACCGGTTACATTTGGTGGCGGGATAACAATTGTATAGGCTTCGCGATGATCGGGCTCCGAATGGAAATATCTTTTATCCATCCAATGTGCATACCATTTTTCCTCAAGAATGGCGGGTTCGTACTTACTGCTAATTTTCATATTTATTATCTCTATTTTGAGAACAGCTTTTAAAAGCAGCAAAAGTAGCAAAAATTTAAATTTATGTATTGCTTTTTAGGTTTGGGATATAAATTTTTGAATATCAGATGCATGCTTTCTCACTTATCAGCTTCATGCGAAAGTTGATTTTTAGCAATGCCATTGAATTATGCAGGTTATAAAATTCGCAGGGATTCTTTGAAAGCTTGTGTCAAACAGCCTGAAATCGTGTTGAAAACTGCCTCCGTATACTTGTTCAAAGCACTCCTAAATTTGTTTTTAGTTGTTTGGCATTGTTTTTTTTCTAAATTTGCTGTCTGAATTTAAGGAAATAGTATCAAATTCAATAAATTATAAAATTTAAAAAACTAATTTATGTTTAAAGAACATCCAAAAGGACTTTTGGGAGCGGCTCTTTCGAATATGGGTGAACGCTTCGGTTTTTACATCATGATGGCTATCCTCTTGTTATTTCTTAATTACAAGTTTGGGTTTTCAGGATCCGAAGGTGCTATTATCTATTCGGTTTTTTATGCCTTAATCTATGTTTTGGCTCTTGTGGGTGGTATTATTGCCGATAGAACCAAAAAGTATAAATCAACCATTCTGATAGGATTGATTTTAATGACAATAGGTTATGTAATGCTTGCAATTCCCACAAAAACTCCCGTAGCCAATTTCCCGCTTATCTTGACCATTACAATAATTGGTCTGTTTTCCATTGCCTTTGGAAACGGTTTGTTTAAGGGTAACCTCCAAGCAGTAGTTGGACAGCTTTATGATAATCCACAGTACGAGCATAAGAGAGAAGTTGGATTCCAAATTTTCTATATGTTTATTAACCTTGGCGCAATGTTTGCACCGCTATTGGCCGTAGGGTTAAGAAACTGGTGGGTTCAAAGCAAAGGTTTTGCTTTTAATGCCGACTTACCAGGCCTTTGTAACCAATATTTAGCTGGAACCCTTACCCCTGAAGCAAATACACGTTTTACTGAACTTGTTACTCAGGTTGGAGGTGATGCGTTAAATCTTGAGGTTTTTAGCCACGAGTATCTTGACATCTTTATGCAAGGATATCATTACTCTTTTGGAATTGCAATTTTTGCAATGATTATCTCGCTAACTATTTACCTGGCCAATAAAGGTAAACTGCCCAACCCAGGTGAAAAGGTTGTAGAAGCAGGTGTTCAAGCAGAAATTGTTGAGATGGACGCTAAGGAAGTTAAGCAAAGAATGTATGCTCTATTTGCAGTGTATGCAGTGGTTATCTTCTTCTGGTTCTCATTCCATCAAAACGGGCAAACGCTCACGCTCTTTGCAAGCGATTATACCCAGATGATTAAACTGAATCTAGGATTTACCACCTTAGAAGGGGCCGAGCTTTTCCAAGCGTTTAACCCAATTTTTGTGGTGTTCTTAACCCCAATTATTATTGCATTGTTTGGATGGTTGAAATCTAGAGGTCTTGAGATTTCTACCCCAAAAAAGATTGCCATCGGTATGGGTATTGCCGCATTCGCCTTTGTAGTTATGGCCATTGGTTCATATGGTCTTCCCACTTCTGCAGAAAGAGAAGCTATGGGTGGTTTGGATGATGCAGCAAGGGTTACACCCTGGTTACTAATTGGCACTTACCTAATTCTAACCGTTGCTGAGCTGTTTATTTCGCCCTTGGGCATTGCATTCGTTTCAAAGGTTGCACCCCCAAAATACCAGGGTATTATGCAGGGTGGCTGGTTAACTGCTACAGCACTTGGTAACCAGCTTCTGTTTATTGGAGTAATCTTCTACAATACCATTTCAATTTCGGCTACTTGGCTCATCTTTGTTACGGTTTGTTTAATATCTATGTTTACAATGCTGTTTATGTTAAAGTGGCTTGAAAGAGTTGCTAAATAATCATTGCATAAAATATAATTTAATGGCAGGGCAAAATGGATTGTCCTGCCATTTTTCTTAACATCTGAAACTGTTCATGGAGCCACGCCTTTATTCTAGTTATTCGGACTATATACGCGGCTTTTTTGGAGAACGCGTTCAAAAAATAAGTGTAGATGCCGGATTTAGTTGCCCAAATCGAGATGGCACAAAAGGCAGGGGAGGCTGTAGCTTTTGCAGCAATGACGCATTTAATCCATCTTACTGTCATCCAAGTAAATCAATTTCGAAGCAAATTGCCGAAGGGATTGAGTTTCATCGAAAAAGATATAGAAGAGTAACAAAGTTCCTTGCTTATTTTCAGGCATACTCCAATACGTATAAGCCTTTGGATGAATTAAAGCAGATTTATGCAGAAGCTTTGGCACATGAAAACATCATCGGCTTGGTAATCGGTACACGCCCTGATACGGTTGATGAAGAAATACTGGATTACCTCCATGACTTATCCAAATCGTATTATATAAAGCTTGAGTACGGGCTTGAAAGTGTGTACGATCAAACTTTGGAACGTGTAAATCGCGGACACAGCTTTGCCGAAGCAATAGATGCCATTTATCTGACAGCAGCCAAAGGACTGCCTTGTGGGATACATCTTATTTTTGGTCTCCCCGGAGAAACAGAAGAAATGATGCTGGCAACCGCCAAAATTATTTCCGGATTGCCAATAGAATCCGTGAAGTTTCATCAGCTTCAGATATTTAAAAATACAGCTATGGCAAAGGAATTTGAGCAAAATCCCGACTTGTTCAAATTATTTGAGCTGGATGAATATATCGACTTTGTGATTCGTTTTGTCGAACGGATGTCGCCCGGAATAATGATTGAACGATTTGCAGGAGAAGTACCTCCATCTTACCTCATAAGTGCGCCATGGGGCGAGCTTCGTTATGACCAAGTGCTGCAGAAAATTGAAGCAGAAATGAAGCTGCGAGACAGCCGACAAGGGAAGTTTTTTAAAGCTTGAATAAAATTTCTGAATTTTTTATAAAAATTGTTCTGTCTGATTTGTTTTTCTATCTTTGTATGTTACTTTTGTATCTGAAATCATATTATTATTAACCAAAATAACACACCATGAAAAAATTTACTCTTAACTCTTTATTAATCGCTTTCGTGCTTTTTGCCTTTACTTCAATGGCTCAGAATACACGTGATATCGTGTATGCTGATGATTTTGAAGCCTATACCGTTGGCCAAGGCATCGCGCAAAGCAATCCGGAATGGTGGACTACCTGGGACAATGCACCCGGTACTGCCGAAGATGCCGTGATTTCTGATGAACAAGCACGTAGCGGAACAAAATCCGTGAAATTTTCAGGTGATACGAACGACAATGTCGTAAAACTTGGAAACAAAACTTCCGGCGTGTATCATTTGTCTTGGTATGTATACATACCTTCAGGTTTTGCCGGATATTTTAACCTTCAACACTTTGAAAGCCCCGGTGTTGAGTGGGCTGTAGAAGTGTATTGGGACAATAATGGTACCGGCTATATTCACGCTGACGGCCAGAATGCAGCCACATTCAATTATCCCCAAGACAGTTGGGTGCCTGTATATATCATTGTGGACCTTGATAATGACGAGGCCAATTTGAATATCAACAATGTGGATATTCATACTTGGCAATTCAGCAAACAAGCTCAAGGACAAGAAGGCGCCAAGCAATTGGGAGCCATCAACTTCTACGCTGGTGCTACAAGCGGAATGTCACCGACTTATTATATCGATGACTTAGAAGTATTCCATGAGTATGATGATGTCATCTTTGAAGATGATTTTGACTCATATAATCCCGGAGACTATGTTGCAGCTACTATTCCCGAGTTTTTTGTTACTTGGTCAAATAACCCCGGTTCAAGTGAAGATGCCAAATTCTCAAACGAGCAGGCTGCTTCTTCACCGGTTTCTATTAAAGTGGAAGGTGAAACGGACCTCCTCTTTAAACTTGGAAACAAAACTTCCGGATCTTATGTAGTTGAATGGGATATGTTTGTACCTACCGGAATGGCCGGATACTACAATCTGCAGCACTTTGAAAATCCCGGCGTTGAATGGGCAATTGAAGTGTATTGGGATAATAACGGTACCGGAATTATTCACGCAGGAGGAAATGATGCCGCAAACTTTAACTATACCATGAACGAATGGGTCAATGTATCCCATCTTGTTGATGTGGATAACGACTGGGCTGAGTTGTATATTGATGGTGAACTGATTCACGAATGGCAATTTAGCTTGCAAGCACAAGGTGACCCGGGTGCCAAACAATTGGGTGCTGTTGACTTTTATGCAGGCGCATCAACCGGTATGACACCTACATATTTTGTGGATAACCTTGAATATATCATTTTAATCCCCGGTTCAGACGATCCGAGTATTGAAGTGAACTCAGGAACGATTGTTGCAAATATCGAAGAAGGAACCAGTTCAACTCAAAACCTTCCTATCACGAATGTGGGCGGTGGTCTTTTAAATGTAGACATATTGCCAACATTTGACAATCCCGGAAAATCTAGCCCCGCAAGTGCACCCGTAGTGGAGCCTCCTCTTAAAGGTGGTGGTGAGTTTGTAGTAGATCCAAATCCTGTGAAGAGAGATCCCGCTCCAACAAACCGTAACCTAACTTTGCATTACGATGCTGAAAATGAAGGAAGGGCAATTGGAATGACGGATGGAGCTCAATGGGTAGCTGCAGTTTGTTTCCCTGCCTCAATGGTTGGACAATATAACGGAATGTACCTATCCACCATACATATGTTTATTAAAGATCCTGCCGATGACCATAAATTAATGGTTTATGATATGGGTAGCATTAATATCCCCGGCGCGGGAGAATTGATTTATGAGCAGCCTTTCCTCGGACTTCCGGGTTGGAATGCAATTCCTTTGGTGAATCCTATTTATATTGATGGACGCGACCTTTGGGTAGGCTATTGGATGGATCAGCCGGAAGGAATTTATCCCGCAGGATGTGATGAAGGACCTCAAGTTGAAAACGCTGCTTGGATAAAATCAGGACCGAGCTGGAGACTGCTTACATTAGATTATAACTGGAATATCAGAGCAGAACTGACAGGTGATGCCGCACCTGTTTGGCTGACCGCAACGCCTAATGAAATGACTATCGATCCAAGTGAAACAGTGAATGTAACAGTTGGAATTGATGCAAACGGCCTTGAACCATTGAATGTGTACAAAGCTAAATTACATGTTAGAAGTAACGACTATGTGCATGAGCATATTCAAATCAATGTGTGGATTACTGTGTTGGTAGGAGTGAACGAAGAAGGGGAGCAAGCGTTTGTTTCCATGTATCCGAATCCGGCTACCACAGCTGTAACGCTCGAAGCAAATACCGAAATTCAACGTGTAGTAATTGTTAACGGTATTGGTCAAATTGTGTATGACAGAGAATATAATCTTTCAAATACACGAATTGATATCAACGATTTTGAAGCCGGTATGTATATGATTCGCGTAGAAACCGCAAACGGCACTGCAATTCATAAGTTGATTAAACATTAATTGTTTGTGTCTTAACAAAATAAAAGGGGCTGTTTCAAAATGAGACAGCCCCTTAATTTTTTAGAATGATATTTTATCAGGCATGACAGCCACATTGATGTTCGCTGTTTTCTTCATGGCATCCGCAGCCATCTGAATCATGGTGATGGTCGTGATGACCGCCACCGCAACAACCACCTTCATTGTCGGAGCCGCAGCCACAGCCGTGATCGCTTGGATTTAGCTCTGCTTCGGTTGCTTCACGCACATTCAGGATTTCCCCACGAGTATATAATGATTTTCCGGCTAAAGGATGATTGAAGTCCATACGGATAAAATCACCGTTTATCGCCAGAACTTTTCCATCAAAAGGATTGCCTTGGCGGTCCATCATAGGGATGACACGTCCAATTTCTAACATATCGCTTTGCAACTGACCATCTATAGAAAAGACTGAACGAGGGACATCCATCAAAAGATCTTCTTTGTATTCGCCAAAACCTTCTTCCGGACTTAATATAAACTCAAACTGGTCGCCCGAACGAAGCCCTAGTAATTGTTGATCAAAACTTTTGAGTATTCGCCCCGAACCAAACAACATGCTGCGGGGATGCTCCTTGCTTGCCTCCTCCAAGATTTCACCGGAAGCGTTTTCAAGCTGTATGGTATATGCCAAAATACCTATTCTGTTTTCCCTGATTTCCATTTTTAAAAAGATATTTGATTAAATATGACTTTAATTTCTTAGGCAACAAATGTAAATGAAAAACATAATTTGAAATGGCTTTAACGCATTTTCTTCAATCTTTTAAGAGGAATTTAAGAATTCAATGCCTTTTTTGTAAAAGCTTAGCCTGCTTAATTCATGAATTTAATTTTGAGAAATTTTCAGGCGTGAGCTGTGAAGCTGTAGCCAACTACCGCGAACAACTCATAACGTAAAAATTGCCAAAATTAAATCAAAATTCATTTTATAATAAACAGGTTTTTAATTGCCGCTAAAACCTCTTAAGTTAATGGTCATAAGCTTATTACGATAAAGTTAGATTGATAAACTTATGAATTGGTGAATTATGCAGGTTAGGCTTGATTTAGCTATTTTTGATGTCAAATCCACCATATATTTGCATTAATTCTTGAGAATCAGAAAAAATGCTTGAATAATTATTTGTGTAATTAAAAAATTATCAGTTATTTTGCACTCCCATTTTAGGGGAGCAAATATTTTAATAGAAATAGTCATGTCAAAAGTTTGTCAAATAACCGGAAAGAAAGTAATTAGTGGTAATAAAGTATCACACTCCAATCGTAAAACAAAGAGAACTTTTGAGCCTAATCTTCAGACCAAAAAGTTCTATGTACCTGAATGGGATGAGTGGGTTGTGTTGAAAGTCTCTGCTGCCGGAATTCGTATTATTAATAAAAAAGGCATTCTGAACGCATTGGAAGAGGCTGAGCAAGCCGGTCATTTATATCGCCGCTAAGTAATAACTTCAGAAAGATATCTAAGAGCTGCTGTTGTATCGGCAGCTTTTTTAGTTTTGGCATGTTCAAAAAAAATAATTGCCGATGAGGTACTAAAAGCCGAAATTTTTAGTTTTGACTTTGTTATATAATTGGCATGAGTAAGAGCTATACAAGAATACTATTTGTTTTTCTTCTTTTATCCCCTTCATTTCTGTTTGCACAACAACGTGCTATCGTACAGGGACAAGTAACTGATGAACGTGGGCGTGCACTTGAATTTGTAAATGTGGCACTTAAGGATCATCCAGGTGGAGTAACCACCGACTCCAGAGGGCAGTATCGTTTGCTTGTGGAAGCCGGTACCCCTTTGACTTTGCTCTTTTCCCATGTGGGATATACCCAAATTGCACGTGATTTTAATGCAAAAGCACACGAAGTCGTAAAATTGGATGTAACGCTTTTTTCAAGCAGCACCACCTTGCCGGCTGCTGAAGTTAGAGAAAAAAGGCTTGAAAGTGTAAGCTTGGCTCGAATAAACCCAAAATCTGCAACCTTATTGCCCGGCTTGAGCGGAGGCATTGAAAGCCTGATAGCCACGCTTCCGGGAGTGTCGACAACTAGTGAGCTTAGCTCACAATATACGGTACGAGGAGGAAACTTTGATGAAAACTTGGTCTATGTCAACGGAATTGAGATTTATCGTCCGTTTTTGATCCGCTCGGGACAACAAGAAGGCATGAGTTTCCTGAACTCAGCCTTGGTTTCATCGATTAGCTTTTCTGCCGGCGGTTTTGCCGCCGAATATGGCGACAAGCTGTCATCCGTATTGGATATCACTTATAAAAATCCAACTGAATTTGCCGGCTCAGCATCTGTAAGCTTGCTTGGAGCCGAATTTCATGTTGAAGGGCGCAGCCCAAATCAAAAGCTGAGCTATTTACTTGGTACACGCTATAAAACCACCAAATATGTATTGAATGCAATGGAAACAAAAGGTGATTATCAGCCGGATAATATGGACCTGCAATCCCTGATTCAATATAAAATCAACTCCAAATGGGAGCTGTCTCTTTTAGCATATTACAGCCGAAACAACTATTTCTTGCAACCGAAGACTCGTAGCACCGATTTCGGAAATTTTCAGGAAGCCTATCGCTTGACAATTTATTTTGACGGGCAAGAAGTTGACCGCTATAATACTGCTATGGGTGGATTAACCTTGACATATAGGCCGAATCATAAGATGGATTTAAAATTCATTGCTTCCGCATTTAATACCGTTGAATCTGAAACTTTTGATGTACTCGGACAGTATTGGATTGGGCGCTTGGAAAACAATATGGGAGATGAAGAATTTGGGAATGTCGTGGAAAGTCAAGGGGTAGGGGGCTTTTTAAATCATGCTCGAAATTACCTTAATGCCACCGTGGCGAATTTCGATTTCAAAGGAACTTATGCCCTTGAGAGACGCGTCACAAAATGGGGACTCAGGTATCAAACACAATATATCCACGACAGGATGAATGAATGGGAGCTGATTGATTCGACCGGATATACCTTGCCGCGTCTTCCGGATGAGGTGGGAAGTGCCACGCCGCCACGTGCAGATTTAGAATTAAATAATGCGGTAAGAGCCGAAAATGAATTGCTTATTCATAATGCAAATGCATTTATTCAGCAGTCGTGGAACTTTTTCGATGAACACTTCACCGAATATATTTTTACTGCAGGGATGCGCCTTAACTATTGGGGTCATGCCAATGAGTTGAATTTGAGTCCACGACTAAGCTTGGCAATGAAGCCCGACTGGAAAAAACAAATGCAGTTTCGTGTGGCCGGAGGTGTGTATTCGCAATCGCCATTTTATAGAGAAATGCGCATGTTTGACGGTAGCCTTTATGAAAATCCGAAATCACAACGCTCATTGCAGTTGGTATTAGGCAGCGATTTGGATTTTATGGCATGGAATCGCCCTTTTGTGTTTACCACTGAATTGTATTTTAAATATTTCGACAGACTTATTCCTTATGAAGTAGATAATGTGCGTATCCGCTATTATGCCGATCAAGAAGCGGTAGGATATGCCGGGGGGCTCGACTTTAAACTAAATGGTGAATTTGTAAAAGGAATTGAAAGTTGGGCTAGCCTTTCTTTTTTGAAAACGGAAGAAGATATATTGGATGACTTTTACAGCTATTTCGTAAATACGGACGGAGACCGGATTTATTATTTCACACAAAATAAAACTGTGGCTGATACAGTGACCGTATTTCCGGGATATATCCCACGCCCTTCCGATCAACGTGTTCAATTTTCGTTGTTTTTTCAAGATTATATACCCAATCACCCTACCTATAAAGTACATTTGCGTCTGATTTTTGGCTCCCGCTTGCCATTTGGTCCGCCAAATACCGAACGATATCAACAAACAAGGCGCATGCCCGAATACCGTCGTGTCGATATAGGTTTTAGTAAACAGTTTATTAGCGAAGACAGTCCTATTCATCGGCCTGTATTGCGTAATGTCCGTAATATGTGGCTTAGCTTGGAGGTGTTTAATCTGTTGCAAATTCAAAATACGATTTCTTATACTTGGGTGAAAGACGTCAATAATATTATGAGAGGCGTCCCAAATTACCTCACACCGCGTCAACTTAATTTGAAACTGATAGTGGAGTTTTGAACAATATCTTGTTAATATTGTTTAAACTTTGAGGCTTTATTTGAAACAATTCTAAATAAGCCTTTATTTTGCAGTAATAATCAAATTAAATATAGAAACTATGAATAAGAAAGTAAAAGAATTGCAATTTCCCGAATTAGGATACGCTTTCAATGCGTTGGAACCACATATTGATGCCATGACAATGGAAATCCATTATACACGTCATCATAAAGCATATTTTGACAATCTGCATGCTGCAACAAAAGATACCGAAATGGCCGATATGTGCTTTTTCGACTTGTTAAACAATATCAGTAAATACCCTGCAGCTGTTAGAAATAATGGTGGTGGTCATTATAATCACTCCTTATTCTGGAAAGTGATGTCAACAAATGGTGGTGGACTTCCAAAAGGTGAATTGTTAGAAGCTATTAATAAGCATTTTGGCTCTTTTGACAAGTTCCGCGAACAATTTGAAGCGGCAGCCAAAACCCGCTTTGGAAGCGGCTGGGCTTGGTTAAGCGTGAAAGAAGACAAAAGCTTAGCAGTTTGCTCCACGCCAAATCAAGACAATCCTTTGATGGATGTAGCTGATTGCAAAGGCACGCCAATTCTTGGATTGGATGTGTGGGAGCATGCCTATTATTTGAAATACCAGAACAAACGTCCTGATTATGTTTCAGCTTTTTGGAATGTAATTGACTGGGATGTTGTTGCTGCAAATTACGCAAATGCCATTAAATAACAACTATTATTTAGATGAAAAAAGCGCTCCAAGGAGCGCTTTTTTTATGATTTCAACTTTGCAATTAAGCAGAATACAAATTGTTGTACATCACTTTATTTAGTTTTGAGAATCTTCATCTCGAAGCCGGTAAATACCTTTTCGTTGGAGCGGACTGTTTGTAAAAACCTACTATTTATGTTTTCACAAAGCGTAGAATTTCGTTTATATTTCGAGCTTTTTTAAATGAAAAAAGCGCTCCGGGGAGCGCTTTATAATTATGCTTTTTCGCTTTTAAACTCTTTGAAAGCGGCATGCACTCTGCCTAATGCTTCACGCAAATCAGCCTCCGATATCACCAGTGGAGGTGCAAATCGAATAATGTTTCCGTGTGTTGGCTTAGCAAGTACTCCATGTTCTGCCATTTTCATGCATAAATCCCATGCGGTGGAGCTTTCAGGCGTGTCATTCACAAGGATGGCATTCAGCATGCCTTTTCCTCTAACAAACTTAATCAAATCACATTGTTTGGCAAGTTCGGTCATTTCAT
>CAZDWA010000052.1:0-16550 GCA_964509065.1 uncultured Lentimicrobiaceae bacterium
TAGTATAGTGGTGTTTTCAAATTATTTTTGTTGCACTTCTATATTGAACTTAGCTTTATTTATTTGAAGAATATATTTTTAAAAAATCAAGATGCTGAATTTAGCTGTCCATAAGCGCTCAATTTAAGGACTTTGGCATTGAAAATTTGTATTTAAATTAAACCTGCTTAATCCATGAATTTAATTTTGAGAAATTTTAAGGCATGAGCTGTGAAGCTGTAGCCAACTACCGTGAAAAACTCATAACGGAAAAATCGCCAAAATTAAATCAAAATTCATTTTATAATAATCACTTTTTTAATTATTGCTAAATCTTGTTAACGTAATGATCATAAGCTTATTACGATAAAATTAGATTGAAAAGATTATGAATTGGTGAATTATGCAGGTAAAATAAAACATCTGCAAATGCATAGAATTTCATTTTACTATTTGCAGGAATGGAAAAAATTGTATTTTTGCAGCGGAGGAATGGCAGAGTGGTCGAATGCGGCGGTCTTGAAAACCGTTGAGGTGCAAGCCTCCGGGGGTTCGAATCCCTCTTCCTCCGCCAAACTCTGCTAAAAACACTGTTCGAAAATCGTTCAGTGTTTTTTTATTTTTAATGCTGATTTGCCCAGCCAATTCATGTCTTACACAGCTGATTTTTAGTTCTGTGCAATATTATTTCACTTGCTTGGATTGTACTGTCCGGCTTTAATTTGGAATCATTCTTAGCATCTTGTTATTTACCTTTGTCAAAGATTTTAATCATTTATTTTGTTTTAAATCCAAGATAGAATTATGAGAAGAATATTTTTATTAGTACTTGCACTCGTAGGTGCATTTGTCGTTGGAGCTCAGGACTTTAAGTACAGGCTTGATAATATTGAATCCTCTGATGGTGAAGGATTTATTGATTTTTATTACGGAGATGACGGACTGTTGCTTTGGTATAAAACAATTTCGGTCGATGGTTGGGGGCCGCTTGAGCTCATCGATTCATTGAGTTATGACCAACGGGGGAATATCATCCGAACCGATGTGCATCAGAAAATAGATGGGTACTGGCGTCATGTTTACTATATTGAATATACTTACGACGAAAACGACAATCGGATTTCACGTTCCAATTATAATAGTTTCGAAGGAGTATTTGAACTTCACGGAGTCTATCATTATAGCTACAATGAGTTGAATCAGCTGGTCTATCATGAAGTGTACCTTGATGGCGATTTGTTTGAGCGAGCGAATTATTTTTATGATGCGAGCGGGAAGCGTACGGAGGAAGTTGTGGAAATGCGATGGGGCAATTTCTGGGAAAACTCTTCGCGGGTAACCTATGATTACGATGTACATGACAATTGTATCCGTAAAAATTATTTTTACTGGATGGTCGCAAACTGGGCTTTGAAGGAAAAGATGGAATATAGCTATGATGAAGTCGGCAATTGTGAAACACAGATTTTCTATTCCGGTTCGTATCCGGGTAGCCGAATAATCTACAGCTATGATATGGAAACCGTTATTGAAGATGTAGTCATGCCTCACCATATTGAGCCTTTATACAGTAATTTCCCACAATACAGAAATCGTCCCTTGTCATACAGTTATGAGATGGCAGATGAGAATTGGACATTGGTTTATATATGCGATTATATTTTTGAATACGAAGAAGGCAATTTGACTGCACTTCCTAATATAATGCACAGTTTTGACTTGAAACTGTTTCCCAATCCGGCAAATGACCGCGTTACCATCAGCTTGCCCGGACTAAAATCTGTGGAAGTTATTAATTTAAAGGGTGAAACGGTCAAATACCTTGATGCGGCTGCAGCAACAGTAACTATTCCCGTGATTGAGTTGGCAGCCGGTGTATATAGCGTTCGTGCATTTGATGGCCGAAGTATTCAATCTGTAAAATTATTGGTGAAATAGGATGTTGTACTAATAAGGCAGAATTTATTCAAAAGTTACTGGCAGTTTTACGAGCTCTCTCAAAAAAGCTGCCTTTTTTTCATCTTTCTGACACTCAAGCACCTTTGTTTTAAATTTCCAACAAGTCATTTGGCGCTTGCCTTGTTGCCTGCTTAACTCATAAGTGGACACATCCGGATTGCAACACACAGTTCGTACAATGTCAAAGGCTTCTAATAAAGGAATCTTGCAATGATGAAACAAGGTATGAGCCGTGGCTGACTCTTCTGACTTGCATCGGGTGCAGCGTCTTGAATAGGGCTTTTTGCCCTTACAATAATTTGTGTTGCCACATTTTCTGCATACAAAACCATCACGCCATTTACTGTCAGCCAAAAATTCCAGCAGCATTTCCTCCCGGCTGGCAGCTATTTCATGTATTTTCGGCAAGTTTTTTGTCATAAATGGCTTAAAATTAAATTATGGTACAGTATTTGAAGCAAAAATACTAAATTTAGTGATATTAAAGCGATTTATTATATATTTGCAACTTTTTAAAACAAATTTCAATAACAATGATTAGAAATGCACTACTTATCACTGCGGCCGTCTTGGTTATGGCAACAGGATGCAGCAACACTACCGGGAAGCAAACCGGCGACAATAAAGCTACTACAATAGCTCAAAAGCAAGGCAAGGTTGAATTCTTAACATATGATACATTTTTGGAAAAGGTGTGGAATTTTGAAGCTAGTCCTCAAAACTGGGTTTATGAAGGTGATGTACCTGCCATTATCGACTTTTATGCCGATTGGTGTGCGCCATGTCGTAAAATTGCTCCAATAATGGACAAATTGGCAGAAGAATATGCCGGAAAGATTAAAATCTACAAAATTGACGTGGATAAAGAGCAGCGTCTTGCAGGAGTTTTCCAAGTACGAAGCATTCCTTCCGTATTATTTACACCCGTAAACGGAAAACCAATGATGCAGGCAGGTGCTTTGACAGAAGAAATGTATGTGAAAGTTATTGAAGAACAATTGTTGGATAAATAAATAATTATATAAACCCTGACATTTTATTTACATTATGGTAGAACATTTAACAAAAGATACTTTTTTAGAAAAAGTCTTTAACTACGAACAAAATAAAGATTGGAAATTTGAAGGTAATTTACCTTGTCTTATCGATTTTTATGCTGATTGGTGTCAGCCTTGTAAAATGGTTGCTCCAATATTAGATGAACTTTCAAAAGAATTTGAAGGAAAAATCAATATTTATAAAATTGATACAGAATCGGAAACTGAATTAGCTGCTGCTTTTGGCATACGCAGTATTCCTTCGTTGCTGTTTTGTCCCAAAGACGGACAACCTCAAATGGCAATGGGTGCATTACCCAAAGAAACCTTAGTGGAAGTGATTAATGATATTTTGTTGAAAAACTAATCTTATTTCTTTGATTGAATCAGTACGAAAAAGCATTTTAGCTTTTTTGAAAATAAAATAATCATTTTAAAGGGCTGCGGATTTATGAAGCAGCCCTTTGTTTTTGGAATACAATAACTGTATGCGTTTATAGTATTGAATAACTACCATTTCAAGATTCCCACATCAAAATTTACTGTTATTTCCTGCCTCAATCATCATAGGATTTTCTTAGAATCAATGCATCAGAAATTATGTGACTAATCCTTCCAGCTTAACAAACGTTGTTCACCTTCAAGCTTTTGTATTTCGGTAATATCTTGGCTTACTTCAATCACACCTTGATATTCACCTAGTTTATTGCGTAACGCAAAATATTGAATTAATATCCTTCTTCCACGCATAGTAATCCAAAACGAAGCTTCATTTTTACGCCCTTCACGGAAAGAATCAACAATTTGTTCGACTATATGAACACTTTCCGGTGGATGGCATTTGTGTACATCGCGCCCGATAACGGCTTTTGTACGCGGAAATATACGGTGTGGCGGATCAGAGAAAAAACAAACCTTGTTGTCAGCATCTACATAGGTGATATCTACAGGTAAATGCTTGAATAAATGTATAATTTGCTCGGCTGATAAACTTCCGGTCTCGAGATTGACTTTTGCATCCATGTGTAAAGGGCTTTTTGGTTCATTGATTGCGTTACTTTCCGGATTGAAATAGGGGAATCCCATTTCAATGCATTCATGCAGTAATTCTTTAGTATGCATTTGTGGGATGCATCGCATCATTTCAGGGAATAAAATATGGATATCGCGTAACCAAATCGCGTGTATATTGAAGTATACATCCGCAATACTTCGGTTAAAGCGCTTTAAATCAAATGCTTTGTTTTCTAGCAGTTCAATAGACAGCTTTAAATTACGACCAATATCATCGTGAAACGACCACATCACTGTAACGCAATGAAAATCAGGATAATGCTTTTCCATTAGCGGAAATAATACATTTTCTTTGATTTCATAAAACGAAATGAATTTATGAATTCTTTTTGTTCGCCTCAGGATATCTTCCCTCAATGTCTCATCCTCAGTGAAATCATTCAACTGTTTAATTAAAGGTCGCATCTCCTTCAGCTGTGTGTTCAAAATTTGATAGTTACGTAGTAAGGCATGCATCAGGCTTCCTTCCTCAGCTTCAGGAATGGGCATGGATTTCACTCGAAGTCCTAAAACATTTAAAAGCTTATTAATATTTTGCTTCAATTCGGGCATAGGTATTTCCCGTTTTACAAGGCGGTCAACTGCAATGATGATATCTTGTCCGCTCACTGATTCGATTTCATTCTCGTGCGAACGAATAAAATCAATTGCTTGACGTTTTTTATCGATTACATCATATAATTCGAGGATAAAAGCAATACGTACTTCTTGCTGTGAAGGTTCTTTTGACATAATAAATCAAATTTAATGACTTTAGTGATTACAAAAATACTAAAAAACCAAATCTATTTTACGCAAATGCTGAATTGAAGAAGCCTAGCCTGCTTAATTCAAGAATTTAATTTTGAGGAATTTTAAGGAGTGAGTTGTGAAGATGTAGCCAACTAGCGCGAACAACTCATAACGTAAAAATTGCCATAATTAAATCAAAATTCATTTTATAATAAACAGCTTTTTAAATTATTACTAAAGCCTACTAACAGAATGATCATAAGCTTATTACGATAAAATTAGATTGACAAGCTTATGAATTGGTGAATTATGCAGGCTAGCGAAGGAATTGAAAAATAAAATGTATTTGTATACTAAATTGATTTAATGTGGCGTTTAGTTGTTGCAATTAATTAAAATTCTGCTTATGAAACAAGACTTTACGCAATCTAATTCATTTTCAATTTACGACAAACCGGATGAAAGTTTTATTCGCAGGCTAAAGCAGTCAATGCGATTATCTCATTCCGATGCACATGTAAGTCCGATTGTATTAAAGCAAATTGTACAGTTTGCTGCAACAATCGATATCAAAAGGACGGATAATATCGGGCTGATAGAAAACTTTGCGAATTAGTTTTAACTACTGCTTTCATATGTTGTATTATTTGGCTAAATTGGCAGTCAAATAAATTCAATACGGACTGTTGTGACCAAGAAAGAACGCTTTACACGTTTCATCGATTATTTTTCGGAAAACATGCCGGTTGCCGAAACCGAACTGCATTACAATTCACCCTATGAGTTGTTAGTTGCTACTATATTGTCTGCTCAGTGCACCGACAAGCGCGTAAATATGATTACGCCGGCTTTTTTTGACCGCTTCCCCAATCCTAATGTGCTTGCCGAAGCAAGCCAAGAAGAGGTTTTTAGCTTGATTTCAAGCTGTTCGTACCCAAATAATAAAGCAAAGCATTTGTTGGGGATGGCAAAAAGCCTTCTTGAGACTTTTAACGGCATTGTTCCGGACAGTGTGGAAGAGCTGCAGAAATTACCGGGGGTTGGACGAAAGACCGCAAATGTAGTAGCTTCGGTAGTTTTTAATAAGCCTGCCATGGCAGTGGATACCCATGTCTTTAGGGTTGCCGAACGGATTGGACTCACCACAAATGCCAAAAATCCATTGGATTCGGAGCGGCAATTAGTGAGGCATATACCGGAAGAGTTTGTTGCTAAAGCACATCATTGGCTGATACTGCATGGAAGATATGTGTGCAAAGCTCGTACGCCCATGTGTGAGACTTGTGGCATAAAAGACTTTTGCCGATATTATGCAAAGAATAACAAAAAAGGCTGATTGAGCTTCTACTTTATCAAACAAAATTAAATTACCAATGCAATACTTTGGTAATTATACGTATTTTTGCTCTTCTTAAATAATTTTATTATGCTTCAAAAAGGAGATAAAGCCCCTGATTTCAAGGGGGTAGATCAGTTTGGAAATACAATTGAA
The DNA here is from genome assembly GCA_964509065.1 of uncultured Lentimicrobiaceae bacterium. Lineage (GTDB taxonomy): Bacteria > Bacteroidota > Bacteroidia > Bacteroidales > F082 > JALNZU01. The sequence continues at coordinate 6,274 of CAZDWA010000052.1, forward strand.
CTCAGCAATTTTGCCGGAAAAAAGCTGGTGGTTTATTTTTATCCTAAAAATAATACGCCGGGCTGTACAAAAGAGGCTTGTAATCTGCGTGACAATCATGAATTGATGCTGCAACAAGGTTTTGCTATTGTTGGAATAAGCCCGGATAGTGGTGATTCCGACAAGAAATTTTCAGAAAAATACCAATTGCCCTTTTCACTTATTCCCGATCCTGATTTAAAGATTATAAAAGCTTTTGGGGTGTGGGGTATGAAAAAATTATATGGTCGTGAATACGAAGGTTTATTTCGTACAAGCTTTATTATTGATGAGAATGGAATCATTGAAGAAGTAATAAAAAAAGTGAAAACAAACGACCACGCCAATCAGATATTTAAACTATATAATAAATAAGCCATGACAACAGAAAAAGCTAAAAATCAACTTGATAAACTCCGCCTTGAGAAGCTTAAGGCACTTGAATCCACTTTGGGCAATATTGAAAAAACATACGGCAAAGGCAGTGTGATGAAACTCGGCGATGACGCGGTGGAAAAGATTGATTCTATCTCCACCGGCTCCATTGCTCTCGACCATGCTTTAGGCGTGGGAGGCTTGCCAAAAGGACGTGTGGTTGAAATTTACGGTCCTGAAAGCTCCGGAAAAACCACCTTGGCTTTGCATGTTATAGCCGAAGCTCAAAAGCAGGGCGGTATTGCAGCATTTATTGACGCAGAGCATGCCTTTGATCGCTTTTATGCTGCAAAGTTGGGTGTAGATATTCAAAATCTGCTTATTTCTCAGCCCGACTATGGTGAACAAGCACTTGAAATTACCGAAAATCTTATTCGTTCCGGTGCAATTGATGTGATAGTGATTGACTCGGTTGCTGCTTTAACCCCAAAAAGTGAAATAGAAGGGGAGATGGGCGATTCAAAAATGGGACTACAAGCCCGATTGATGTCACAAGCATTAAGGAAGCTGACAGCTACCATTAGTAAAACAGGAGCTGTATGTATTTTTATTAATCAGCTTCGCGAAAAGATTGGCATTATGTTTGGCAATCCCGAAACAACTACCGGTGGTAATGCATTAAAATTTTACAGCTCGGTGCGATTGGATATCCCTAAGATAAGCCAAATAAAAGACGGTGATGAAATTAGTGGTAACAGGGCACGCGTGCGTGTGGTTAAAAATAAGGTGGCACCACCATTTAAGAAAGCAGAATTTGATATTGTTTATGGTGAAGGGATTTCAAAAGTAGGGGAGATTATCGACCTTGGAGTGGATCATGGAATTATTAAAAAAAGCGGTTCATGGTTCAGCTATGGTGAAACGAGATTGGGACAAGGTAGAGAGGCAGTGAAAAATCTTATTGGTGAAAATCCAGAGTTGTCCGAAGAGCTGGAAACGAAAATCATTGAAGTTTTAAAGCAAGAATAAGTTTATTCAAAAATATATTCAAACCGCCAATAATTTTTATTTGGCGGTTTTTTCATCCTTAGATAAAGCATTATGAAAATAAAATATATTTGGCTGATTAGCTTGATATTACTTGGAGTTATTTCATGTAATACTTCATCAACGACAAATGAGCCTGAACAGGATATTTCCATGCAATCGCCATTGGATTTATTGAATGCCGAGCTGGTGAAAGACAGCACAAATGCTGAGCTTTATAATCAGCGGGCAATGTTTTATTTGCAATTGGGAATGCCTGACAAGGCATTGTTGGATGTGTCTCATGCACTTGAGTGGGATCCGGCAAATGCGGATATATTTTTGACACTTGCCGAAGTTTATTATGTAATGGATCAAACGGACAATGTACAAACGGCATTGTTGAAAGCATCGGAACTTAGTCCGGATGACCCCAAGCCATATGTAAAACTTGCCGAACTAAATCTTTTAACGGAGAATATTACTTTGGCGCTTGGCTTTACGGATAAAGCATTAAATCTGAGTTCATATAATCCGGAGGCTTATTATGTACGTGGGATTATTTTTCTTGCCCGGCAAGATACCCTATCGGCATTAAAAAACCTTCAACTGGCTCTGGATCAGGATGAAGAGTTTTATGACCCAATGATGCAGCTGGGTAAGATTTATGCTGCGCAATCCAATGAGTTGGCTGCATTATATTATAAGCGTGCCATTCAGATGTTTCCGGAAAGAGTGCAGTCTCGTTATGAATTGGCTTTGTTTTTACAAGATAATGAAGAATGGCATGAAGCCCTTGCACATTACGACAGCCTGCTTTTAATTGCACCAAATAACAAGTTTATTAATTTCAATATTGGCTATGTGTATTTGGTTTATGAAGAAAATTTCACCAAAGCCATTGAATATTTTGATGAAGCTTTATTAAGCGATCCAAACTATATTGATGCCTTGTATAATAAAGGAAGAGCTTTGGAAGAGCTTGGACGTTATTCCACGGCAAGAGATATTTACAATGAAGTGCTGGAGCGCAAAACGAATTACCAACTGGCAATTGATGCCTTAAATCGTTTGGATAGAAGACGTTAGATTTACTTTTTAATTAGTCGTAGCGCATATAATCGGTAAATAATCTCCCACGTAGGTGGTCAATTTCGTGCTGGAAGATGCGTGCAGTATAATCTGTTACTGTTTCTTCTTTCCATTTAAAGTTACGATCCTGATATCGAATGGTAATTTCCTGAAAGCGCATCACTGTGCCACGAACATAAGGTATTGATAAACAGCCTTCTTCTCCACTAACTAACGAATCGCCTTTAGCGATTATTTCTGGATTCAGATATGCCTCAAAAGGTTTATTCTCTTTATCAAAACGTTGAACGAGAATGAGGTTTCTGTTGATGCCAAGCTGTGGAGCGGCAATACCTACACCCGCATGTTCAGGAGATTGAACCGTTGCCAACATACGTTTACTAAGCTTTTTTGTAGTGCACTTTCCCCTTTTTGGGATATCAGTTGATTTTGTACGTAAAATTCGCTCCCCTTCTTTGTCGGTAACAAGAATAACCGGCATCTTTTCAGTAGATTTTCCAGTCTTAATTAATTTTTTTTCTGCTTTATTGTAGGGTTGTGCATGCAGCTGAAAGCCAAAAACAATTATAAAAGCCAATTATAAATACTGTCGCATCCTGTGATAATTTAAAATTTACTGTAAAAATACCTTTATCTTTACATTCTGAAAGAAAAAGCTGCATTTTTCTTATTAAATCACTCGGTTGATATTAATTTGTCAAATGAATAGGCTTAAATTTCTTGGTGCAATTTTTAATATAAAAATCTTATAACAATGGCTGCAAATACCTTTGGTGAACTTTTTCGCCTCAGCTCCTTTGGTGAATCGCATGGGAAGGCGATTGGTGGGGTTATTGACGGATGCCCTCCGGGCTTAAAGCTTGATTTTGAGTTTATCCAATCAGAATTAAACCGCAGAAGACCCGGTCAATCGTCTTTATCAAGCCCTCGGCAGGAAGAGGATAAGGTGGAGTTCTTATCCGGAATAATGGATGGACTTACTACCGGCACTCCACTGGCTTTTGTGGTCTGGAACAAAGATCAAAAATCGGGAGACTATCAGCATATAAAAGATGTATACCGTCCCTCACATGCCGACTTTACTTATCAAGCTAAATATGGTATACGCGAACATAGGGGCGGCGGGCGCTCGTCAGCCAGAGAAACGATTGCGCGTGTAGTGGCAGGAGCGATTGCAAAAACCTATTTGAAAGAAAAGAATATCAATATACAAGCTTATGTAAAAGCCATTGGTCCAATAAAAATGCCCGAATTATCTGAAATACCCTCATTTGAGAGTGTAGAAAACTCTATCGTACGTTGTCCGGATGTAAAAACTTCTGCAGCAATGCAAACATTGATTGAAGAAGTTAAAAAAGAAGGGGACACCTTGGGCGGTATTATAAAATGCCATATTAATGGGCTTCCTGTGGGACTGGGAGCTCCGGTTTTTGATAAATTTCATGCCGACCTTGCAAAGGCAATGCTTAGTATTAATGCCGTAAAAGCTTTTGAATACGGGAGTGGTTTTGCCGGTGTACGAGAAAGGGGTAGCACACAAAATGACCGATTTATCTCAGAAGAAGGAGTGATTAAAACTTTAACAAATAATTCCGGGGGGGTACAAGGCGGCATTACAAATGGTGCAGATGTATATTTTAATGTAGCGTTTAAAGCTGTGGCTACTTTAATGAAAGAGCAGCAAACAGTTGATAAAGAAGGAAATACAGTACTTATGAAAGGCAAAGGACGCCACGATGTGACAGTAGTGCCGCGTGCAGTGGTTATTGTTGAAGCAATGGCGGCATTAGTGGCATTGGATCATTATTTGAGACAAAAAATATATCAATAAAATAAATCATGAGATTTTTAAAAATTTTTCTAGCAGTATTCGTTGTACTAGTGGCACTGTTGTTTATAGTACCGTATGCATTTCGTGAAAAAATCACCATATTGGTAAAAGAAGAAATTAATAAAAACTTGAATGCCACTATTGACTTCAAATCTTCACAACTAAGCCTGCTAAGTAGCTTCCCTGATTTTAACCTTCGATTGCATGATTTTTCAATCAAGGGGAAAGATGCTTTTGAAAACGATACTTTACTTTATGCCAATCAATTGAATTTAAGCCTCGACTTTTTAAGCGTATTTAAAGGCAGTCCGTATACGATTAAGAAAATACGATTGAATGAACCTTTTCTGAATTTGTTGATTGCTGAAGATGGACAATATAATTGGGATATCATTCCTGAATCTTCAACAGAAATAGATGCAAAAACAGCTGATACAGAAAACTTCACTTTAAATTTCCAGTCAATTACAATCAAAAACGGTACTGCTGTTTATACTGATAAAGAACTTGTTTATTTTTTGAGGTTAAATGAGTTACATGGTTTAATTCGCGGTGATGTTCAGGCAGACAAAGCAAATTTATTGGCAAAGCTCACAGCTGCCAGCGTTTCTACTGCCTACGAATCCTATACATTGTTGAATGCTGTTCAAGCTGCTGCTGAGCTAATCATCGATGCAGATTTTGAAAACGACATTTATAAAATAAAAACCAATAGTCTGAAGATCAATGAAATGGACTTAGATTTTATTGGTGATTTCAGTTTCCCCGAAGATAATATCGGCATGAACTTTACTGTGGAAGCTCCAAAATCCAATTTCAAGCAGTTTTTGTCCTTGTTGCCGGCTGTTTATTTGAAAGATTATGCAAAGCTGGAAGCAACGGGAGATTTTGCACTTAAAATGAATATGGCAGGCGAATATGGAGAAGATAGCTTTCCTGCATTTGATATAGTATTGGCTGTTGATAATGGGCAACTTGGATATCAGAATGTTAAGGAACGCCTTGAAAATATTGAATTTAAACTTGCAGTGGTAAATCAAAATGGGCAATTGGATCAAACTTTGATTGACATTCATCCATTGAGATTTCATTTGAATGAAGCTGCTTTTGAAACTGCACTACATATACGTAATCCGATAAGCGACCCACATATTTCGGCATCCATGAAGGGGAAGCTGTTTTTGGAGCAGCTTGCATCTTTTTTACCTGATAAGGCATTAAAGGATTTGGGAGGTGAGCTGGACTTGAATCTTGCGCTTAAAACGCGAATGTCGGATATTGAACAGGAGCGTTACGAAAAAATTGAAGCATCCGGCATTGCGGATATACGTGATTTTAAATCATATCTTTCGGCATTGAACGCCGATTTGGTACTGGATAAGGCCGTTTTGGAATTTTCACCGGACTTGGTTTCTGCAGCAGTGGAAAATCTTGGTTTTGGAAGCACAAATTTTAGCTTTAGTGGGATATTACATGATTATTTGGGCTATTTGTTGAAGGACGGTACCGTACGCGGTGATTTGCAACTCAGCTCAGCAAAAATTGATTTACAAGAGATTTTGCAATATGTTTCCGGGAAGCCGACTTCAACTAGCTCACAAGATACCTCAATTACGATACTTCCGGAGTTTCCTGAGCGTATAGAATTAAACTTTTCGGCTGAAATAGATAATTTGATTTATGAAAACTATCATTTAAAGGATATCACTGCCAACTTACATTATGCTGATAAGGTTTTAAGTTTTGCTCCCATGAAAGCTGATTTATTGGGCGGCTTTGTTCAACTTTCCGGTTTATTTGATGCGGTAGCTCCGGAATCACCCTTGATTAATCTGGATTTTTCCATTTCCGGCTTTGATATTCCGCTTGCTTATGAAACTATTGGATTATTCCGTTCTGTTGCGCCTATTGCCGCACATACCAGTGGGAATTTCTCTACAAATTTTTCACTTAAAGGACGGCTTGATGAGCAGTTGAACCCCGTTTTTGAGAGTCTTCAAGGAATGGGAGGCTTGACCTCAAGTCAGATTCGGATTGATGAAATAAAATCTATGGATATGATTGGCTCTTTATTGGGAAATGATGAGTTGAAGCGCATTGTAACGGACGGATTAAAACTCCAATTTGAGATTATCAATGGCCGATTGTATCAATCTCCTTTTGATTTGAGCTATGCCAATTCAGATGTACGTATAAGCGGTAGTATCGGCTTTGACCAAAGCTTGGATTACGATTTATTGTTCCAACTTCCGTATGATATGTTGGGTACGGACATCAAAAACGGAATTTTAAAGATTGTTGACGAAGCAAAAGCAAAAGGCATCCCTTTAAATATGGGTGAGACAGTACAAATCAAAGCCGGTATAAAAGGCACGGTATCAGCACCTAAGGTACATATCGATTATGAAGATTTTGCTGTAAATATCAAAGATGATTTAGAACGCCTTGCACGTGAAGAGCTTGAAAAGCAAAAGGAAGAAATAAGGAAAAGACTAAGTGCAGAAGCTGCCAAAATTATGGAGGAGGCTGAGCAGCAGGCACGTAAAATCATGGAAGCAGTAGATGCCAAGGCGGCAGCAATTCGACAAGAGACGGCAAAAGCTGCAACTAAATTACGAGAAGAAGCTGAAAATCAGGCTCAAAAGCTTATTAATGAGGCAAAACCTAAAGGACCGATAGCTGAAAGGTTGGCTAAAGAAGCTGCCAAAAAACTACAAAATAAAGCAGAATCAGCAATTGCGGACTTAGAGTTGCAAGCCGACAAAAGGATTCAAAAGCTTCAAAAAGAGGCGCAAAATAGTGCCGATGCCGTCATTAAAAATGCCGAGCGCAGGGTAGAAGCCTTATAATTTTTCTGTTTTGAGTGAATTAGAATCGCCTAATTTTCAGTATTGTCTGATTCCTCGCTATCATACAGTTTCAAAAAGCTGTATCCATTTCCCATTGCATCCAAAAAGCGTACAAAATCATCGGTAGCAATGCTTAAACTTGCTGTATTATCGTTTGGATGAAAGCTTAAGCGTTTGGCTTTTAACAATTCTTCGTCAATGAAAAGATACACATGCTTTTCATGGTCATTAATAAGCCCAAATGGGGTCACGCTTCCGGGCTTGAGCCCAAGGTATTTTTCCATTCTTTTTGGAGATGCAAACGTAAGTTTTCCTTGTTTTAAACGTTGCTCCAAATCCCGAATATTCAGTTGCTGCATGCAATGAAAAATTACCAAATAATGCCGATTGCCTTTGTGATTTCGAAAAAATAAATTTTTGCAATGCACGGCTTCCAAGTCCTCCCAATAAAGCAGTGCTTCTTCGATGGTGGGAGTGGGCGGGTGATAAATCACCTCAAAAGGGATATCTAACTTGTTTAATACTTCAAAAACCTGTTCGTGTAGCGGGTTTTTCATTTTCGACTCCATTATCAATTTTTAATTTGCAAATATAACGCCATAAATGCGGATTCAAAAATCTGCTTTTCGAAGGGAATGAACCGAATCAAGCCAATCCTTAGGAGAAAAGACTTTAACCTGCTTAATTCATGAATTTAATTTTGAGAAATTTTCAGGCGTGAAATATAAAGCTGTAACAAACTACCGCGAACAACTCATAGCGTAAAAATCGCCAAAATTAAATCAAAATTCATTTTATAATAAACAGCTTTTTAAATTACCACTAAAGTTTCATAACACAATGATCATAAACTTATTACGATAAAGTTGAATTGACAAGCTTATGAATTGGTTAATTATGCAGGTAAAAAGCCGATTAATCTCAGATAAAAAATAAATGATTATCAGCGAGGATTTTTGAGTTCAAATTGTTCAAAATTTAGTATTTTTGACGCATCAACAGGCATTGCTTTATGGATAACTTTATTGTTTCTGCTCGCAAATATCGCCCAGCTACTTTTGATATGGTAGTAGGTCAGGATGCGATTACTTCGACTTTAAAAAATGCAATTCGCAACAATATGTTGGCGCAGGCTTTTTTGTTTACCGGTCCCCGTGGAGTTGGTAAAACAACTTGTGCCCGTATCATGGCAAAAACGATTAACTGCATGAATCCCACTGCCGATTATGAGGCATGTGATGAATGTGAATCATGTGTTTCTTTTCGAAATTCGGCTTCGTTTAACATTCATGAGTTGGATGCGGCTTCCAACAATTCAGTGGATGATATTCGAAATTTGGTTGATCAGGTACGTATACCTCCGCAGGTAGGAAAGTATAAGATATATATCATTGACGAGGTGCATATGCTCTCATCGGCTGCTTTTAATGCCTTTTTGAAAACCTTGGAAGAGCCTCCGGCATATGCGAAATTTATTTTAGCTACGACCGAAAAGCATAAAATCATTCCTACGATTTTATCTCGTTGTCAAATATTTGATTTTAAGCGTATTACGATAGAGGATATCAAGCGACACCTTCAGTATGTTGCCAAACAAGAAAGTGTAGAAGCCGAAGCCGAAGCATTGGATATTATTGCACAAAAGGCTGATGGAGCCTTACGTGATGCCTTATCAATTTTTGACCAAATGGTCAGCTTTTCAGGGAATACAATCACCTATAAGAATGTGATTGAAAACCTGAATGTGTTAGACTATGAGTATTATTTTCAAGTCACCAATTATTTATTAAATGCGCAAAGTTCGGATACTTTATTGCTACTTAATGAAGTGATTGACAATGGTTTTGACGGACAGCATTTTTTAAATGGGCTTAGCAGTCATTTCCGGAACTTACTGGTTAGTACCGATCCGCATACCGTCCAGCTACTGGAGGTAAGTAGCTCGTTGCGTGAACGTTATGCTTCGCAAGCTGCAGTATGTACCCCCGACTTTTTGATTAATGCATTAAATCTAACAACTCAATGCGATTTAAATTATGCTCGAAGTAGTAATAAACGTTTGCTTTTAGAGCTTACCTTATTGCAAATTAGCGGTTTGAAAGAAGGAACACAGCCGACACCACAGCCTAAAAAGCCGGCTAAGCCTGTAGAATTAAGTGCTACATCTTCCGCTGTTCCTAAATCCAAATTGCCACCGGCAGTAGCAGAGACTAAAAAGGAGGAAAGCCCGAAACCGCCGGTGGTATCCGAGCCTTCTCCATCAATGGTTAGAGAAGCGGATATTCCACTGCAAACTCTTGGTGCACAAAAAGCTGAAAGCCCAGTAGCTCAAGTAACTAAGCCTTCTTCAGCCCGTACTATTTCTATTTCTGCAAGCCTGGAAAAAGAAGCTGTTGTTGAAGAAGAAAAAGAAATCGCCACAGAATTTACAAATGAACAATTATCAAAGGTATGGATGTCATTTGCCGAGGCTTACGAAAGCATATCTCCAAGTTTTGCATCTGCGGTAGTGAGGTATGAACCGGTTTTGAAAGAAAACTTCGAGATTCATTTTGATGTGCCAAATTCTATCGTCTTTAACGATAAAATAAATGTAAACGCCTTTTTGGATTATCTGAAGACTGAATTACAAAATACACGCATTACGTTGCATCCCAATGTTTCAGAAATTGTAGCCGATCAAACCCCTTATCTTGATAGCGAAAAGTTTCAGAAGATGGCAGCGCATAACCCGGCTTTGACTTTATTCAAAGACAAGCTGAATCTGGAAACAGAAATTTAGGAAGACCTTTATAAAGTCACATAATCTAACGTTGTGCTGCCGGCATCACCCAAACTTCATTCACATTTACGTGCTCAGGCTGTGAAATGGCATATTTGATGGCATTGGCAATGTCAATTGCTTGAAGTGGAGGCACTTGATGTTTATCAAATCCATCTAAAATATCTTGGTCTGTAATAGTATTTCTTAATTCGGTTGCTACTGCTCCGGGCTCAATAACCGACACTTTGATATTTGTTGTAGGTGTAAGCTCCATTCGCATTGCTTCAGATAATGCTGTAACGCCAAATTTTGTGGCATTATA
>CAZDWA010000053.1:0-3179 GCA_964509065.1 uncultured Lentimicrobiaceae bacterium
AACCGCATCAAGTGCAGGTCCGTTGACCTGATCAGCTCCGCGCACAACAGCTTCGGCATAGGTCAAATAAGCCTCTGATGACCTCAGGAATGGAATATCCGTATCGGGAAACTGAGTGTCTGTAGCATTTTCGCCGCTGGCGTAAATGTTTGAAAACTTCACAATACCCCATCCTTTCGTAAAGGCTTCTGAGCCATTTCCGGCACCACCTTCGAGAGTCGCTTCATAAACATCATCACCATTAACATAGTAATTCTCAAGCAGGCAGCGATCATCTCCGGCAAGTCCCGGCATAGTTGAAAAGTCTGCTTTTATATTTTTGGCCTGATCCAAATCAGGGAAAAACTTCTCTACCAAATTAGATTTTGAACGGAAACACTCCCACTGATCGGTAATTCCCGATGGCGACATACCGTTTACGCGTGTAGCAGCAATAAGGAACATAGAGCCCCCCCAGGATCTGACATGTGTAGCTTCCTGGGCAATTGGTAAAATAATCTCTTTGTAAGCTTGATTAGCCGCACCCTTTAATTTATTATCACCCATGAACAAATGCTTGTAAACAGGAGCAAGCGTGTAGGAAGAATTCATCACCTTAGCAGCATATTGTGCAGCTTCATTCCATTTTGCAGTTCCTGTGTAAATCTCAGCATTTAGATAAAGTCTTGCAAGAAGCATCCAAACCGCAGCCTGGTCAACACGATAATAGCTCGCTTTAGCACCATCAGCATACATATCACTTTCAATTTCTTTCAACTCATCTTCAATCCATTTGAACAGATCTTTACGTGATATTGGATCAGGAAGCTGATCATCTTCAACCGGAACTCTATCAATTATTTGAGTTGCAAACGGCACACCTTCACCATACATATCCAATAAATAATAGAAATTGAGAGCGCGCAGGTATCTCACTTCTGCCTTCTGTTTTATTGACTTTTCGTCATCTTTGTGTCCAAACTCTTTCAAGAAGTAGTTGCAAAGATTGATATCAAAATAAAGACGAGCATAAAGCCCCGTTACCAGGTCGTTGGATGAATCCCAGGTGTGATTTCGGATATTAATTACACCCGGATCTGACCAAACCCACCAACCTTCGTCGGTACCAAATTCATTCAGCGTCCACATCATTCTGTAGAATGCGGAAGTTCCTTCATCGATTCCGGCCACATCGCCGGCACCATCCGGGCCTTTGCTCCCTGTGAGGGCAAGGGTGCTATAAATTTTTGCAAATAGCGCATCCTGACCCTTTTCCAGATCCTGAACAACATTCGGATCAATGGGTGGCGTATCTAAATCAGCAGCACAGCCTACTAAAAAAGTAGCTAAAATTAATGAGTATAATACTCTTTTTATTATTGTTTTCATTGATATTCTGTTTTTAGAAATTGTAATTTAAACCAATCATTGTTACCATTGAGCGAGGATAGGAGTTATTGTCAATTCCTCCCGGTCTCTCCGGATCTAAACCTTTGTAACCGGTGATAACCAAAGGATTCTGCACAGTTAAGAATAATCTCATATCAGTTTTATCCAGATTATATCCTAAAGTTACCTTATCCAGTCTCAGGAATGAGGCATTCTCAACTAACTTGTCTGAGAAAAACCAATTATTGAGTCTGTCCGATCTGAAACCTTCGCCATAAAACATATAATATGCCTCTTTAGAAACATTATCGAACCCACCTATTTTCGATGACACGATATTGGACTTTTCTACACCACGCAGTGAGTTTGCCAAATAGTCATTATAAATATAGTTACCGACATTAGCACGCATGCTCAGGCTCAAATCCCACTGTTTATAATTAAATGTTGAGCTCAAACCAAAAAGAAGCGGCGCTAAAGGTGACTTATAAATATACTTGTCAGCATCAGTAATCTGCCCATCTTCATTTCTATCTACAAAGTAATAGTTGCCGTTAGCATCTTGTTTTGTTTCGAACACAAAGAACGACCAGGCAGGATATCCCTCTTTATGGGCCTGAATAGTATTTCCTGTACCGTTGGATATACCTCCTGTACGCACATAGTAATTAGGGTCATCACTGATTGTTAGTTTTTCAATCCGATTTACGTTATATGTAGCATTGAAGCTTAAATCCCAGGAGAAATCTCTGTTATTAATTGCACGACCATTGATAGCAAACTCAACTCCTTTGTTAGATAATGCTCCAACGTTAGCAATAGTCTTGTTGCTAAAGTTAGTCCCTCCGGGAAGATCAATCTCATTAATCAAATCTGTAGTGAGTCTGTAATATGCATCTATGGCACCATTGATACGTCCATTCAGGAAGCTGTAATCGAGACCGACATTATAAGTTGTTGTCTTTTCCCATGTAATACTTTTGTTGATAGCACGTGGTTTGTAAGTTTCAGAGTAGATATAGTTTCCATTACTATCTTGCTCAATAGGGTAATATGCGTAATTCTCATTTACATCAAAGATGGTCAGATAAGGCGCATCACCCAGTCCGAGCTCCTGCTGGCCGGTAACACCCCAGCCTAAACGAAGCTTCAGGTCAGAAACAACATTCACATCTTTCAAAAATGGTTCCTCTTTTATTTTCCACGCAAATGCAACTGATGGGAACAGGCCCCGGCGGGTTTCAGGAGCAAAATAGGAAGATGCATCACTTCTAAAAGTAAAAGTGAAGAGATATCTATCAAGTGCTGAGTAGTTTAGTCTACCAAAATACGAAAGTAAAAATAGCTGATTGGCATATTCACGATAATACTCATTGTATTTTTCACCTCTTTTGCTTTGATCCGGGTATGTATCCGGGTACATGCCCCAACCGTTGTTCAATCCTCTTTGTTTGAGATAGTGCTGATACTCGTATCCACCCATCACATCAAATCTGTGATCTGCACCAAGATCTTTCTGGTACTGAGCGTAGGTGGTAAATGTTTTAGTGTATTTCGTTTTTGAATCTGTTCCATCCCAACCATAATAATTATTTCCATATGAGTGTCGATCGATGATGGTTCGCTGTGTCCCATATCCGTAGTCACCGGCCAGATTCATATGTAAACTCAAATCTTCTAAGCCGTGCACCTGATATTCCAAATCTAAATTACCAATAATCTGATATGACTGAGAACGGTCATCTTTCTGCATCAAAGTAGCCAATGGGTTGGCAACTGCCTGTGAATTAGGGATTTTACTCCAGGTCGGA
>CAZDWA010000053.1:3189-16273 GCA_964509065.1 uncultured Lentimicrobiaceae bacterium
CGGATCTCCAAAAAGGGCATCATTTGCACGCTGGAAATAGCCTCCAAACTCAGGATAAGTATCATCATAAACACTTTGCGTGGGGTCCATGCTAAGTGCAGCACCAACAACTCCGCTATCGGCCCATCTGTTACCGACATACATTCCTCTCACATTCAAATTCACCTTTAAATGATCATCAAGAAAGGTTGGGTTCACATTACCGGAAATTGTTCCCCGGTGCATATTTGATGTTTTAATAATTCCATCCTGATAAGTTAATCCTACACCGACACGATAAGGGATGTTTTTCGTGGCACCGGTAATCGTGAAATTGTGATCAGTTCCTACAGCAGGACGATAAATCTGTTTCTGCCAGTCAGTGTCACTATTACCCAGATACTTCATATTATTGTCCGACAAATTCAAGTATTTAGCGTAATCTTTCAGCTCAGCTGCACTCATCACCTCGATACGTTTAATCAGATTAGAGACCGATGTATTACCACTGTAATTAAACTTAGGCTTCATGTATCCATCTTTACCAGCAACTCCTTTTTTCGTTGTAATAATTATTACACCATTAGAAGCACGAGAACCATAAATAGCAGTTGCAGAAGCATCTTTTAAGATTGTAAACGACTCAATGTCATTTGGATTTACAACTGAGAGCGGATTAGCTACGCCCTTTACAGACTCATTACTCATTACCATTCCGTCAATTACAATTAGCGGATCATTACTGGCATTGAGCGACGATCCACCCCGGATTCTGATTTGAGATCCACCCCCGGGTGTACCATCATGGCTAATGATATTAACCCCGGCCACTTTTCCCTGCAAAATATCCTGTGCATTAACAGCCAAACCCTTGTTAAGCTCATCAGGTTTTATAGCTGTTACTGAACCGGTTGCATCATTTTTCTTGACCCTACCATAACCAATCGCTACAACCTCCTGGAGCAGATATGTGTCTTCTTCAAGGGTTACAGGAATAGTAGTGCGGCCACCAACTGCAACTTCTACTGTTTTGTAGCCCACATAATTGATTACCAATGTAGCGTTAGATTCCACGTCCAACTTAAACCTACCGTCAAAGTCAGTAATTACACCATTTGTGGTGTTTTTTTCAACAACACTGGCCCCGATTACGGTTTCACCGGTTGTATCAGTAACCACACCGGTCACAGTTCGTTTTTGTGCCTGAGCAAACAAGCCAAACAACGAAAAAAGAACTGTCAGAATTAAAATTCTTGGATTTGTTCGAAATCGAATGTTTTTCATTTTTCAGTATAAATAAGTTTAATATTGATTTTCACAATGAATGCGGTTTAATTGAACCTTACAGTGAATATTTTCCTGGTAAGGATGAAGTCAGGAACCAAATGCTTCAAATCTCTGACATAAATCCGCATATATTGTTCAACAAAATTAAATGTTTCCTATGCTTCTGCAACATCTAAATTCGTGTTTGAAGTATTTTCACCCCGCAAACGTTTGCAAATCCATTGAAAATTGAAATCTTTTGATTACTTTCACAGTTCAAATATCTGTTTTACATTTGCACAGGATAAAAACAGAGCTCTCTAAACACTTGAAACTGATATATTATGAGTAAACCACGCGCTACTACCATTATTGATATCGCCAACGAATTGAAGCTTTCGCCATCAACGGTATCAAGAGCACTCAAAGATCACCCGGACATTAGCAAAAAAACAGTGCAACGAGTTAAAGAGTGTGCCAAAAAACTCAGCTACCGTCCCAACACGTTTGCATTGAACCTACGCACAGGACACAATAATACCATCGGCGTGGTTTTGCCGGAGATTATTCACTATTTCTTCTCCTCTATTTTGCAAGGCATTGAGGAGGTTGCCTCCGCAGCCGGCTTCAATGTGATGGTTTTCCGATCGCAGGAGAGCTACGAGAAGGAGATTGAAATTACAGAATCACTTATTGATGCGCGCGTAGCCGGTGTGCTGGCCAGCGTTTCAAAAGAGACCGATCGCTACGAACATTATCAGGCCATTATAGACAATAATATTCATCTGGTTTTTTATGACCGTATTTGTATCGGTATCCAAACCGACCGGGTGGTGGTGGATGACTACGCCGGTGCAATGACTGCCGTGGAGCATTTAATTGAAACCGGAGCGAAAAGAATTGCGTTTTTCAGCTCTCCTACGCACTTGGAAATTTCTAAAAATCGGAGAAATGGCTATTTGGATGCGCTGCGCAAACATAATATCCCGGTGGATGAGTCGCTTATTTTTACTTGCGATACGCGTGATGCAGCCATAGAACTGACTCCACAAGTTCTTTCGATGGAAAATCCACCCGACGCATTTTTTGCAATAAATGACCACACCGCTTCAGGAATTCTCTATGCTGTAAAGCAATTTGGGCTCAATGTGCCCGACGACATCTCTATTTGTGGTTTTTCGGGCGGTGATTTGGCCATAGCCACCGACCCGATGCTGACCACCGTAGAGCAACACGGCTACGAAGTGGGACGCACCGCTGCACAGCTTTTAGTCGATAAAATTAATGGTGTTACGCTGGGACAATATACAAATAGAATTGTAAGAACTAATTTGATTGTGAGAGGGAGTACGAAATAACGTTGAGATGTTTGACGTCAAAATGTTTAACGTTCAAGTAATAATTAAAAGACTAAGACTATGGGAACAATACAAAGATTTGAAGATTTAGAGATTTGGAGGAATGCAAGAATTTTATGTAAAGATATTCATAAACAAACACTCAAACATGATTTTAGTCGGGACTTCACACTAAGAGACCAAATATCACGCTCTTCCGGTTCGACAATGGACAACATTGCAGAAGGTTTTGGCAGAGAAGGGAATAAGGAGTTTATTCATTTTTTGTCTATCTCCTTAGGCTCCTGCAATGAAGTTCAATCGCAGCTTTACCGTGCTTTCGATTTTGAATATATCGATGAAGTCACTCGCTCCACATTACATGAAAACGCTGAAAAGATTAAAGCCGGGATTAAAGCACTAATGAGGTATCTCATCAATAGCGATATTAAAGGCAACAAATTCAAACGCTCATAATTCCGACTAACAAAAACTGAGTAAAAAAAGCAACATTATGGGTTCAACAAAACAAAACAGAGCAAAACATCAAACATCAAACGTTAAACGTAAAACGTCAAATGTAAAACCTCGCCTCTCTTTCTGGCAAATCTGGAATATGAGCTTCGGATTTTTAGGAATTCAATTTGGCTTTGCTTTGCAAAATGCTAATGTCAGCCGTATTTTTGAGAGCCTGGGAGCAGATATTGATAAAATTCCGATTTTGTGGTTGGCTGCACCGGTGACCGGACTGATTGTTCAACCCATAATCGGCTATTGGAGCGATAAAACCTGGAATCGCCTGGGTCGTCGCAAACCTTTTTTCCTTTCCGGAGCTATATTGACCAGCATGGCACTGATTCTGATGCCCAATTCTCCGGCATTGTGGGTGGCAGCCGGTATGCTTTGGATTATGGATGCTTCCATCAATATTTCCATGGAGCCTTTTCGTGCTTTTGTTGGCGATATGCTGCCTGCTGACCAGCGCACGCTCGGCTTTTCGATGCAGAGTTTTTTTATCGGCATTGGCGCGGTGGCCGGTTCGGCGCTGCCCTATATGCTGAGTAACTGGTTCGACGTTTCCAACACGCCCGTGGGTGATGCAGCCCTACCCGATACGGTAAAACTCTCCTTTTATATTGGTGCTGCGGTGCTTTTTGTCGCTATTTTAGTCACGATACTCACCACCAAAGAGTACGCCCCAGAAGAGCTAGCTTCATTTAGCGAAGCTAAAAGTGAAACGCAAACCATAGTGCAAAGCGTGGAGGTGCCGGCAGAAAAATTCAGTCGCTTCTCTCAAATTTTCGGGTTGCTTGGTTTAGCTATTGTGTTGTTGGTCTATTTTCTGAAAATGGACCTGCAAATCTACATCTTAGGTGGGCTTTTTATATTGGTTTCACTGCTATTTTATATGGTTATATTTTTTAAGAAAAAAGGCGCAAGCAACGGGCTGACCGAAATTATGAGCGATCTGCTCAATATGCCTCGCACCATGGGGCAGCTCGCTGTGGTGCAGTTTTTTACCTGGATTGCGCTCTTTTCACTCTGGATTTATGCCACTCCGGCGATTACGGAGTACCATTACGGCACCAGCGACACCAAATCGGCACTTTATAATGAAGGCGCCAACTGGGTGGGTGTGCTTTTCGGCGCGTACAGTCTTTTTGCTGCTCTGGTAGCCTTTTTATTGCCGGTAATGGCGCATTACACTTCACGCAGAATCACCCATTTAATTGCATTAATTATTGGTGGTGCCGGATTAATCTCGCTCTATTTTATCAAAGATCCAAACTGGCTGATTGTGAGCATGTTTGGCGTAGGAGTGGCCTGGGCAAGTATTTTATCGATGCCTTATGCGATGCTGACCGGTTCACTTCCATCCAATAAAATGGGTACTTACATGGGAATTTTTAACTTTTTTATTGTGCTGCCACAAATACTGGCTGCTACCATTCTGGGCAGCCTTACTAAGCATCTTTTCCAGGGGCACGCTATTTATACGCTGATACTAGGCGGTGGATTTATGATTCTGGCAGGAATTTTGAATTTAATCGTTGAGGATAAATAAAAATCGGGAAGTTTCTGCGATGCGGGAGAGCTTCTCCGAGAAGGACAATGTCTATCTCATTATGAATGACCGTGATGATGTGTATCGACTAAAAAAGCATAAAGCCTAGCATACGCTGCGGTAGATATACTTTTCAGCCTTTTATGCTCTTTAGGAGGAGGTAATTGAGTATCAAAACATTATCTCCGCCGCAGCGGATCCTCATTGCTCAATTTTCAATCTTAGCAAACACCATCACTGCCCTGTTGATATTATATATTTTCATAACAGGCTGTGAATCTTTTAGATAGGAGTAATATACTGTTTCCTCATTCAATCGGGCATATCCTCCAAAACGGGAATCATCCGAACTAAACACAAGCATATATTCACCGGATTCCCGCAGCGGTATCTCATAATCAGGCAATGTTTGCGTAGGATGCCAGTTAAACACAAAAATTAAATTCCCACGTTCGAAGACAATGGTTTTGGCATCTTCATCGGACAGCAACTTCCAAGGCGGTAGGGCAAGCAATAAATGATTCTTTTTCACGAAGTCTAGCATTGCCTTATCAAAATCGGCTAACCAATGGTATTTTAAATACTCTTTTTTAAGCAAAGACCACTGTCGGCGTGCATGCTGATAGCTCCAGTCATTTCCCTCTCGTGGAAAATCAATCCATTCCGGATGCCCAAATTCATTTCCCATAAAATTAAGCCAGCCTTCACCTCCCAGCACCAAGCTAAAGAAGCGAATCATCTTATGCAGGGCAATGCCTCGATCTACTATCAGGCTTTCACTGTCTTTACTCATGAAATCATACATCTCCTTGTCCATCAGCCTGAAAGCAATGGTCTTATCCCCTACCATCGCCTGATCGTGCGACTCTACATACGCAATCGTTTTTATGTCAAACAAACGATTTGTCATTGCATGATATATTTCTTCCATATTCCATCGGTCATCCGGCAAATCTTTTAAATAGTTTATCCAAAAGTCCGGCAGTCCCATTCCCAAGCGATAGTCAAATCCAATTCCGCCTTCCGTTATCGGGCGACACAATCCGGGCATGCCGCTCACATCTTCCGCAATACTGATTGCCTTGGGATTTATCTCGTGTATTAAGGTGTTTGCCAGTTGCAGATAAGTAATTGCATCATATTCCACCCCATCGAGAAAATATTTTTCAGGCGTATCAAAGACTACATCATTGCCGTGATGAAAATACATCATTGAAGTAACTCCATCGAAGCGAAATCCGTCAAAGCGAAATTCCTCCATCCAATAACGCAAATTTGACAACAGCAGCTGCAGCACTTCATCTTTGCCATAGTTAAACAGCTTGGAACCCCATTGCGGATGATTGCCACGCTCGCCGGCATGGGTGTATTGGTAATCCGTTCCGTCGAACAAATTAATGCCTTCACGGGTGTTTTTTACCGTATGGGAATGAACAATATCCATGATAACCAAAATTCCAAGCTTATGCGCTTCATCTATCAGCTGCTTCAGCTCTTCGGGAGTGCCAAATCGTGAGCTGGGCGCAAAATAATTAGCTACATGATAACCAAAAGAGCCATAATACGGATGTTCGGCTATGGCCATGACTTGTATGGCATTGTATCCGGCAGCTGCAATATAAGGCAGTGTAATTTCTCTGAATTCATTATAAGTCCCTACTGCTGCTGCTTCCTGTGCCATGCCCACATGGGTTTCATAAATCAACAAAGGGGTCTCCGCTTCAAGCTCGGGAGATGCAAATTGAAACTGATAGGGCTCATCCGGATTCCATAGCTGTCCGCTAAAATCCTTGCTATTCTCATCCTGAACCACACGTTTGATATATACCGGAATCTTTTCCTCCTCACTCATCTTCGACTGCACAATTAGCTTAAGCAAGCTTTGATGCAGCAGCTTAGTTTTATAGGTCTTATCCGGTAAAAACAACTCCCAAACGCCCCTGCCATTATTTATTAAAGGATGACTGTATCGATTCCAGCCGTTGAAGTCGCCCATCAGGAAAAGCGCTGCTGCTGCAGGAGCCCATTCACGATACCACCAGCCTTTTCGAATAGGGTCATAGTTGAAACCGAACAGCAAATCGGCAGAAGCAAAGGTATACAAGCTGCCATAAAAAGATTCAATATTTTTCTTTCTACTAAGGAAGCGTTGGTAACGCTCCTCCACCGCTTTTGCAACCGGCTCCAGCCAAGGGTCGGCTTTTACGATAGGCATGACATCTGCTTTCATAGGCATAATATTTTAACTCGTTTTGTTGTTATGTGGTTGAAGATGAAATACTTTCGAGCCGGAGGCAGGAATCAGCAATTGAATCCCTTCCGTTGCAAGCTGCTCCAAAGAAAATGTATGTTGCTCCGCTTCTTCTTCCAGCAGATCCACGGCAAACCACTGCTCGGCTCCTTCCGACAGCATACCGGAAAGTTTTTGGGCATGAAGCGGTATTTTTAATGACACTTCACGACGTTCAAGGCGATTGAAGTTGGTAATGACAAGAATACGTTGCTTGGGTGTATAACGGAAAAAAGCATACACAAATTGAGGATCAAAATTAGAAAACCATGGATTCGCCCACATCAAATCATAAAACTCTCCTTTGCTAAAAGCTTCCCTCTCAAGGCGCATTCGCAAGAGTTTGCGATAATATTTTCGTAAATACTGCTGCTCATACAACATCCCTCCTCCATCAAAAAGCCCATTATTCATCCATCGCTGATGCATGGGCATGCGGCAATAATCATAAATCGAAGTCTTCCCGTCATCCTTGCTGTAACCTACCGCTCCCTCCGCATTTTCACCAAGCTCTTGTCCGTTATATACCATAAAACCGCCCGGATGCATCAAGGCACTTACCACTACAGCCGGCAATGCCGCACGTGTAGTACCCATAAAATGCTGGGAAGCCAATCGCATTTCATCATGATTTTCCATGAAACGCAACATGTGATGGTTGATGCCTTCGGTCTGACGCCAACAATTTGAAATGATTTCGGCATTATGTCCGTGGCGCAATATATTTTCAAGGCTGTTATACAAGCCCACCTTATCATAAAGCAGGTCAAAGCCGGCATTGATGAAGTCGCGATAAAGGCCCGGCTGATAAATTTCCGCCATCATCAATAGTTCGGGAAACTGTTTCCGCAAATCACTTATCAGCCATTGCCAAAAAGCGGTAGGCACCATTTCGGACATATCGGTACGAAAGCCATCTACCCCTTTTTCAAGCCAATATTTCAAAATGCTGCGCATCTTCAACCAGGTATCCGGTATCGGATCAAAGTGATGGCTCAGCATATCTCCGTAATCGACACCGTAATTTAATTTTACGGTTTCAAACCAGTCATTTAAGCCGGGCGATGCCGTAAAGCAATCGTTTCCGGTAACTTTTGCAGGCTGTTCGATATACGATTTATCGCCATGATACATTTCTTCTTCGCGCAAAGGCGGAAAAAAAGACTGTCCGGGCAGATAATAAAAATTATTGTCAGGCGAAAAGCTTTGCCAGCTAATATCGTGAGTGCCGAAGTCATTCTCGGCTTCCGGCTTCATCACCGATTGGTACTCCCTTGCCAGATGATTTGGCACAAAGTCGATTAACAGTTTCATTCCATGCGTTTTAATGCGTTTCACAAGCTGTTCAAACTCCTGCATACGCATTGGGACATTTTCAGCAAGGTCGGGGTCTACATCATAATAGTCGGTAATGGCATAAGGCGAGCCTGCCCTGCCCTTCACCAATGAAGGATGCTGCCGAGGAATACCGTAGGCACTATAATCGGTTAAGGAAGCATGCCGTATGATTCCGGTAAGCCAGATATGCGTAAAGCCCATATCTTTAATGGAAGCTAACGCCGCATCATTGATATCGTTAAACTTCCCACAACCGTTGGCTTCAATGCTGCCGTCAAGCTGCATCTGCAGGCTTTTGTTGCCAAAAACACGTGGAAACAGTTGGTAAATATTAATCATATACAATTGCCATTACTCAAACAAAAATACACAAAACATGCATGCCTTTGACATCGGTTTCAAAATACAGTAAAAATATTTTAATAAAGATATGAGTTGATACACAGTAAGATAACGAATATCTTAGGTAGTTATATCCCTTTTTCTTTCGCTTCATCCCACAAGCTATCCATCTGCTTCAAGCCCATTTCATGCAGCATTTTGCCCTTTTCGGCGGCTTGCTTTTCAATATATTCAAAGCGTGACTTAAACTTGATATTGGTTTTTTCAAGTGCATCCTCAGGATTTACCCCAATATATCGTGCATAATTCACCAAAGCGAAGAGCAAATCGCCAAATTCTTCTTCCACACGCTCTTTGGGTGCTGCTGAATCAACTTCGGTACGTAATTCATTCAGCTCTTCTTCAATCTTTTCCCAAACCTCATCTCGCTTCTCCCATTCAAAGCCTACACCGCCTGCTTTTTCTTGCATGCGGTATGCCTTTAGCAAAGCCGGCAAAGACTTAGGGACACCGCCCAAAACCGAGCGCGAGCCTTGTGCAAGCTTTATCTTTTCCCAATTGTCTTTTACTCCTTTGGCATCATCCACCGATACTTTACCGTAAATATGCGGATGACGTACCACAAGCTTGTCCGAAATTCCATCCAGCACCTCTTTAATACTAAAAGCCCCCTGCTCTGAGGCTATTTTAGAGTAAAATACCAGATGCAGCATCAAATCGCCCAACTCCTGCCTTACTTGCATCAAATCCTTCGATAAGATGGCATCGCTCAGCTCAAAGGTTTCTTCAATGGTTAAATGGCGTAAACTTTCGATTGTTTGGTCTTTGTCCCAAGGACATCCTGCCCGTAGCTCGTCCATAATAGTCAACAGGCGGGCAAAGGATTCAAGTTTTTCTTGCATAGCTTGTAATTTGTTTGCAAAAATACGGTTTTAAGCTTAGCTAAGCCAATTATTACAGCCCCTTCGCTGCCGGCTTATATAATAATCAGGGCTAAAAACAATATGAATACAGCTTTTTCGTTTATGGCAACATAAATCATGTAAATGGTTTTAGTTACTTTTGCAGCGTTTTTCACAAAGAATGGGCTAAAGGGGCAATTGCCATACTGAATTTATTATTCCATTGAAGTACACAAACAAATTAAAACATATTAAAAATTATTGCAGTCGGCTGTTATTAATTACTGCCCTAAGCCTGATGTTTATCGCCCTTCCGCAAGTGACACGAGCTCAAGCACGTCCGCCGCTGCCTAAAAACAATTACCAGCTCGAATTACGTACGCATTACGGATTTTACCTGCATCACCATCTCGAGTTTCGTCGCTTCAATGCTACTTTTCCTTCATTTGAGCTTGCATTTCAACGCTCCACCTATGGAAACCAGCGTTGGGAAGCATTATATGCGTATCCCATCATCGGTTTTTCGTTTTTTTATTCAGGGATGGGAGGGTTTGAAGAAATTGGCGACGTATATGCACTGTATCCATTTATTAATTTTCCGCTTAACCGGGATGTGGACAACCGAATTAACTTCAGGTTGGGAGTAGGTTTAGGATATCTTACCAATAAGTTTGACATTGAAAATAATCCCAAGAATTTTGCAATTGGCAGTCACCTGAATGCGGCTGCCAGCTTATTTTTTGATTATCGAAAAACCATCAGCCCCCGCTTTACATTCGTAGCAGCAGCAGGGCTGACACATTTCTCCAACGGCTCTACAAAAACACCAAATTATGGGCTAAATATGCTGACTGCCGTAGCAGGAATAAACTTTTACCTCACCCGCCCAAATCCATATTTGGAAGCAAAATTTCTGCCGATATTACGCCCCTTCGAGTATGATAATAAAAAGTGGTTTTCAGTTGAAGTCATGCAGTCAGTGGGCACACGCGATATGAGCCAACAACTTGGAGAACGCTATTTTGTAAGCAACACATCAGCTAATATTATGTTTCCTTATGCGTTAAAATATAAAATTGGCTTAGGACTCGAAATGACTTATGATGGATCGGACAAAGCGGTGCTGGACCATAAAAAAAGCCAAGGAACCGAAGAGCTGATTTATGAAAACGAATTTCAACTAATAAAATTTGGTGCCGGTTTAGCCTATGAGCTGATGATGTCAAAAACTTCTTTTATTTTTCATTTAGGTTATTTGGCAGGCAGAAAAATCAAAACAATAGAAGATTCGGATCCTATTGAAAATAAGTTGATAACAAAAGGAATTGTGTATCAAAAATTAGGGATGAAGCATCATTTCACAGACCATGTATTTGGCTCCATTGCACTTACTGCACATGGAGGTCGAGCAGATTTTATCGGCTTTGGAATTGGTTACAAGTGGGATGTGAAGTATTATTTACGTAGAAACTACGCAAAAGGCAAATGGTAACATGAAAAAACACGGCGTACATAGCTTATTTGCTGCATTTTTACTCAGCTTATTTAGCCTCGGACTGCTTTTTAGCAGCTGCGACAAAGACGGCAATTGGGTTGGCTTTGATGGTGAAACAACAACTATAGAAAAGCCTTTAGGGCATTTTAATGCCATTGCCTTATATGACAATATAGATATTGAATTGCGCAAAGCTGCTCCGGGTGAAAATGCTCGCATAGAGTTAACGGGAGGAAAGCATCTTATTGATAAAATCGAAACGGATATAGAAGACTTTAGTGATGGCGGATTCAATGATTTCAAAAAAGTTATTGGAAAATCAGTATATCTTAAAGGTAAAATAGATGATATAGATACGATTGCAAAAGTGTATATGATAATGGAGTTTGACTTCACCAACATCAGAGGAAACTATAATCGTTTGAGTATAAGAAACAAACATGCTTTATCAGATTATCAAAAAAAGAAAGTAAAAGCTGTTGTGTATTATAAAAACCCGATTGAACATATTGAATATCGCTCCATTGGAGATATTACATGTTATGAGCCCATCATTTTAACTAAAAATTACACTGCATTCGATTATGACGGTCCTATACATACAAAAACAACCTACGACCCTGATTTTGTACCGGATGAAACCATGAATGACAGCATCAATAGCATAATAAGAAAAGCGAAAGTGGAAGCTATAGATTCATGGCGCACCTATTCAAGGTTTATGCTACAAGTAAAAGAAGGCGCCGGAGATCTTTTCCTCGACTTGGAGACCAATGAATTCAATCAAACCTATATTAAATATCATTACGGCTCGGCCGAAATAGTCTTACGCGGACACGGAGAAAAACTATTTTTCAGCCAAATGCCGGAATGCTTTGGGTTTATTGATACAAGAGAATTTTATGTATATCTGGCAGAATGCGATAATTACTCCAACAGGGACTGTCATATCCACGCTGAAGAGTCCTTAACTGTGGGCATTTTTGGTGCCGGAAATGTATTTTACTACGGGAGTCCCGAGTTCGGTGACCCCAAAGGAAATGGATCCGGAAAACTAATTCCCGGAAATTAATCCAATCAGCCCCCTACTTTTCTTTAGTTTCAATAAAAATTAGTAAGCGCGTGCAAAAACTACGCGTTGTTTTGAAGGTTTTCCGCTATAAATACATTTGCCTTCTTCCATTTTACCGTCAATAGGTATTAATCGAATCGTAGCTTTTGTTTCATCTTTAATAAGCTGTTCGGTTTCGGCAGTGCCGTCCCAATGTGCCAAAATGAAACCACCTTTTTCAATCAGTTCGTTAAATTCTTCCCAACTATCTGCTTGATGTGTATTTTGTTCACGAAAATCCAATGCTCTTTGGAAAAGGTTGGACTGAATACGGTCAAGTACATGCTGTATTTTCCTTTCAATACCTTCCATTTGTAACACTTCCTTTTCCATGGTATCGCGGCGCGCCATTTCCACCGTATTATTTTCGAGGTCACGCGGTCCGATAGCCAAACGCACAGGCACTCCTTTAAACTCCCATTCGTTGAATTTAAAACCGGGCTTTTGGGTATCACGATCGTCTAATTTCACACGAATTCCTATTGCCTCAAGCTGTTTTTTAAGCTCTTCACCCTTATCGCAAACTGCTTTATATTGTTCGTCATTACGATAAATAGGTACAATAACTACTTGAATAGGAGCCAGTTTAGGCGGTAACACCAAGCCGTTATCATCCGAATGGGTCATAATTAATGCTCCCATCAATCGGGTGGAAACGCCCCAAGAAGTTGCCCATACATATTCCAGCTTATTTTCTTTGCTCAAGAACTGTACATCAAATGCTTTTGCAAAATTTTGTCCGAGGAAATGTGAAGTACCGGCTTGCAATGCTTTTCCATCCTGCATCAATGCTTCAATACAATAGGTATCTTCTGCACCTGCAAAGCGTTCGTTTATCGACTTCACACCTTGTAATACAGGCAATGCCATCCATTCTTCGGCAAAAGTGGCATACACCTTCAGCATCAATTCTGCTTCAGCAACTGCTTCTTCCTTCGTATCATGTGCCGTATGCCCTT
>CAZDWA010000054.1:0-15948 GCA_964509065.1 uncultured Lentimicrobiaceae bacterium
GTAGCGGCAAATCGTGAGCCGATGTGTTTTGTGCGCAACAACAAAATAGTGGGTCTCGATTGCGAATTGATTGAAACCATTGCGGCAGATTTAGGTATGCGGGTTGAATATCTGGATATGAAGTTTTCTACACTTATCAACGCAATAGAATCCGGAAGAGCAGATGTGATTGTTTCCAACTTAACCGTAACACAAGAACGTCGCGAAAAGGTATTGTTTACCGATGATTACTTCTATAATCCGCAGATAATGATAACTTTGAAGGGAGCCGACGATATTGAACAGGCGGAGAGTGCTTCCGGTTTCTTTGCAAAAACAAAAGAAAGTTTTTACAACAATCTTGTACGTGAAAAACGCTGGAAATTAATCGTAAACGGATTCAAAGCCACCTTGATTATCACAATATTCGCTGCATTGCTTGGAACAATTATTGGCGCTGTGGTCTGTGCAATGCGGATGAGCCGCAACCGTTTGGTAAAAGGCATTGCACGCCTGTATATCGACATTATGCGCGGCACTCCTATATTGGTCATGTTGATGATCCTGTTTTATGTGGTTTTTGCTTCTACAGGATTGAGCGCCATCGTGGTTGCCATCATCACCTTTGCATTGAATATGGCAGCTTATTCCAGCGAAATGTTTCGCACATCCATCGAATCGGTAGACCCGGGTCAAAGAGAAGCCGGACTCTCCATGGGATTCACAAAAGTGCGTACATTTATCTATATCATTCTGCCACAGGCAGTTCGTAAGGTAATCCCGGTTTACAAAGGCGAAGTGATTTCATTATTAAAAATGACTTCTATAGTTGGTTATATCGCAGTGGTAGACCTTACCAAAGCATCGGATATAATCCGTTCGCGGACATTTGATGCATTTTTCCCCTTGATAGTGGTGGCAATCATTTATTTCATCTTGTCATGGTTATTAGGCCTAGGCCTCGATTATATTAACAGAAAAGTCTCATCAGCATCATGATACGAGTAGAACACTTAAAGAAAAGCTTCGGACAACTGGAGGTACTGCGCGATGTGAATGCAAATATTGCCAAAGGTGAAGTAGTCTCCATTATTGGTCCTTCGGGAACGGGAAAAAGTACATTTTTACGCTGCTTGAACCTGCTCGATCAGCCATCCGGCGGACAAATTTTCATTGACAATGAAAATATCATGGATAAAAAGGCAAATGTGGCTAAGATACGCAGGAAGATGGGCATGGTATTTCAGCATTTCCACCTTTTTGACCACTTAACGGTGCTGCAAAATGTGACTATCGGTCCAATGAAGTTAAAAGCCAAAAGCAAAGAAGAAGCAGAAAAGCGAGGCATGGAACTTCTGAAAATGGTAGGTCTTGCAGAAAAAGCCGATGTATATCCGTCTAAGCTTTCTGGTGGACAGAAACAGCGTGTCGCCATCGCACGTTGCCTGTCAATGGAGCCCGAAATCATCCTTTTTGATGAGCCCACCTCCGCGCTCGACCCCACCATGGTGAGTGAAGTATTGGGTGTAATCAGGTCGCTTGCAAAGCAAGGGATGACAATGGCTATTGTAACCCATGAAATGAGTTTTGCCCGCGATGTAAGCACCCGCATATTTTATATGGATGAAGGGATAATTTACGAAGAAGCTAGTCCGGAACAGCTGTTTGAAAATCCCAAGCGAGAAAAAACACGCATCTTCATCAACAGAATACGTAATTTGGAATACCGCATCAATACACCGGATTACGACCTTTATGCGCTTAACGCAGAGATTGAAGCATTTTGTCAAAAACACTTCTTTTCGCACAAGATGCAGCATAACATACTGTTGCTCACAGAAGAATGCCTACAGGTTTTACCTTTGACAAGAGGATTAAACTACCTGCTCACCTACTCAGAAAAAAGCAATCAAGTAGCTTTAAAGCTAAGCTTGCCTGCTTCAATGGGCTTGATATTTGGTGCGGACGAAGGACCCGATATGATCAGTATGGCCATCATCAACGGTCTTACCGAATCCCTCAGCGAATCCATTGCAGACGACTTACTCGAAATCGAAATGGTATTGAAAACAGCTAAATAACAAGGAAGGAAGGTGAAATGTTTCCTTATATTTGACAATCAAAACTATTTTAGTGTAAGCTGATTGTGGACTCAAAAATTGGGCACACATTAGCAAGCTTACACTTTAGCACAAAGGGGTATGCAATTGCTCACACTTTTGACACTTGTAAATCCGCAATTATTTCAAATTTCAGTTCGTGGATTGATATCTTGTCATTCCATTGAAAGGTGTATACCTCCAATTTTACCAAAAAAATTCCATCACCAATGAATATATGATTCATGCTTTTTTGTAAGTTTGTAAATAAAACTGATAGCTGATGGAGTGGAAGATTAAACACGAGCAAAATGTGCGTACAGGCAACTTTTATATCACACAAGATTGTGAACGCATCGCATTTTTAAACTATTTCGAAGATCCGGAAGACGTATTACAACTGAATCATACCTATGTGTCGGATATTTTGAGAGGACAACAGATTGCATCCAAGCTCGTGACGGAAGCCGTGTATTATGCCCAAAAGAACGGACTAAAACTCAAAGCCGTATGCCCCTATGTCGTAGGCTGGTTTAAGCGTTATCCGGAGCATAGCCATCTTTTGGCATGATTAGGCGCATCAAGGTTTTTGCCTTAAAGCTGTGAACAAAAGCAACAGCAAGCCCGGCAGCATAAGCAGCAGGCTGCCAAGCCATGGGTATTGCCCAAAGAATGATTGCTTTGCAACAAACGGTACACTTGCTTTTATCACATCCGTTTCAGCATAATCTATAAATTGAACCACTTTTCCTTCGGGATTTATGACAGCCGAAACACCTGTATTTGCTGCTCGCAGCACCCAACTTTTATTTTCAATCGCACGTAGGCGTGCCAGCTGCAAATGCTGATAATATCCGCCAGGCGTACTCCACCATCCGTCATTGGTGATAATCGCCATGATTTCTGCCGGCTCCGAAGCCGCATAATATGAAAATGCAGATTCAAAACAAATAATGGGACGTATGCTGTGCCCTTCGGACAATCGGAAACGATATTGGTCATTATGCGTGCCATAGCTTCCAAAAAAGCCGCCAGATTTTTCAATATAGGATTGAAAATAACGGAATAAAAACAAAAAAGGCTGCTTCTCCACCAAGGGAACAAGGCGGTTTTTATGGTATATGACAATCGTATCGGCATCTATCAGCAAGGCGCTGTTGTAAAGCACATATGGCAGGCTGTCGCTAATTTGTTTTTTGCCATCGGATGGATGAAAGCCCGATGTCCTTTTGGTGAAGGCACCGGTTAAAATCTTCAGCTTGTCTTTGCCTTCCAAAAAGCTGTGTATCCGTTGTATCAAAGGTTCTTCATTCAAAGCTTCTTCATCCAAATAGCTGACCAGCATGGTTTCCGGAAACAGCATCAGCTCGCAACCGGCTTCATAATGGCTTTCGGCTAAATTCAATACTTTTTCCAACTGCTGCATGGCAGTCATTCCGCCAAATTTCTCCTTCAAAGGATGGATGTTTGGTTGAACAATCATCACATTTAGCTGCGGCAGTCCTTTTTCCTTTGCAGGCTTCATAAGATGTGAAACAAGCAAAGGAATAAGCAGTAGTATCAATGCAGTACCAAATCGAATATAAGCAGATTTAAGCTTTTTATTTCGAAGATTAAGCAGGCTTTCGGCAAACAACATATTCACCACTAAAATCCATGCCGTACCTCCTGCAGTACCTGTCACCGCATACCACTGCACATAGTGCGGCTGCGCAGCAAACACATGCCCGAGGCTGAACCAGGGCCATGCCAATGCCCAATATTGATGTAAAAGCTCAAATGCCAACCAAAAACTCAAAAGCGTAAACACATATCCGCCGGAAATACGGTAGCGCTTATGCACACCCGACCACATCCAAATCACAAGCGCCATATATGTCGCATTAAAGATATGCGCCAACAAACTTCCTACAAACGTAGAGCTGTACATCCAATATGCAGCAAGGAGATGAAATAAGAAAAAGCCCGAGAAAAGTGCGAAAAACAGACGCACGCCCCCAAAATCGTCTCGTAACGCAGGATAAATGAAAGCCGCCAACGCAATGAAAACCAATCCGCTAAATCCACCCGGATACCATGACAAATATAACAGCAGCCCGCCAAAAATTGCAGGCGCGAAATATGTTTTTAAATTTTGGAATAAGTTCATCAAATCCAGCTAATTATCAATGGTTCAATCACTTAATTTATAATTCAGACGAAATACCTCAGCCACGGAAAAATTTTAAAATCCAAATTAGACAATTTACCGCAACCGGCAATTTATTTTACGGTTTTTGAGTGGGATTTCATAGTTAATTGATCCGTAGCACGTAATTTTTAGTCAGATAAAACCTCATTTGGGTTGAAAGATATTTGCGAATGCAGCATGCGATCCTAAAAAATTCATCTTGAAAATTTGTTATTTATTTCGGGTTTTTTGTATTATTGCATTATAGAATTGGCGCTAAAAGCTAAAAAGAACATTTACAAAAGGATGTAATTTTACTAGTTTGAAACCGCTCCGAGGGAAAATAAGCTGAATGGGAAGAGGCATATTTGAGGCAGAGATAAGCGCATTCATCGAGGGGCAAAAGCAGTTGATTATATGAAAAGAATACGAACTAAGCACGGTTTCTTTTTTAACAAATTTCGGCAATTAGTTGCCTTATTCAAGCAAAAACCAAGGATTTACAATCTAAATCAAGAAACAGACTTTGAGAAAGGGATTTTTATTTCCAACCACAGTGCCGCTTCGGGTCCTATGACACTTTCGCTTTTCTTCCCATCCTTTTTTATCCCATGGGGAGCCCATGAAATGACCTTACCGTATACACAACGCTGGAAATACCTCTACTATATCTTTTATCAGCGCAAGCTGAAGTATAAAAAAGAAGTTTCCTTCGTGCTGGCTACCTTATTTGCCATGATTTCGAAAATGCTGTACAACGGCATGCAGCTGATACCCACTTATACCGACTACCGTTATAAAGGAACGGTGCAAATGACTTTAAATCATTTAGATGCAGGCAATCCCGTGCTAATATTTCCGGAAGATTCAAATACGGGATACCATGAAATATTGCAAAAATACCATAAAGGATTTGTGTATATCAGTGAGTTGTATTTCAAAAAGCATCAGCAAGACCTGCCGGTTTATCCAGTTTATTATCACAAAGATTTACGCGCCATCATTATCGGCAAAAAGCAATACATTCAAGACTTGATTAAAAAAGGATTAAACCGCAGCGAAATTGCCGAGCATTTTAAAAATACTACCAATGAGCTGGCAAATCAATTGTTTCAACTTGAAAAGCGCTAAGCCGCTCTAGTACACTACTTATTATTTTCGCCAAAAATGGGGCGAGAAAAGAATCATTACGGTAAATAATTCCAAGCGTCCCAACAGCATTAAAAAGCCGAGCAGCCATTTTGCCGTGCCGGGCAAAAACGCATAATTCGCGCTGGGTCCCAGCTTGCCAATTGCAGGACCAATATTTGCCAAGCTGCTGATGGAAGCTCCTACAGCCGTTTCAAAATCAAGACCAATTGCCACCAACAGCAACATGCCGATTACAAACAACATAATAAACATCAAAAAGAAAGCCATTACCTTGTAAATGATTTCTCTGGGAACACTTTTTCCGTTGAACTTAACAGGCAAAACCGCATTCGGATGTATGGCTCGTTTTAGCTCCATCCATACGTTTTTAAACAACAACATCTGCCGTATCACCTTGATACCACCGCTGGTAGAGCCGGCACTTCCTCCGATAAACATCAGCAAAAACACCATAACCCATAATAATACGGGCCAAGTCAGGTAATCTATCACGGCAAAGCCGGTGGATGTCAAAACCGAAACAACAGTAAATAATGCATTTCTGAAAGCCGGTTCAAAAGCTTCTTGCGTTAAAAGCAAACCAATGGTTAACAAGATGGTAACCATTGCAATAATCGACAAATAGCCTCTGAATTCTTCATTTTTTAATGCTTTTCTCAGCTGTCCGTGCAGCGCAAAATAATGAAGTGCAAAATTCGTGCCCGACAATATCATAAATAGGATGATGATATATTGGGAGTAAATGCTGAAAGATGCCACACTGTCGTTTTTGGTGGAAAATCCACCCGTTGCCATGGTCGAAAGGGCATGATTTGCCGCATCAAACCAATTCATTTCGGCTGCCCAAAGCAGTAAAAACTGCAGCAGGGTAAATAACACATAAATCGCCCATAAACGTTTGGCTGTAGCCGTAATCCGCGGATGCAGCTTATCGTAGGTGACGCCGGGCATCTCCGCCATAAATAGCTGAAAACCGCCTACGCCAATAATTGGTAAAAACGCAACCGATAACACTATGATTCCCATGCCTCCAATCCATTGAGTCAGGCTGCGCCAAAATAAAAGTGCCGGCGGCATGGCTTCAATATCTGTTAAAATACTCGCTCCCGTAGTCGTAAAACCAGAAATGGTTTCAAAATATGCATCCGTGAAGCTCGCTATAGCTCCATGAAGCATATATGGAATTGCGCCAAACAAAGAAATGACAACCCAAGCCAAGGATACAACAATATAACCTTCCCGCTTGCCCAAGCTTTTGTTCACACGATTGGTGGAAACAAAAAACAAGAGTCCAAAAAATAAACTTATCAAGCTGGAAATAAGCATGGTATTGGATGAAGTCCCGCCAAAATACCATTCAACAGGCACGACCAAAAGCATAAAAACTGCTTCAATAATCAACAGAAAGCCGATGACTCGAACAATCATCGGAAAATTAATTAAACGATTACTGACCGTATCCATCAATTGTTGTTGTCTTAATGAAACAATCTTTCAATCTTTTGAAGGGCATCGGGCAAAGCCAACACCACTACTTTATCCCCTTCCATAATTTGAAAATCATCCGAAGCAATAAATGCCGAATCGGCACGCACCACACCTCCAATTACGGCTCCTTCGGGCAGCGCAAGCTTTTTAATCGGCTTACGCGTAACCGCTGAGCCCGCACGTGCCAACAACTCAATCACATTGGCATCAATGCCGCTCAAAAATTTCAATGAGCTGACACCGCTACCCATTGTATAACGAACCATATAGCTTGCAGCAATCAGCTTTTTATTAATAATGGTGTTTATTCCGATATTTTGTGAAATATCGATATAATCCAAGTTTTCGACCAAGGCAATTGTACGCTTTACACCCTGATTACGAGCATGTAAGCAGGTCATTATATTGGTTTCTGTATGATTGGTAACAGCGATGAATGCATCTGTTTGAGCAATATCTTCATCTTCCAGAAGCTGAATATCCGTGGCATCGCCATGAATAATAAGGCTGGAGTCCAAATAATCGTTCAAATAAAAGCAACGCTCCCTATTTTGTTCAATTACTTTTACATTTACCTCTTTTTCCAACAGCTTGGCAGTGATTCGCCCTACCCTGCCCCCACCGATAATCATCACATTGCGGATAGAATGATGCTCCTTGCCTCCTAATTTAACCAACTGATTGACAGCTTCGGGCTTACTGATTAAATACGCCAAATCATTTGTCTTAAAAACCTCTTTGGAACTAGGAATAAAGCTATGACGATTTCGATTTAAAGCTACTGCCTTAAAGTCAAGATTGGAGTGTGCCAATAAAATTTCTTCAACTGATTTATTTAATATGGGAGCACCTTCATCCAGCTTTATCATAAACAACTGAAGCATACCGTCAGAAAAGTCAAACACTTCGGTTGCCGCTGTTTGTTTAAGCAGGGAAATGATTTCTTGTGCCGCAATATCTTCCGGAGAAATCAAAGCATCAATGCCTAGTTCAAGATAAATCTGCCGATTTTCTGCACTCAGGTTTTCCATGGTATCCACACGCGCAATTACTTTTCGGGCTCCCAGCTTTTTTGCTAAAATACAGCACATCAAATTCGTTTGCTCGTTATGCGCCACGCCAATCACCAAGTCGGCACGATGCACATTCGCAGCTTGCAAAATCCTAATGGAAGTAGGGTCTCCTTGAATTGTCATCAAATCTGTATGCGCTTCTGCCATCCGCAAAAGTTCTTCATCCGCATCAATAATTGTGATATTGTGATTGTGGTTTACCAACGATTCAGCAAGGTGAAGCCCGATATCGCTTTCACCTGCAATAATGATATTCATAGCTTAATTAGCTGCTTAATTCATGAATTTAATTTTGAGAAATTTTCAGGCATGAGCTGTGAAGCTGTAGAAAACTACCGCGAACAACTCATAACGTAAAGATTGCCAAAATTAAATCAAAATTCATTTTATAACAATTACTTTTTTAATTATAGCTCAAGTCCAATAACACACTGATTATAAGCTTATTACAATAAATTTAGATTGACAAGCTTATGAATTGGTGAATTATGCAGGGTTATTGACTATCAACAGGCAAATGTAAAATTTTATATGCATCCCAGTCCAAGCCGACATTAAATTTTTCTCTGAAGCTGTATAAGTCTTCTGCTTTTATCTCGGTCTCCATCAGTACTTCTTCGGATGGGGTTGCTTGTGCCACATAATAGCCTTTTGCATCAATAACCGCCGAATCGCCCGAATATTCATTCCCTATCCCATCTTTTCCAACGCGATTTACTCCTACCACATAGGACTGATTTTCGATGGCACGAGCTATCAGCAGCTGCTGCCATGGATATGCACGCACCGAAGGCCAGCTTGCCACATAGACTGCCAAATCATAAGCCCATTTGCCATCTGCATAGCTGTTTCGTGCCCAAATCGGAAAACGCAAATCATAACAAATCAATGGTCTTATGTTCCAGCCTTTCAGCTCGACACTTAAAATATCTTGTCCGGGATTAATTTGTTTGTGTTCGCCTCCCATCCGAAACACATGCCGCTTATCATACAACTCATAGCTTCCGTCGGGGCGCATCCAAACCAAGGTATTATAATATGCATCGCCACGCTGCATCAGCATGCTGCCACAAAGTACCGCATTTAATTTTGCCGCACGCGAAGCCATCCATTGCATGGAAGTGCCATCTTCTTTTTGTGCAAACCGTCGTGGATCAACAGGGAAGCCTGTGGTAAATGTCTCAGGTAATACAATCAAATCATTTGACTGCCGCAAACGTGCAAGCAGCTCATCAAAATGACGCAGATTGGCATCCGCATCTTCCCAAAATAAATTCGACTGAATGCCGGCAATTTTTAAACTTTGCATAATAATGATAAAGCTTTTGATAGTGTTTCCTCCGTCTTGGCAAAACACAATCGGATGAGGGATTGATTAAGCTGTCGGTGATAAAAAGCAGATACGGGTATAACAGCTACCCCATGCTCTTTCACCAAGCGTTCAGCAAATTGAATCTCCGGCTCATCCGAGATATTTGAATAATCAACCAACTGAAAATAAGTACCGTAGCAAGGTAATAAGTTAAAGCGCGAAGCTGCAAGACCTTGTGCAAAAAAATCACGCTTTTGCTGATAAAATGCAGCTAATTCGCTATGATTTTTTGAATCTTGTAAAAAATCTGCCAAGGCATATTGCACCGGCGTATTGGATGCAAAAACAATAAACTGATGCTGTTTGCGAAATTCTTTTGTCAGCTCTTTAGGCGCCAACACAAATCCGGTTTTCCATCCGGTGGCATGAAATGTTTTCCCAAACGAACCTACTACAAGGCTTCGTTCCGTCAAGCCGGGAAAGCGGCATACAGACTGATGTATATGCCCGTCAAAAATAAGATGCTCATACACTTCATCGCTTAAAACAATAATATCCGTGTCGGCACATAAGGCTTCCAACTCCTTTAAATCTGATTCATCAAGCAGGCTGCCCGTAGGATTATGAGGACTGTTGATAATAATCATACGTGTCCGATTTGATACCATCCGTTTCACTGCATCCCAATCAATTCGAAAATCAGGTGCTTGAAGCTCCGCATATTTCACGGTGCCGCCCTGTGCAATAACCGAAGGCGCATAGCTGTCATAGGCAGGTTCGAAAATTATTACTTCATCCCCTTCCTTTACAAAGGTGCTGATAGCAGTAAAAAGTGCTTGGGTAGCTCCTGCCGTAATCGTAACTTCATCATTTGGATCATAAGATACACCATATGCCGCCTCCTGCTTGGCTGCAATTGCTTCCCGCAATGGCAATACGCCGGGCATGGGAGCATATTGGTTAAAACCCTGCTTCATATAATGATGGACAAGAGAAATTAGGGCTGAAGAAATCGGAAAATCAGGAAAGCCTTGCGAAAGATTCACTGCGCCATACTCATTAGCCATCTTCGACATCACCGCAAAAATAGAAGTGCCCGCATTTGGAAGCTTAGAGAAAATTTGACCTTTAAACTGAGGCATAACAATACAATTTTAACATATGTAAGTTATACAAATTTACACTTTGTTTGCATTCCAAAAAAGCTTTTTCGTTTAGAAAGCTTATAAATTTCTTAATACCTGATAATCACTGTATTATATTAGCTATAACAGCTGATTTAAAGGCATATCAAGCCGAAATTCGGAATATCACATCCATACAGTTATACTTTTAGGCTTATCCGAAACCGTAATAATCACCGCCTCCTTTTTCTTGTCTACGCTGCGCAGTGTTTTCGAGTACCTTCAGCTTTTCTTCATCCGTATAACGGTCCCAGTTAATAACTTCTTCCGCCGAACGATAACAACCGATGCAGATTTTATCTTCATCATAGGTACAAATAAGCTGACAAGGTGATTTTATCTTTTTCTTTCGCATGGCTTCTGCTTGTTTTACAGATAATAACAAGCAATGACAAGCGAATGTTCAATGCAGTTTTAGCAAAAAAGCTATCCGATAAAATGCGTTATTGAACCGGCTTAATTCATGCAGGTTCGTACAAATTCATCCGAATCATCGAGGTTACTATATCAATTGCAACCTGATTTGCTCCTCCTTGTGGGATGATGATATCGGCAAAACGTTTGGTAGGATCGATAAACTGCAAGTGCATGGGTTTTACAAAAGTTTCATAATGCGTAAGTACTTCTTGAAAGTTACGGCCACGCTCTGCAATATCGCGCTGAATGATTCGCATCAGCCGGTCATCGCTATCGGCATCCACATAAATTTTGATATCCATCCGCTTGCGTAATTCGGCATTTGTCAACACCAAAATTCCTTCCACTATCACCACTTTTGTTGGCTTTACCGGAACGGTTTCGGTGGAACGTGCACAAGTTACATACGAATATATCGGCATTTTTATCGGTTGTTTCTTTCGCAGCTGATCAATTTGATTTATCAAAAGCTCAAACTCGATGGAAGACGGATGATCAAAATTGATTTTTTTACGCTCTTCAGGAGTCAAATGCCCGTTGTCTTTATAATATGAATCCTGTGAAATGATTGATACCGAGCTATTTGGCAACGCTCTAATGATTTTTTTTACTACCGTAGTTTTCCCCGAGCCGGAGCCACCGGCAATACCGATTACAAGCATATCTATTTCAATTCAGTTCGCAGCCCAAAGGTAAAATAATTTTAGTTCTTTGGAGACATCTTCTCAAAAATCACCAATAAATTCAAGCTAAATCATTGATAAAGAACAGCTTTATTCACAAAAAGATTTTTTACTTATTGACCGATATTGATGTTTCCGGGTATTGAAAGATGCGCCTGCACCAGTTTCCATTGGTTTTTCTCATTCAAAATACACACACCGGTAAAACGCATCCCTTCAAAGCTATGTGCGATGCTGTCGTAAATAAAGTTATAGCTCATCCGCTGTGAAAACCACGCTGTATTCCCCGAACAGTTGATGCGAATAAACTGATCTTGAATAGAAATATACGTATCACTAATCAGCTCAAACTGTGCTTTATACGCATTGCGTATATTGGACCAGCCCATCAGGCGTTCGTGCGAATCAGTACCGAGTAACATGGTGCTGTCGCCTTCCTCCCATAGCTTTTCGACCATCAAATAGTCTTCGTTTTCTATGGCAATGGCATATTTTTCTAACAAATTTTCTATGTTGGTACGAGCGTGTAACAGGCTTTCTTCTTTCTTACAATCACTACATGCAAAGGCACCAAGCATCAACGCGATAAAAAATAGAATCTTTTTCATGGCTCTTGGTTTTAAAAATTAGTATTTGCTTTTTGATTCAGTTGCTGAAATTACTATAAAATTAGATTAAAAGCAATTTTCTTTTCAAATTTCCGATGGATTGGCTTTGGTTAATCAAGCTACAAGGTCAAAAAGGCATTAAAACAAGCAAAAATGATAAATATTTCAAAAAAATGGAGGTTTATTGCAGATTCTTCCGTAAAATTGCAAATTGAAAAAAGACCTTTCTGATTAATGATAAAGTTCATTAGAAAAAAAGCGAGCATACTCGTATTGCTCGTATTTGTTTTAAGTGTATTTCCGTTTGGAAACGCCTCAGCATCGGATAATGAAAGCTTCGATGCCGGCAGTATGATTGTAGAACATATTACCGACTCCTACGAGTGGCACATCGTGTCTTTCGGTCACAAGCATATCAGTATCCCCCTCCCGGTGATATTGTATGACAATGGCAGTTGGCATATTTTTTCTTCTGCCAAATTACAGCATGGCCAAGCCTCATACAAAGGCTATGAGCTGGGCACCGAAGGTATGTTGAAAGGAAAAATCGTGCGTAAGGAAGCCGATGGAAGCATAGTACGCCCCATCGATATGTCCATCACTAAGAATGTGTTGGCAGTTTTTATCGCTTCCGGCTTGATGATTTTCATTTTCATGTATGTATCCAAAATGTATCGTCAAAGGAGAAAACATGCGCCCAAAGGCTTTCAATCGGTTGTGGAATACGGCATACTTTTTATCAAAGATGAAATCGCCATCCCCTCCATTGGCGAAAAGCATTATGAGCGTTATATGCCTTATCTGCTTACCGTATTCTTCTTTATTTTCTTTAACAACCTTTTGGGACTGATTCCCATCTTCCCATTTGGAGCCAATGTAACAGGAAATATTGCCGTAACGGGAGTTTTGGCATTATTTACTTTTTTACTTACGACCTTTATGTCGAACAAAAACTATTGGCGAAACATATTCAACACTCCCGGCGTACCATGGTGGCTCAAGTTTCCTTTGCCCTTAATGCCGATTATTGAGGTAGTAGGTATGTTTACCAAGCCTTTTGTGTTGATGGTACGTTTGTTTGCCAATATTACTGCAGGGCATATCATCATACTTGGATTTATTAGTCTTATCTTTGTATTTGGCGAAACAAATATATATGCAGGTTACGGCATGTCGGTTCTTTCCCTCGGCCTTGTAATCTTCATGAACTTTTTGGAATTATTGGTTGCGTTTATTCAAGCTTATGTGTTCACGCTGCTGTCGGCCATTTTCCTTGGTGCGGGAGCTGAAGAATATGTAGCTGAAGAAAAGCAGGCCTAACATTTATAGAAACCTGATTTAATA
The DNA here is from genome assembly GCA_964509065.1 of uncultured Lentimicrobiaceae bacterium. Classification (GTDB taxonomy): domain Bacteria; phylum Bacteroidota; class Bacteroidia; order Bacteroidales; family F082; genus JALNZU01. Next base: position 13,510 of record CAZDWA010000054.1, read on the forward strand.
ACTAAATATCTAAAAATCATGGATTTATTAAGTATTTTACTTCAAGCTGCGTTGGACTTATCTCCGGTTGCTAAAATGGTTGCCGCATTGGCTGCCAGTATTGCCGTATTAGGCGCAAGCCGTGGTATCAGTGCCATTGGACGCAGTTCAGTGGAGTCAATCGCTCGTCAGCCCGAGGCTGCAGGTGATATCCGCTCCAGCATGATTGTGTCAGCTGCATTAATCGAAGGCGTTGCTTTCTTCGCCATCGTATTGTGTTTGCTGGTTGTATTCATGTAAAAAAAAATACCTGCCGTTGTAACGGTTGGTTGCAACGGCAGGTTGTTTTTAGGTTTAACATCAAAAATTAAGAAATATGGAACTGGTTAGCCCCGGATTTGGACTCGTATTTTGGACACTGCTGGCATTCGCAATAGTTTTTTATGTGTTAAAAAAGTTTGCATGGCCGGGTATTCTTCAGGACCTCAAAGACAGGGAGCAACATATCGAAGATGCATTGCGCGCCGCCGATATTGCCCACGAAGAGATGAAGAAGCTTAAAATCGATAACGAACAATTGCTCAAAGAAGCAAAAGAAGAACGGGATGTGATTCTTAACGAAGCAAAAAAGATACGGGATAAACTGCTTGACGAAGCACGCATAAAAGCCAATGAAGAAGCAGAACGCATCGTGGCAAGTGCAAAAGACCGTATCGAAAGCGAACGTATGGCCGCAATAACCGATATTAAAAATCAAATTGCGGAAATTTCCATCGACGTTGCCGAATTGATATTAAAAGAAAAAATGCAAAAGCCCGAAGCCCACGATCAGTATATTGAACGTATTCTTGAGAAAAAGCCACTATAAAGCCGAAAAATGAAACATGAAGTTTTAGCAAAAAGATATGCAAAGGCGTTGTTTGAATATGCCCTGGAAAACAAGGCAGAAGAAGAGGTATTGAACGACCTCGACAAGATTCAAACTATATTGGATGAAAACCGAGATGTACAACTGCTGCTAGTGAGCCCGATTATTACGGCTTCGAAAAAACAAAAGGTATTTGAACAGATATTCAAACAAACCATCAGCCCGATCACACATACTTTTTTAGATATTCTCATCCGAAAAGGTAGAGGGCAGGAGATTTTGAATATTGCCACACAATATAGAAGCTTTCATCTCGATCATAATGGAATTGTAGCCGTGGAACTTACTACCGCACAACAAATTACTGACGAGATGCAAGCACGTATACTTGAATCGGTTAAAGAACTTACCGATAAAAAGTTATTGGTCGAACATATTATCGATCCGGAATTAATCGGAGGCTTTAAAATACGCCTGAACGATTATCTGATTGATGCTTCGATAAGTAAAACGCTTGAGCGTTTACAAAAAGAGTTCGAGAAAAATTTGTATATTTATAAATGATTTAACGCGAAAAATTATTTATTATGGGAGTTATTAAGCCCGCTGAAGTATCAGCAATATTGCGTCAAGAACTGGCCGGTTTCAGCACTGAAGCCGTACTCGAAGAAACAGGCTCTGTATTACAAATCGGTGATGGTATTGCACGCATTTACGGCATGAACAATGCCGAGTCAGGCGAGCTTATCGTTTTTGAGAAAACCGGCTTAATGGGAATTGTACTCAACCTTGAAGAAGATAACGTAGGGGTCGTACTTTTAGGAAGCGCCAGCGGCGTAAGCGAAGGCGACCTTGTAAAGCGTACCGGACATATTGCCTCCATTCAAGTTGGTGAAGGCATGCTGGGAAGAGTAATTAATACACTTGGTGAGCCCATAGACGGGAAAGGTGAAATAACCGGAACACGTTACGAAATGCCGCTCGAGCGCAAAGCCCCGGGTGTTATTTTCAGACAACCGGTAAACGAACCACTGCAAACCGGAGTAAAGGCTATCGACGCCATGATTCCGATTGGAAGAGGTCAGCGTGAGTTGATTATTGGTGACCGCCAAACCGGAAAAACAGCTATTGCCATTGACACCATCATCAATCAAAAAGAGTTTTATGAAAAAGGCGAGCCGGTATATTGTATCTACGTTGCCGTAGGACAAAAAGGATCTACCGTAGCCAATATCCAAAAAACTTTGGAAGACAATGGAGCAATGCCGTATACGGTCATTATTTCTGCTACGGCCTCCGACCCTGCCGCCCTACAATTTTATGCTCCCTTTGCAGGTGCTGCCATAGGCGAATTTTTTAGAGATACCGGAAGACCTGCTCTTGTAATTTACGACGACTTATCGAAGCAAGCGGTGGCTTACCGTGAAGTTTCACTGTTGCTACGTCGCCCACCGGGCCGTGAAGCATATCCGGGAGACGTCTTCTACCTGCACTCACGCCTGCTCGAGAGAGCCGCCAAAATCATCAATTCCGATGAAATTGCAGCAAACATGAATGACCTGCCCGAAAGCATACGCCCCATGGTAAAAGGT